>DBPV01000140.1:25512-42788 GCA_002304995.1 Syntrophaceae bacterium UBA1411
CGGGAAAACGCGACCACGCTTTTCCTCGTGGAGCAAAACGCCGCGATGGCGCTCAAACTCTCGCACCGGGCCTACGTCCTGGAAAACGGCGTCATCACGCTGGAAGGCAAAGCCGCCGATCTCCTCCGCGACGAAAACGTCAAAAAAGCCTACCTGGGAATTTGAGAAACAGCCTGCACCGGAAAACTTCGACAGCCGGTCGATCGTTTAGCGCAGATCATAAAGAAAGTTGAATTTTCTTCATTCAGCTCCGTATTAATTTTTTGACACATAAATCCTTGCCCGCACTGTCATGCCGGGCTTGATGGTTCTGTTTGTTTTGGAATACAGGCTGCCCGTCAGGCTTCCGTCTTCAATCCGGACAGACTCAATCGTCGCCAGTGGTTTATTGTCCTCGTCGATAACGGCAATTTGTTGCTGTGCAGCTTTCAGATATCGCAGGCGGTCCGTTTTGATATGAACATAGACCGTTTTGCCGGATATTTTTTCAATCGTCCCCATTTCGTAGCTGGGATTGAATTTATCCCCGAGTTGAATTGCCAAATCGACGAAGATCACTCGTAAAAGGTCTTTTTTCTGTTGATTTAATTCGAACTCCGTCGGCGCCTTGCCGGCGGTTATCCTGTGCATTTTTTCAAAATGGTGTTGAGCCGTAAATATTTCAAATTCTTTTGATGGTTTGTTCACGTCAAACACTTTAAGGCAGGCGCTGCCGGAGGCGATATACTTTTTTCTTTTCGGATCGACGGTATTGCGGATCTCCATATTCATGGACATCACTTCCGGAAAGATCACGAACCCTTCTGTTTCTTCCGTGATATCTTCCTTTTTTAGTACCATGACATATTTAAAACGTTTTGTTTTCTCGATCTCGCTTTTGATCTGCGCCATGAATTCGTCAATTTCACTTTGTTCGGTGACAAGGCGTGGTTTAATTTTCCGCAAAGACGCAGCAAGTCTATCCGAACGAAAAATGACGGGTTCGAGCGCATCGGTTTTCACGGCTGCTGCTTCCTTTACGAAATATTCCTCTTTTGCCGCACAGCCAAACAGCACGAGGCATCCACAGACTGCTGCAAGTAACCAGATTATCTTTTTCATGGTCGCGTCTCCTCCTGCACAATTAAATCCCTTTGTGTTCCATAGGCAATGATCGCGATGTCCCGCAAATCGGCTTCGATTTTTTCGCTGGCCGGTCTTCTGGCGACTCGAAAGCGGCGAGACTGTCTCCCGTAAACAGTTCAGTGTTGGAAAAAACTTCATCTTCACTGACTGCCAGCGCCGCAATTTCTTCCCGGATCCCGGCATAAGCGAGTTCAGCGGTTTCAACCCTGTCCAGAATCCGTTGTGCCACTTTTTTTTCATCTTCATCGAGAAGATCATCGTAGTCTTCTTTTAAAACACTGTAGATGTCTTTATAAATCTTGATCTGATCGGACATATACCGCGGAAAATACGGGGCTATTTTTTTGATATTTTCAAGCCGGGACACCATCATTGCCACTTCCCGGGGGGACAATTTCTGAAATTCTTTTTTTGCATTTTTAATAGCGGAAGACATTTTCCAAATGACACCTGTCATCTGGGTCAAGGCGACCCCCAGATAATCCAGATTGGCCAGTGTTACACGTAAGACGTTTTTTGCCAGCGGTGCAAATTGCTTTCTGGCATCATCCCTTTCCGCTTTTTTGCTTTCCCATTGCCCGTCCAATTTGACAATCTTAAGCGCCTTATTTTCACAATATTTTTCCTTGATTCCCCTTTGGAACGTCTTCGCGGTTGTGCCGATCAATCCCTGACACTTCTTGGCGCCTCTTTCGTAGGCTACCAGTTCCCGCTCCAATTCCTCGACCTCTTTGTTATTTAAACTGACGACGCCAAAAGCACGCAGGGCATTTCTGTGACCATTTCGTCTGGGTGGTTTAGCCCTCCGCAAAACCGTTTCTTTTTCTTTCAGCAGAAGATAAAGAGGCGACGTCGGCCGCGGCAACCCTGTGCGCGGATCTCCCTCAAATGCCGCACTTTTTCCTTGTGAAGCGAGTGCGCCGGACACTCCCATCTTCAGAAGCGTATCTGACGAGGGTGCGTTGTTCATCTGAGCCGGCCACTGGCAATTTTCCGACAGAGGCGTATGCAAAAGAGATGTATTGGAAAGACGGATGGCGATGAGTGCCGACTCCAAAGAATCCACGGTATCGCGCACAGAGGCCGGTGTGATGACTTGTCCGATCACCGATGTGGCTGTCGACAGTCCCGGCACAGCGACCGGCGCGTCCGATTTTTGTGACTTCTTGTCCGTTGCGCAAGCCCATACCGAAAGGACCATTCCCCCGATCACAAGAAAGCAGAGCATCTTCTTCATTCGGGGATTAACAGAAATTGTTACCACATCTGAAGCCTTTGCTTTTTATCTGTATGAACGATTAACGGAAAATAATTTTATTTCCGTCAATCTGGGGGTTAAGTCTTTTGAGAACCGGGTCGTTTCTGAAATGATCGTCCAATAAATCCACGAGATCGTCAATTTTCCCAATATAAAACACGTCGATCACCAGATCACCCTTCCCCCTTTGTTTCTGGTGGACGCTTTTTAATCCGGGGATTTCGTTCTTCAGAAGCTTTACAACTTTACGTTCTGTGCGATAATTGCCGCCCAATTTCATCACGACCTCATAGCGGACACCGCGCTTTTCACCGATGACACTTTTGGATTGCAATCCATGAAGCGCATCCTCCGCAAAGCTCTTGCCGCCTGCGATTGCGGCTTTGGTCAGGCCGATAAAAGCGTCCGCTTCGGCGCCGCCGCGCGCTGTCCCGTCAATATTGCCTTCCCAGAGAAGATCGCGACTGGAGATCGCCACCGCTTTGCCTGTGATCAGGGTATGGAAGGTTTTATCGTGCTGGCCTTTAATGATTCTTGTATCGACCTTGGCCAGAATCAGCCATTCTCCCAGTCCTTCCACCTGAGCGGCCAGCTTATCATAGTCCAGATCACTGGATGTAAGGGATTCCAGTTTCCGGGCATGCTCAGGATCATCGATAACGGTAAATTCCGCAGCGGTTAAAGTGCGCCGGATTTCACCTCTTATTTTATCGATTATGACCGGCGCATCGCCGGAGTCGACTCTTCCGGGGACAAGAATCACAATAACACGCCGGTCGTCATTTTTTCCGACAGCCGTTCCCTGTCGGTTTAAATAGTGGGCTACTGCATTTTCATTGATCGTGACATTGACCACAGCCGTCATTTCCTTCGAGAAAAGGCCGCCGACGTTTGTTTCCAGGACTTTGAGATCTTCGATGAAGCGGTCGTCGCCTCCGAGGTTCAATTTTTCTGATTGTCCCGGATAGACTTCCTGAACGAAACGGGCCAGGGCCTGTTCCTTTGCTTTTTGTTTCGCGGCCTGCAAGGCACTATACTCATCGCCGCTGACCTGCACTTTTACCGTTTCTTTGTAGCTGCGAATCTCGGCAGCCATCAGCGTTGAAGCAAACATCAGACAAATAATGATGAGGGAAATACGCCCTGAAAGTTTCCTTGTGGTCACGCGAGACACCTCCGTCTTCCGGCTCATAGTTCTTTCTTCCAAATGCTTCTTGCGCCTTCCGCGCGCACTTTTTTCAGCTTCCACCCCAGTTCTCCGGCCGCGCGCGCAATGTCACGGTCCAGTTGATCCCGCTTTCCCTTGTATTCCGCCTCAAACGTGGCTTTGCCGCCGCCGGATTCAACTTCTCTGGCGGCTGTAACGGCGGCAAATTTTTCCAACTTTTCTGTAAAGGCAGAGATTACATCGGCATTATTCATACCCTCGATGATCACCATATAAAGAGAGCCGCGCTGATACATTTCTTCCCACGTCTGCCGGAGTTGTTCCAGCATTGGACCGACAACCTTCTTGCCGCCGTCGCGGGCGGCCTGTTCCATAGCTGTTTCCTTGTCCTGACCGTGAGCCGCTGTTTCCACAACTTTGCTCGTCACCACCTGGGCGCGCGTATTGTCAATGAGCTGCGCTTTAATCCGGGTCTGAACAGTGGTGTTCACCTCACCCTGCTTGACGCTGCCGCTGACATCATAATACAGAGTGTATTCGGCCTGATAGCGAAGTCCGGCCGCTGCCGCTTTGTCGATATCGCTGATTTCATGAGTATGAACGAGCTGCCGGGCAAAGCTCTGCGCCGATTTTTTATCCACGACGCGGAATTTCTGGTCGGTCAGCGCCTCTACGATGCCATTGAAGATTTCATCAAGAAATACCCTGTTGTTGAAGAAGGCCTTGCCGGAGGGCTTGTTGCTGAAGGCGACAAGAATCCTCGGGTTTCCCATTTCCATCTTCAGCGCTCCGATGGCCTTGAGATCTTCTTTCAGGACAACTTCATCAACGACCGCCTTGACGGTTACCACATGCTCGTCGCCTTTTTTCAAGGAACTCAAGATTTCATATTTGGATACATAGCCCTGACTATGACTGTAAATCTTGTCTTCCATGATCTGGAAGTCTTCGACGCGGGTTGTAGATTTAATCAGCACTCCCACGCCCTGTTCAACGGCGCGCCGCAACGCACTCTGAATAGCCTCGCTTTTAGATGGGCCTTCACCGGTCGCCGTTACCACACCTGCATTACTGACTGAAACGAAAAAAAGAACACCAGCAGCGACATAAATGAATAAAGCGCCAATCACCTTCTTCATGTTGCCTGACTCCTGCGATGGTAAAACCATCATAATAATTGTAGATACGTCTTTAAAGCTTGATGCGGTACTGATTTTTTGCAATAAGCAATATAAGAAAGGCGGCTGGAGATGTCAAGATATTCTTAAATGCTGTCGAATTATTTCAGAAATAACCGGATGCGCTAATCCTTGGCAGGCGTCGGTTATATTGAATTTCAACAAGTTGCGCAGCCTCTGTCTGAAGATGCGTAATAAGCATCCGGGATTCCGTCCGGACATAAGCAGTATCGTGGTGGCCGACGTAACACAAAAGCAGGCTGTCTTCCTTTTATGGACAATCAGGCGTAAATCGCTGTCGACGCGAATAGACCAGAATTTTTTAACTTTGGCTTTTCCCAGTTTGTGAAACGGCACCCCGGGATTGGCCTGATTGTCGATGAACCCATTTTTAGTCCAGATTATTATATTTCGTAGAAATACCTTTTACTTTTTCCACGGGATATTTATTGCGGTTGATTTCAATCTTTTTTTGCACAACATCTTCCAGAGAAATATTCAAGTCATGACAAAAATACGTCAATAGTATCGCAACATCAGCAATTTCACTTTCAATATCCTTACGCCGTTGTTCAGGAGTAGATTCTATTTCTGAATCACTTGCCCATCTAAATATATCTAAAAGTTCGGCAGATTCGACACACAATGCAGATACAAGATTACGCGTCGTATGAAATTGTTCCCAATCTCTTTCATGCCTGAACACGATCAATTCTTTCAATAAATATTCTGAAATCATAAATTCCTCTGACTATGCTTGAAATTTATTCCGATAGTGCCAATTTAAACAATCAGGATCCGGCCGCATCGAAGGATGTGTGGGTAAAACCGATAATGGATTATTATCAAGTCGATAATACGCTTGTCCGTTGAACCATTCTTCCTTGATTCGTTTGCTGATTTTTATCCGAAGGTCCGGTGTAACACTCACCAAACCTGCATCAAAAAGTCTGTGGAAATCGGCTCTGAGCAAAAGACCATTTCGCACATCATGTACACCTTCTTCGGCGTAAGGAACAATATGTGCAGCCTCTAAGGCTAATAGCGTACGCTCACCCGTTATAGCGCACCTACGTTGATATGCATCTGTTACCAGTACCCTGAAGGAAGATTGCCCCAGTCTTGGACGAACCGTAACAGGTGCTCCGTATTTCTGATTAGGCTCTGCGACATTTTTTGGTCGCTCTAATTGTAGATTTTCAAATTGAAGCATATCTAATCTAGCCTGCACATTTTTCCATATCTCCGAACCGGCCTCATCGTACGAATCGTACATTTTCCCCCGGACGATATTCGTAGCCCAACCTGCCGGATCGGCAATCCACGTTGCAGGATCAAAGAAGAAAGGATTTGCCAGAACGGTGCATCCTATTTGACCATCGACACGATTACTTGCAGTGAGGTCTCGTATCATATTGCGAAGTTCGTCAAGAGACGAACAGCCATTTTTCGGTCCAAATACTTCCCATGCCAAGGGCAGTGGCAATGAACTATATGTGACAAAGAAGCCGCCACCGGCAATATGATTATATGGTCGCTTTAGTTTAAAAAGAAAAGGAAGTCCCATCGGCGCACTCGTGAATGGCGGTTTTGCGCTTGGCTGCCAAAAATTAACTTCGTCGGGCTGTAAATTTGCAAGAAATTTATACCAATTATTATCTGTCACACCAACCCAAAACTTCATTCCATTCTCCATTTAAAAATTTATTCAGGAACGCATAGCAAAATAAATCGTTCTTCAAAGATGGACCACCAGATCCGACCAGTCTTTTTCGTCTTTGCCGCGCCAGACGAGTTGCGGGTCCAGATCGCGGTTGCGGTTTTGCTTTTCTTCATCTAAGCCTGCTGCATTACGCGGATAGGCGACTTTCAGCGGGTCTTGCGCTTCTTTTTGCAACACAGATTGAAACTCGGCGGTGGGTATGTTTTTGCGCTTGGCTTCATCGTGAATGAGCGTTTCTATTGTTTTTGAGCTATTCGTTACCTTCTTTGCCATGCAATTATCCTTTTGATCATGTCGGGTTTGCCGTGTTTATGTCTGGTTTCCCATGTGCGGGATGAGTCGTTTGAGCCCTTTGTGAGCCCTTTACATCTTTTCCTGCTCATGAGCCCTTTGAGCCCTTTGTGAGCCCTTTGCGATTCAAGATGTAATAAGTTCCCTTGCCCGTAATTCCTATCTTCTCCAATATTCCTTTTTTGACCATGTCTTCAAGATCTCTCGATGCCGTCGGTTTTGAAATACTAAAATTTTTCTGATAGTCCATATTAGTCAGGCGGTCAGTGGCCTTAACAAAAAGAATTGCCTGCCGCTGTCTTTCATTCAGGTCTAATTGACGGATAGCTTCTACTGTCAGCCAATCCCTCCAGAGGGTAATCACAAATGAACCACTGCGCTGCTCAAATTGTGGCTCTGGTAAACCTGCCTCCCGGCAAAGGTCAATCATCCGTTGTGTCCCTGAGCCTGCCTTTTCAATGTATCTTGTCAGGTAAAGCGATTCGGCAATCAGGGGGTTATTGGGCACGGAGGGGTGATCGGTGCGCAAATCATCGATGGTGAGGTTGCTGGGCAATCTTCCAGGATTCCAAATTTCGAGCCGGTCGGAAAACAGGCGAACTTCCACGGAAGCATTACTGTAATAATCACGGTGAGCAATAGCATTCACAATCGCTTCTCCAATGGCATCCGGCGGCAATTCGTAAGTTGCAGGGGCAACGTTGCTTTCAGAGCGGACACCAACGGCGCGATTGATTTTAGCCAGCACAAAATCGCGGGCCTGATCGGCTTGCTCGAAAAGATCTCCTGTATAGATCTGTTGGGATGCGAACGGGCGTTGATACTGAGTGGTGTGGCTATGGATACATTTGGTTTCGGCGCTGCGATGACAACGCTGGGGATTAGAACCAAACAGGAGTAACGCGGCATTCGCAGGTTTTTCGTTTTCTATCAGATTGAGATGCGTCAGTAACGCATGCGTTGTCGTGTTGGGTTTGAGAGGAAAGGCTCGTTCCCGGCGGGCTGTTTCCAAAAACCAGTCAATGCGTTTGCGGGACAGATCATTAAGACCAGCCTTATCGCAGGCAGCTGTGTCAAAAGGCGGCACACGCAAAGAGCCGATGCAGTCAAGATGCTCAACGACACTTGCATAGACTGCCGAAGTTAAGGCATTGACATTATCAATGCGGCGACGGATAACTTCGGCGCTGGCCCTGTTGATCAGATTTTTCATTTTTGGTAAACGCGATTTTTCTTCCACTCCCCAAACATAAATGAGTCTTGTCTTCCGAAGCTTGGTTGCGTAATTATATTCATGTTCAGTAGGCGACACACCGTTTGCGTCTTCACTGCCGTACTCGTATCCGAAAAGGCCGATGTAAATATCACAGCGCTTTACTTCATCCAGATAGACTTCGTCCGAACGGCGATCTTTCGCCGGCAAATCCTCGAAAAGGAAAACGTCGGCCACAAACCGATGTAAAAAAGCGTCTCCCAGAAGAAACGCCTTCAAATCCTGTCGGATTTGTTTAAATTCGCCTTGAACACTGCTGATGAATATTTTTAATCGTGCGGCTGCCATACCGTTTACTCCTTGGAAACAATCGTAAACTGTCCAATCATATTGTTGAACTCTTCTTCTACCTTGGCTTTAAAATCCGATTCGATCTGATAGACTTCGGTAAATTCTGCAAAGGCCCAACGGCCATACTGACCGTTATTGTTCACACCGGGAATCCAGTAGGCATCCATGGTTGATTTCTTTTCTTTGGCGTCCTCGCGCCGATAGCCTTTGATTTCAACAATCAGGTGGAGCAGGTCTTTATCGCCCAGGCCATCGTCCACCTGCACGATAAAATCGGGAATGTAGGCGCGTGTCTCGGACGCATAGCGATAAGGAACTTCCAGACCCAGATTATGATTTTTAACGTAGGCTCTCACTTTCGGGTGCGCTTCCGCCACCCGGCAGAATTCCGCCTCCCAGTCGCTATCCAGTATCACCCAGTTGATGTGACAACGCCGGGCGTCGGTTTCCCAGCGGTCGGTTTTGGAGGTATTGAAATTGACATGCAGGGTGGAGCCGGTGGGATTGTAGGAATCGAGCACAGCCACAATGGGATGACTTCCCTCCAGTGTGCGGGTAATGGCGGTGGTAATCTTTTCGCAGGCCATATCCGCCAGAGACTGATACATCAGCTGGGCGGGGTACGTGCCGCCTTTGCAGATCAAACAATGATCCAGCCAGTCTTTGGTAATGCGTTTCAATTTCCCGAAAAGGTGCCATTTGGGTTCATCGCCGGGATCGCGATATTTCGTATTGATCAAGCGGGTGGTCAGATGAAAGATCAGTGTTGAGGTGCGCAGATCGCCGGTATGGATCAGATTGAGATCAACGCCTTCACCAATGATGCCCTGATTCCGGGTGTTGGTCGGGCCGACAAGATCGGGGGTCAAGTCCAGTTCAGAGTCTTTATCAAATTTGGCGATCAGTTTTTCTTCCGGAAGCTCTACGCGATAGCCTGCCACACGGGGAAAACGGATTTCCAGAGGGTCACGTTCCGGGCGCATGGCTTTAACACGGGTGGTCTCACGCGGCGGCTGCGGCGGGGCGACAACCGGTTTGGCGGTGAAATCAAAGGGGATGCCCAGCACGTCGGCATATTCCACGTTGAAAAGATTTTCATCATTGAGATCGTAGGACTGTCTGCGCAGGGCGCGGCCAATGACCTGTTCACACAGAAGCTGGGTGCCGAAAGCGCGGACACCCAGCACGTGCGTGACGGTGTTGGCGTCCCATCCTTCGGTGAGCATGGACACCGAGACGACGCAGCGAACGGAATCTCCTAGGGTATCTTTCTTGCCGACCGTGTTCATGACTTCCCGCAGCAGGTCCTGATCCGTCAGATTGTCGGCCTGGCTGCGGTCGCCGGTGCGTTCAATGATTTCCCGGCGGAAACGTTCGATTTCATCTTTCGCCATGGTGCGGAAGTTGTCGTCAAGGGCATCTCCTGATTCCAGTTGTTCACTGTCGATTAACAGCGTGCGCGGCCGCGCCAGGGGATTTCCATATTCATCGTAGTTGGAAAACAGCCGCAGCGCGCCCAAAAAAGGCGGTGGCGTTACACCGTCTTCTTTTATCGGTTGTTCGTAGCCCGCAATGTAGTCATAAATCAGCTTGGATGTTGAGGTGTTGTTGCACACGACGATGAAACAGGGCGGAAGTTTCATCTTGTTTTTTTGCCAGAGGTTGTATGTTTTTTCGTAGTGTCCATAAAGGGCTTCCAGGGCGGTTTTCAGTTGCGTCGGAAGTTTCTGCGGGTCCAGTCCGGCAGCTTTACTCCTTCCTTTTTTGGGCATATCTTTGCGGATGTGCTCCCAAAGGTTGCGAAACATCGGCATGTCGTTGCCGGGAATATTGTCCGCCACCGGCACGCGCGGCAGTTTGACAATGCCACACTCGATGGCATCCATCAGAGAAAAGTCGCTCATTGTCCAGGGGAAAAGCGTGCCTTCGGCATAACCGGAACCGCGCAGGAAGAACGGTGTGGCGGACAAATCGATAACCTGGATTGCCCCGATCTTGCGTTTCACGCTTTCAAGGCCGTTAATCCAGAGACGCGCAGCCTCATTATTGCTTTCGGCTTCTTTCTTGTCATCTCCCTTGAGGTCTTCGTCTTCTTTACGATCGGGTTTTTCTCGATAGCAGTGGTGCGCTTCGTCATTGATGATCAGAACATTCTTCATGCCCATCAGACCAGGCATCACACGCTGAAGCATCTGGCCCTCTGTTTCCAACGACTGAATTTCTTCGCCGCCTTTTCCCTGAAGCAGCAAACGCCCACCCTTGGAAAGCTCAACACGGTCTCGCAGCTTGAAGGCGTGATAGTTGGTGATGACGATTTTGGCGCGTTCCAGTTCGCGCAGCATGTCATTAGGGATCAGTTCCCGGTTTTTATAATAGCTGTCGGGATCGTTGGGCTGGAGCACACGCAGACGGTCTTTGATCGTAATTCCCGGCGTGACCACCAGAAAACCACGTGTGTACTTCTTGCTTCCCGGATGTCGCACGGCATTGATGGTCTGCCAGGCAATGAGCATGGCCATGACGGTTGTCTTCCCTGCCCCCGTTGCAAGTTTCAGGGCCAAACGCGCCAGATCGGGATTGGCGTAATGGTTGGCGTTTTCCAGATGAGCCAGAAAATCTTTTCCCGCTTTTTCATTGGGGGCCACCTCGGCAAGCCAGATGACCGTTTCAACGGCTTCAATCTGGCAAAAGAACGGCCGGTAGGAACTGAATTTGTGTTTCCGCCAGTGCTGAAGCAGCCGGGTGGTTTCCGGCGTCACTTTCCAGTCTCTGGGATTGGGAAGAGAGCGCCATTTGTCCACATGCGTCCGCAGATTGTTAATAAGCGGCGTCGGATCATACTGCTGATCCTGTGTGGACAGGCCCTTGCCCTCATCAAAGATTAAATCCTGCTGGGATGACGTGTCTTTTCGCTTTTTGGGTTTGGGAATCGGGGTAATGTATTCAGCCCGTCGCCGCTTTTCGATGATCTTCTGCGTCGGCTGGCCCTGAGCGTCGAGTTCCCAATGGCGGGCGGGGTATTCATAAGGCGAATTGAGAATCGGTTTTTCAAAAAAGAGATTGTCCATGTTCATATCCTTAAACCGGAGTCACAGGCGGATTCAGCAACAAGTATTGGTCCAGATTTTACTAATGGCGGACGGAAGTATAAGAATAACAGGCGGGTCTGTCAACAGAAAAACGCCATTAAAAACATATTGCTGCGGCTTTTGGGTTTTATCCCCGCGTTTTTCATAACAGAAGAATTCCCCGCGCCAGGAGAAACTGGCCGGCCAGGTAAAAGCCCATGGTGAAGAGCCACTCCAGGGGAACCGGACGCACGAATCTGTGGCAGGCGTTGATCGTGTCGGAAAGCATGAAGGCAAAGGCTCCCGCCGCGGTCGCAAGAACGCCGGCCGGATTGGCGCAGCCCAGGGGGAGGACCGTGCTTGCGCCCATCAGGGTTATGACAATGATGTACAGGGCCACGCCGCGGCGCATTCCGCCTGCGTGCGGCGCAAGATACCGCCAAGCGGCGACGCCCGCGGCAACAAACATCGCCGCGAGAATCCATCCCCAGACGGGGACGCTTCGCCCAGCGGAAAGATAGGAGGCAAACACAGCGATGTAACAAACATGGCCGAGCAGAAATGCGCCGAGCCCGGCGATCAGGAAGCGGCGGGGATGGCGTGCGGGAAGCAAAAGCAGGACATCGCCCAGCCAGGCAAAGCCAAGCGCAAGAATGAGAAGAGGATTTCCCCAAGCGGCTGACGCGAGGCAATACAAAATAAGGGCGGGCATGAGAAGCGGCTTGGTCGCGTAACGGCCGATCCGCGAGCGCAGCGCCTCGGCGGCCAGATGCGCCAGTGAAACCAGAATAAAAATGAGCAGCGCGGCGGTGGAAAAGCTCATGGCCTCGGGCCTTTCTTCTCAGCGTTCGGCTTTTTCCAGATCCTTTTCGGCGTTGCGGACAAACGACGCGGTGAGATAATCGAGCGTCTTGGGGAGCGTGAGCTCCATGCTGAAAAAAATCTGCAGGCGGATGTCCAGTTTTTCCGGCTCGCAGTTGAGCAGGTGACCGCCCGCGCGATACTCCTTGTCGATGAAGTGCAAGTGGTAGCCGGGCACATTGATCGACGGCACGAAAGGCGGCGTGTAAAACCCGACCAGATGGCCCTCGACATTCTGAAAGCGGCGAATCTTCTGCCCGTCGGTTGCCTCGGACAGAGGTTTGTAGTTTTCGGTGCGCGGAACGGACCGCGTGCGGACCGATTTGAACCGCCCCGTCATATAGATGGCATAAAACATGTTGTCGGAAGGCAGGATGAGTTTGAGATGCCTCTCGAAGGCCGCATGCGTGAGGTGCTGGGTTATCTCCTCCTCCAGAATCGGCTTGAAATGGCACATGGTGGCGAAGGGCGTCTTTTTGTCTCCCTCTACGGGGAAGGCGTCGCCGTGGAGATCCAGTTGAAAAAAGGAGCCGTGCAGCGCGATCATTTCGCCGTCGAGCTGATTGAAGGTGCCGATGCCGAAATCGCCTTTTTTTCGCAACGCGTCCACAGTGATGTCGTCGCGGTAAAATCCCTCCAGAATGGCGTTGATGGGGCTGCTGATGTACAGACTGGACTGCATGTCTTTCTCCTTTGTAAAAAAATCACTGCGGATATTCAAAGCGGCCGGGGAAACGCGCTTTGCAGCCTTTTCATATCACAGTCCTTTCCAAACGACAAAAAGGATGAATGCCGGCCTTGCTTTTTTTCGATTCTGCCGGTTAAGTCTTGCCATGGTACGGCTGATTGAGCGGTCGATTGACAATTCCTTTTCTTTGGGCCTATAATCCGTCAGCGCCTGAACCTTAAATCGGTCACGGACGGCCCACAACCCGGGAGTTTTTTGCCTTGAAGCCTTTTATCAGATTGATTTGCGCCGCGTTTTTAATCGTCCTGACTTTGGCCGGATCGACCGCCCTTGCCCAGAACAAGCCGCCTTTGTCCGCCGGCCAGGCCATTGTGGAAGCCATCCGCATCAAACCGCCTCTTTCCTTCTGCGGCGAAACGGTTCCTTTGTCCGATCCGGAAATTCGCGAGCGGCTGGAGCGCGAACTGCTGGTCTCCCTGGACAACAGCGACGACATCATTTTGTGGCTCAAGCGCGCCAACCGCTATTTTCCATACATTGAAAAAGTCCTCCGCGAACAGGGATTGCCCGACGACCTCAAATATATCACGATTGCGGAAAGTTCGCTGCGGCCGCTGGCCTTTTCCAACAAGGGCGCCGCCGGCTACTGGCAGTTCATCGAAAGCACGGGAACCAAATACGGCCTTGACATTTCCAACGATATCGACGAGCGCAGAAACGTTTACCGGGCAACGCAGGCGGCGCTGCGCTACCTCAGGGAGCTCTTCGCGCTTTTCGGCTCCTGGACGCTGGCCGCGGCCGCTTACAACATGGGAGAGGACGGACTGAAATCCGAGATCCTCGTCCAGCAGGAAAACAACTACTACCGGCTTTACCTGAACCAGGAAACGCAGCGCTACGTTTTCCGGATTCTTGCAGCCAAGATCATCATGTCCAATCCGGCCCGCTTCGGCTACGTCCTTCTACCGGACGATCTTTACCGCCCCAGAAACTTCGAGACGGTCGAAATTAAAGTCGCCCAGCCGGCGCCCCTGTACCTTCTCGCCCGGGCGGCCAACACCACCTTCAAGACCGTCAAGGATCTCAATCCGCAAATCAAATACTACCATCTGCCGTCCGGCGCCCACCGCCTGGCCGTTCCGCCCGGCTCATCCGCCGGATTTGCCGAACGCCTTGAAAAATTGCTCGCGGAATGGCTGAAGACCAGAAATGATTTTGTCTACACCGTGAAAAAAGGAGACACGCTGACCGGCATCGCCGCGCGCTTCAACGTGCCTTACCGGGCGCTTTTGATCTGGAATCGCCTGGGCCGGGGAAGCAGAATTGTTGCCGGAGACAAACTGTACATCTTCTCAAACGATTTCAAAACGGGATATCTTTCTTCGCCGGCGGGCGGTCCCGCTCCGCCCGAACCGCCCGTTCCGGAATTCGATCCGGTCGATCCCGGGCCCTGACAAAAAACGAAAAGCAATTCTTGACAAATTCGCCTTTCTGTCCTAATTACTACCAATAAAATAGTGTATGAGTGGTCTCCGGTCACGAGCGTTTTTTTTACCGGGGAATACGGCACTTTAAGGAATGTGTACATGAAACTCTCGACACGGTCGCGCTACGGCGTTCGGCTGATGATCGCCCTGGCGGGCGCGCCGCAGGATAAATCCGTTTTTCTCAAGGATATCGCCGCAGGCGAGGATATTTCTGAAAAATATCTCAGCCTGATCGTCATTCCGCTTCGCAAAGCAGGCCTTATCCGTTCCATCCGGGGAGCGCGCGGCGGTTATGCGCTGGCCCGGGCGCCCGAAACGATAACGCTTTGCGACATTGTCGAGGCCGTCGAAGGGGAAACCTGCCTGGTGCAGTGCGTAAAAAATCCGCAAAGCTGCAAAAGGTATCCCGTCTGTCCGTCGCGCGACACGTGGGCGAGCCTGAGCCGCACCATCCGCGACGCCATGGAGAAAATCACGCTCGCCGACCTTTTAACCGGCAAAGAAAGCAAAGCGGCCCTGCCCGTAAGACGGGGCAGCAGATCCCCCTCGGGAAAGACGGCATGAAGATTACCGAAGAAATCGCAAAATTGAAAAAAGAAAATAATGCGGTCATCCTGGCGCACAACTACCAGCTTCCCGAGGTCCAGGACATCGCCGACTACGTCGGCGACTCCCTCGGCCTGAGCATGACGGCAGCCCGCACGAACGCGGACGTCATCGTGTTTTGCGGCGTTCATTTCATGGCCCAGACGGCCAAGATTCTGTCGCCCGGGAAAACGGTTCTGCTGCCCGATGCCGCAGCCGGTTGTCCCATGGCGGACATGATCACACCCGATGATCTGCGCGCCCTCCAGGCGAAGCATCCGCAGGCGACCGCACTGTGCTACGTCAACACGACCGCCGAGGTCAAGGCGCTTTGCGACTTCTGCTGCACGTCGGGAAACGCCCTCACGATGGCGCGGCATATCCTCCGGAGCGGCAGCGAAATTATTTTCGTTCCCGATCGCTATCTGGCGGATTATGTGTCGCGGCAACTGGATCATCCCTTCATCGTCTGGAACGGTTTTTGTCCGACGCATGCCCGGATCGCCCCCGCAGATATCGATGAGGCCCGGCGGCTTCATCCCGAAGCGATGGTCCTCGCCCATCCCGAGTGTACGCCGGAGGTCATCCGTTCGGCCGACCTTGCCGCCTCGACGGAAAAGATGTGCGATACCGTCCGGACGTCCGGGGCAACCGAGTTCATCATCGCCACGGAAATCGGCCTTCTGCACCGGCTCGCGAAGGAAAATCCGCACAAACGTTTTTATCCCGCTTCGGAGCGGGCCGTCTGCCCGAATATGAAGAAGGTCACGCTGGAAAAGATCCGTCGGTCGCTTGCGCACAATACGTTTGAAATATCCGTGCCGCGGGAAACAGCCGACAGGGCGCGTGTCTCCATTGAAAGAATGCTGGAAATTGTCTGAACACATGGCGGCAAAGGATTCTCTCCGGAATACTCCCGGCAGGAGAACCGGCGCTGCCGGGAAAAGAGTATGTTGAAAAAAGAGTCCCTGGAAATCGTCGAAACCCGTTATTTTACGTTTGCCGAACCGCCGCATCCGCTCAAGCTTCAGTCCGGACGCAGCATCGGACCCGTAACGCTCGCCTATGAAACGTACGGCCGGCCGAACGCGGAAAAATCAAACGCCATCTTGGTCTGCCACGCGCTCTCCGGCGACGCGCACGCCGCCGGCTTATCCCCCGACGACCGGACGCCCGGCTGGTGGGACGGACTGATCGGACCGGGCCGCGCGCTCGATACCAACCAATATTTCGTCATCTGTTCCAACGTCATCGGCGGCTGCAAGGGCAGCACCGGCCCTTCGTCGCCGAATCCGGAAACGGGCAGGCCCTATGCGCTGGATTTTCCCATGATCACCATTGCGGACATGGTGGAAGCCCAGCGCCATCTGATCGACCATCTCGGCATCGAAAAGCTGTTTTGCGTCATCGGCGGCTCGATGGGCGGCATGCAGACTCTGCAGTGGGCCTCGGCTTATCCGGACCGCGTTCTTTCCGCGATACCGATCGCCACGGCGCTCAAGCATTCGCCGCAGCAGATCGCCTTCAACGAGGTCATCCGGCAGGCCATCATGGCCGATCCGGCCTGGCGCAAGGGCAGCTATTACGACGCCGGCCAGCCGGAAAACGGCCTGGCGCTCGCCCGCATGATCGGCCACATCACCTTCATGAGCGACCAGTCGATGGAGGAAAAGTTTTCCCGCCGTCTCAAAAAGGAAAACCTGAGTTTTCAGTTCACCGACGATTTTGAAGTGGAGGGCTACCTGCGCTACCGCGGCTACAATTTCGTCAAGCGCTTTGACGCCAATTCGTACCTGTACATCACCAAGGCGCTCGACTACTTCGACCTTTCCGGGCTGCACTTCATTCCGGCGGTCAAAAGCACGTCCATCCGCTTTCTGGTGATTTCCTTCAAATCCGACTGGCTGTATCCCTCCTACCAGTCGCAGGAAATCGTCCGGGCGCTGAAGCGCAAACATGCCTATACCACCTATTTCGATCTGGTTTCGACTTACGGCCACGACGCGTTTCTGATCGAAATCGAGGATGAAACGCGCCTGATCAGGAACTTTCTGGCCAATGTCGGACAAAGTTAGGAAAGAAGAAAAATGCCATGAAACCGGATCATCAAATTATTGTCGATATCGTTGCTCAGGGCGCCCGCGTGCTGGACCTGGGCTGCGGCGAGGGCGAACTGCTCGCGCATCTGCGTCTGGAGAAAAAAGCGCGCGTGCAGGGCATCGAACTTGACGAAGAACGGATGCACACCTGCGTGGAAAAAGGTTTGACGGTCCTGCAGGG
>DBPV01000148.1:0-707 GCA_002304995.1 Syntrophaceae bacterium UBA1411
GAACTCGGCGTCACGCCGGACGACAACTGGTATGTCGCGGTGGAAGGCGACGATGTCCTGCCGGAAATGATGATCGGCCGGATACCCGCTTCCAGCAAGGCCATGGCGGGACGGCTGGCCGCAAAAGTCCTGAGCTATGAAAGATCTTTCTTTTACAAGCCCAAGGAGGCGCTCTTCGCGGCGGACAATAACGAGTTGTTCTTCGAAACGGTCAGCGACGGCTTCATCAGCCGTCTCGGCGCGAAAGTGACGCCGCAAAAAGTTTATTTGCGGACTTATCCGGATACGGCGGCCGCAAGAGGAGCGCTGGTCGGTCATATCAACCGGGGAATGCTTCTTACGGCCTACGTCGGACACGGCGACGCCACCCACTGGTCCGGCGAACCGCTGTTTTCCCTGGAAGACATAGCGCTCCTCGGCAATGCCGGAAAGCTGACGTTTCTTCTGACCTTCGACTGCCTGAACGGTTTTTTTGCCATTCCCACGTCCTACTCGATCGGCGAAGCGTTCGTGACGTCCGAAAAGACGGGCGCCGTCGCCGCCTTTTCGCCGAGCGGCCTGGGCTACACCGTAGAGCACCAGGCGCTCGGGAACGCGGTCCTGGAGTCCATCTTTACGGCGGGAAACCGCCTGGCGGGCGACATTACGACGGGCTCAAAGATTGCGGCTTACGGCAAGGGGGCTTCCGCGGATATCGTGCGGACCTT
>DBPV01000148.1:760-1973 GCA_002304995.1 Syntrophaceae bacterium UBA1411
TTATCGGGGAGGCGCGGCGATCTCTTTCCTTTCCCATTTCCGGAACCAGTATGCTGCCTCTTTTGCAGGAAGGAGACACGGTTGTGATTGAAGCCGCCGGGCCGGGCGAACTGCGCAGGGGGGATGTGATTCTCTTCCGGGAAGAAGGCCGCCTCATCGTTCACCGCCTGGTTGGCGTCAAAACGGCCGGCGGGCAAAAAGTCTTCTGCCAGAAAGGGGACAATCTTTCCGGGTGGAGCTGGATTTCCGGCGACGCAATTATCGGCCGGGCGGCCGCCGCCGCATGCTCAGGCGCCCCGCTGAATTGGTCGGCCTTCCCCTGGACGTGGATCAATGCTGTGCTGGGATGCTGGGGCGGATTTTGTGTCGCGTCCGTTTCTTTTCTTTCGGAAGGGAAGGCGCTTGTTTTCGGCGGCCGGTCGTCCTGGATCACCCGAGCCGGCGCCCGTCTGCTCCGGTCTTTTTTTCGCTTCCCCGGATTTCTGTTTGGGCCGGCGCTGAAGAGGCTCCGGACCCGCTCTGCACAGGAGGTTCCCCACTGAGCGATGAAAAGACAAGATGATTCATCGGCCGTCGCCTGCGCCGGCCTGGGCAAGGTTTTCGGCGGCCGGTCCGTTCTTTGCGACCTCTCCTTCAGCGTGCCCCACGGAAGCGTCTGCGCAATCGTCGGCGCCAACGGGGCCGGCAAGACGACCCTGCTCAAGATTCTGGCGACGCTCGTGACGCCGTCGGCCGGCCGGGCCCGCGTCTGCGGCGCGGATGTCGGAAAAAGCCCCGCCCTGGCGCGTCGGCGCATCGGCTATATGTCTTCAGAGGAACGCAGCTTTTACTGGCGTCTCACCGGCGAACAAAATCTGCGCTTCTTTGCGGCGCTGCAGGGCATGAGCCGATCCGCAAGCGAAGCGGGTATCACCCGCTTGCTGGACCGTCTGGGACTTTGTCAAATGCGCGGCAGGAGATTTCAGGAATACTCGACGGGAATGAAGCAGCTCCTGTCCATCGCGCGCGGGCTCCTGCACGATCCGCCGGTCATTCTCGCCGACGAACCCACCCGGAGCCTCAGCCCGGAAGCGTCGGAGCGCTTTTACGATCTGGTCCGCGACGAAACAAAAAACGGAAAAACTTTTCTTTTTGCCTCTCACAATCTGCCGGAAGTGGCGTGTCTGGCCGATACCGTCCTTCGCCTTGCGGAAGGCCGGATTGCGGCGCAGGG
>DBPV01000148.1:1994-2607 GCA_002304995.1 Syntrophaceae bacterium UBA1411
GATGATCCGGACGCTGGGCGCATTTCTTCGCCGCGATTTGCGAATCGCGGCAAGCTACAATCTCTCCTTTGTTCTCGAGATTCTGGGCATCTTTCCCCTCGTGCTGATGTTTTTCTTTCTGGCCCGGCTCTTCGGCGATATCGCAGCCGGTCCCCTGCGCGCTTACGGCGGAGCTTATTTCCCCTTTGTCCTCATCGGAATTGCCGTCCAGAATTACTTTTCCGCCGCGTTGAGAAGTTTTGCGGCCGGCATCCGGGAAGCGCAGGTTGCCGGGACGCTTGAAGCGGTCCTTGCCACGCCGCTTTCTCCCGGCGTCTTTCTTTTCGGCACGGCGCTTTACGCTTTTGTGTTCAACGCGCTCAGGATTTTTCTCTACCTGATCGCGGGGGGGCTGCTGGCGGGGATGGTCTTCGACCTGCAAAACATACCGGCCGCGCTTTTCGTACTGGTTTTGTCGATAGCCGCCTTTTCCAGCATGGGCATTCTGTCGGCCGCCTTCATTTTATTTTTCAAAAAAGGCGATCCGCTGAACTGGTTCTTTTCCGTTCTTTCCTGGCTTCTGGGAGGCGTGTATTATCCGGTGAGTGTTCTTCCCGAATGGCTGAGGACGCTG
>DBPV01000088.1:0-9026 GCA_002304995.1 Syntrophaceae bacterium UBA1411
CAAAGACATGAGATTGCAGTGATGGGCCAAGGATTGCGCTACGTCGCTTCAGGAAGGGATTGCGGAAACACAGGGTATCGAAGTTCTGTGCTGATTGGGAGAGGCGGGACTGAAGTCCCGCCCTACATCATTAAGGATATGAAATAAAATCATGAAGGTGAAGGTCGGGATCGATCCCGACGCGTGACTGAAGACCCGCCCTACATTGCACCGGACATTGAAGAAGGAAGAGCGGCGTTATGGCGCTTTCGGGATTTCATGCTTGCTTTCGGGGCGCGTTTTGCGCAAAATGACGGCCGGTGCGGTTCTTTGCCGACCAAACGGGATCTCCCGGCGATTGGTCGCGGGCCGCACCGGCAACAGATGTAGTGGAACAATGGAAAAAGAAGGTAAACTGGAGTGCCTGCGTTGCGGGCGTTGTTGTCTGGCCGATTTTGCGGCTTATGTGACGGACGAAGATCTCCGGCGGTGGGAAAAAGAAAAGCGACAGGATATTCTGGATATGCTCGCCCGGGAACACGCGTCCTGGGAAGGAGATCATCTGGTTTCGGCGGATTCCGGGCGGACGCTTCACGGCTGCCCGTTTTTCTTTTTCGACGGAGCCCGTTTCGGCTGCGCCATTCACGAAACGCGGCCGGCCGCCTGCCGCAACTATGAGCCGGGCTCTTCCGGGTTGTGTCCGCAATTTTTCAAGACGCACGCGTAGCGGCGCTTCGGAAGAAAAAAGCGGACCGGCCGGCGGCGCAAACGCCCGGCTCCGTCACATGACGGCTTGTTATCGACGTCTCATTTCACGTGTTGGGGAATCCCTGCGCCTTTTCCCGGCCCGGCGCGCAGGCCCTGCGTCGGATGATGCCTCGGCGTTTCTTACCTGCAATGAAAGCCTGCTTTTAAAATCCGGCGCAACCGCGCACCTGCTTAAGTCTCTTCTGCCGGCGCACAATAGCTGTCCGTCGTTCTGGCGCGGCCGCGCGGCGGACGAGCCGCCAGGGCCAGACCGGCGCAGAGGAAAACCAGCGCGGTTGTTCCGGCAAAAGGCCAAAAATAGTTTCCCGACCGGTCGTAGAGATAGCCGGTCAAGACGGGGCTCGCGGCGCTGGCGAGCGTGACGATCGGCGTGGTCCAGCCGACGATCCGCGAAAAGTTTTTGCGGCCGAAGTAGGCCCCCATCGTGTGCGGCAAAAGGACGATCATTCCGCCGAAGCCGAGCCCGGCCAGAATCGAGTACAGGTAAACGAAAAAGACGTCCCGGGCGTTCAAAAGCGAAATGAGCCCGAGCCCCAGACAGGCCATGAAGATTGCCGCCAGATGCCTGCCCGTGAACCGCATGCCCAGAATGCCGCTCAGAATCCGGCCCAGAATGCTCATGCCCAGCATGAGGCCCAGAGCTGTGGCGGATACCATCGGCGAATAGTGCAAATCCTGCAGGTAGGCGACCTGGTGGGTGGTGAGCATCGTGGTGGTAAAGAGCAAAACGGAAAAGAGCGTAAGCAGAATCCACAGCGCCGGCGTGGCCAGCGCGTCGCGCACGCTCCAGTCCTCCCGCGTGGTATAGACGTGGCCGGTCACATTTCGGTGCGCCTCTTCAAACTGCTCTTGCGAGGCATGGCCGTCGGGAAACTGGCCTTCTTCCTCCGGCGTGTTGCGGATGAGCAGACTGGCGCCGATGACGCCCAAAAGCAGGTGCAGGCCCGCCAGCGCCGCCCAGGCCCAGCGCCAGTCCAGACCGGAAATCACCGCGCTGATGAGCGGGGGCAGCAAAAAGCCGCCAGCGCCGCCGGAGGCGAAAAGAAATCCCAGCGCGAGCGATCTCTTGCGGACAAACCAGTGATTGATCACGGTGGTGGCCGGCAGAAACTCCGCAAAGGCCAGCCCCAACCCGCACATACCCCCGAAAAAAAGGTAAACCTGCCAGACGGCGCTGACCTGCGACATGCCCGCCAGGCCGATAACCGCGAGGAGGTTTGCCAGCATGAAGTTTTTCCGGGCGCCGAAACGGGCGATGGTGAACCCGGCCACGGGTCCCAGGAGTCCGCCGATCATCAGAAACAGCGTGTAGGGCCCGGACAGAACCGAACGGCTCCAGCCGTACGATTCGCTCATGGACGGGAGGAAAACGCCGAAGGCGTAAGTGACGTTGCCGCAAATGCTTCCGTAGGCCAGCATGACGCCCGCAAGTACAAGCGGGCCGGAAAAGCGGGGGGCTGTCGGAGTCGTCGGACGTGCCATGAATTCCTGTAGGCTTCTGCGGTATTTTGACGCTACTATACGGGCACGGCCCCTTCCTGTCAATGAATAAGTTATTAATATCGCTCGATTTATTTTAAATTCCCAAAGGCGGGGAAAAGCGCTAGAATATGGCTGTTAATTCCGGCGATTAGCCGGCAAACTGAGAAAGAGAGTAACCCCTATGACAGGATCGGATGTTCTGGTCGTGGTGCCGCACAGCGGTATTGCGCTTGTGCCGGAAATCTCCTGGGAGGATCTGACCGAAGACTTCGCGGCGCTTTTGCAAAACGTGGACTGGTACACGCAGTGGCTGTACGATTTTCGCGACATCCTCGGCAACCGCCAGCTGGTCTTTCCCTACTGCAGCATTCTGCTCGACGCCAACCGCGATCCGGCCGACATCGACGAGTGCGTGCCGGTCCGGGATGTTTTCGGCCGGCCCATTTACCGCAGCGCCTATGAGCCTTCTCCGTCCATGCGGGCGGCCTGGTCGGACAAATATCTCAAACCGTTTCACCGCAGCATCGAAGAAAACATCTCGGCCGGAGCGGGGCTGATCTTCGACGGCCACGCGACGATCACCGCGCGCGGCGTGGCCGATAACCAGATCGACCTCATGAATTTTCAGCATACCGACCGCGATGAAAAGCCCCTGTACTACTGCCCCGACATCATCGTCGAAACCTACGCCGCCGAGCTGCGCAAGCGCCTGCCCGACGTGCTCGTCACCGTGAACGCCTCGGAATACATCGGAGTTCACGGCCACATCTGCGCCGCGCATTCGGTGAACGCCCTGAAGCGGATCGGCGCCCGCGCTCCGGCGTTCATCCAGGAAACCAACGAGCGGCTCTTCAAGAACGAGCACGGCGCGCCCGACGTGGCGCAGATCAACCGGCTGAGGCGCGCTTTTGCCGACGCGCTTACGCAGACGCTCCAGTCGCTGCAGGAGTCGCAGAAAGTGTCGATGATCGATCTGCATATCGGCAAGCAGTATTTCGACTACGACTGCGGCGTGCAGGCGCTCCAGACCGTGATGAACTACTACGGCGTCGAGGTGGACCGCGACGAGCTGATGCAGACGCTCGGCACGACTGAGGAAAGCGGCACGCCGCCCCGGGCCATGATCGCGGCGGCGCAGCATTACGGCTTTGAAGTCAAATCGGGAACGCAGTGGTCGCTCAACCAGGTCAAGCAGTACGTGGACACGGGCACGCCGGTCATCGTGCTTTTGCAGGCCTGGGCGGACCGCTACATGACGCTGGACGACTGGCGGCGCGGCTGGGACAACGGCCATTACGCCATCATCATCGGCCTCAACAAGGATGTGCTGCTGTTTGAAGATCCGGCCACCATCCGGCGGACCTGGCTGCGCGAGCGGGAGTTTCTGGCCCGCTGGCACGACATGGACGCCGACACCGGCGAGAAATTCGAGCACTTCGGCATGGTGCTTCTGGGCCGGCAGCCGGCAAAGCTGTCTCTGGAGCATATGGATTGATGATCGGGAGCGGCCGCAGCCTTTCCCGCAAGAGGGGATTTCAGGCGAAGTGCGGCTCGAGCGCGCTGAAATCGACCGAGCCCACGTGCTTGACATTCCGGTTGAACTGCTCGATGCCCCGGGCGACGTCGGAAAGACGATCCGCAGACGTCACCAGACAGACGCTCACAGAGGCCAGCCGGTCGACATCGCGGGAGAGATAATCGAAAAAACCGGTGATCATGGCTTCCATCAGGCCAGCCGTCGTGAGAGCCGAGCGGTTGTCGCCCGGCAGGTCGAACGCGAAGTCCCGCATTTTCAATTTGTCCGTCATGGCGGCGATGTCGTAGGCCGCATCGTAAACGCGATTGAGGGAAATTTCAGCGATCGGCCCCAGGCCGACGAGGCACAGAAAATCGGACGCGATGCGCCCGGGATAGGGAATCATCGCCCGCTCGCCGAAGGCGCCGGTCAGCTGCCCCTCCTTGAGGGTACGGGAAATCATGCCGTTGAGGCGCCAGTCCACCAGGCCGCAGGTTCCCCGCGGCGGCTTTTCGTCGCTGAAGAATCCCAGAACCAGGCATTTATGCCTTTGCCGGTCGGCCGGCTGCGTGGACAGGCTGATCTGCATGACTCTTGTTAATTTTCAAATGAATGGCATCCAGAATGCCGTTGATAAAGGAGCCGGAGTTTTCCGATCCGAACGTCTTGCCCAGATCGACCGCTTCGTTGATGCTGACCTTGGGCGGAATGTCGTCGCAGTAGAGAAACTCGAACACCGCCATCCGCAAAATGCTGATATCGACTTTCGACATCCGCCCCAGCGACCAGTTGTCCGAACAGCCGGCAATCAGGCCGTCGAGTTCCTCCCGGTGGCCCCAGGTGCCGGAAACGAGCGTAGCCGCAAACTCCTTCGCCGTTTTGGGCGCGACAAAATTGCCCCAGAAAAGTTCAAGGGCTTTATCCACATCCAGATCGACAAAATTCAAACTGTAAAGAACCTGTAAGGCGACTTCGCGCGCCTTTCTCCGCCCCTGCATGAAATCCTCAAATCCGTTGCGCGCCTCTTGGCGCCGGGCGTCGCGCCCGTTTTAAGCGTTCATTTTCCTGAACAGATCCACCATCTCAATGGCCGCGAGCGCCGCGTCCGCGCCCTTGTTGCCCGACTTTGTGCCCGCCCGCTCGATGGCCTGCTCGATGGTGTCGGTGGTCAGAACGCCGAAGGCCACCGGAATTTCCGCATCGAGCCCTACGGCGGCGATGCCCTTCGACACTTCCGCGCTCACATATTCAAAATGCGGCGTCGCGCCGCGGATGACCGCGCCCAGGCAGATCACCGCGTCAAAGCGGGCGCTCTTGGCCAGCTTCTTGGCCGCCAGCGGCAGTTCGAACGCGCCGGGAACCTTGTAAATGGCGATGTCCTTGTCGTCCGCGCCGGCACGCACCAGTGTATCGACCGCGCCCTCGATGAGCCGGCCGCTGATGAAGTCGTTGAAGCGGCTGGCGGCGATCGCAAACTTCATTCCCTTGGCGACCAGTTTTCCTTCAATGATTTTCGGCATGATTTTCAACCATCCTTATGGGTAAATGTGTGAAATGGCGCGCCTGCCGCGCCTTTACGTAAAAATTAAAGCTCCAGGATATGCCCCATCTTCTTTTTCTTGGTGGTCATATACCGGATATTGTTTTCGTTGGGCGGAATCTCGATCGCCACACGCTTGGTCACTTCGATGCCGTAGCCTTCCAGACCGACGATCTTCTTGGGATTGTTGGTCATGAGCCGCATCTTGTGCACGCCCAGGTCCGCGAGGATCTGCGCGCCGATGCCGTAGTCCCGGAGATCGGCCTTGAATCCCAGGGCGATGTTGGCCTCGACCGTATCGTGGCCGTCGTCCTGCAGCGCGTAGGCCTTGATCTTGTTGACCAGGCCGATGCCGCGCCCCTCCTGGCGCATATAGACGATGACGCCCTTGCCTTCCTCCTCGATCATCTCCATGGCGCGGTGGAGCTGGTCGCCGCAGTCGCAGCGGGCCGAGGCGAAGATGTCGCCGGTGCAGCACTCCGAGTGCACGCGCACCAGAACGTCGTCCGTCTTCTGAATCTCGCCTTTCACCAGCGCAATGTGCTGCATGTCGTCCACATCGTTTTCGTAAACAACGATCCGGAAATCGCCGCCGTACAGCGTCGGCAGCGAAGCTTCGGCCACGCGGCGGATCAGCGATTCGTGCTGCATCCGGTAGTCGATGAGGTCGGCGATCGTGACGATTTTGAGCTTGTGCTCGCGGGCGAAGATTTCCAGATCCGGCATCCGCGCCATCGTGCCGTCGTCCTTCATGACTTCGCAGATCACGCCCGCCGGCGTCAATCCGGCCAGGCGGCACAGATCGACCGAACCCTCGGTCTGCCCGGTGCGCACCAGGACGCCGCCCTTGCGCGCGCGGATCGGGAACACGTGGCCGGGGCTCACGATATCATCCGGTTTGGCGGCGGGATTGACCGCGGCCAGAATCGTGGTGGCGCGGTCCGCCGCCGAAATGCCGGTGGTCACGCCGTGGCGCGCTTCAATCGAAATGGTAAACGCCGTGCCGAAGCGCGCCTGATTGTCCTTCACCATCAGGTTGAGGTTCAGCCGGTTGGCGATTTCCTCGGTCAGGGTGAGACAAATCAACCCGCGCCCCAGGCGGGCCATGAAGTTGATCGCTTCCGGCGTCACGAACTGCGCCGCCATGCAGAGGTCGCCTTCGTTTTCCCGGTCTTCGTCATCCACGAGAATCACCATCTTCCCGTTGCGGATGTCTTCAATTGCTTCCGAAATTTTACTGACTACCATGATTTATCCTTCTTCTATTTAGTAAAGCCGTGCTCGGCAAGAAAGTCCTTATCGATTCCCCGCGGGCTTTGCAATAACTTTTCGACGTACTTTCCGAGAATATCCGTTTCGATATTCACCCAGTCGGCCTCTTTTTTCCCGACCAGCGTCGTCTGAGCGGCGGTATGCGGAATGATATTAACATAAAACCGCCCTTTTTCAAGCTTGTTCACGGTCAGGCTGATGCCGTCCACCGCCACCGACCCTTTTTCGACGATGTAGCGCGCCAGGGGTTCGGGTGCTTCGATGGCAAAGATGATCGATCCGGATTTCTGCGTTTTGGAAAGGATGCGGGCGGCGCCGTCCACGTGGCCCAGCACGAAATGGCCGCCCAGAAAACCGCCGATCCGCAGAGACTTTTCCAGATTGACCGGCTGACCGGGATGGAGATGCCTTAGCGTCGTCCGGGCGAGCGATTCGGCGGAGACGTCGGCGGTGAAGGTCCGGGCCGTTTTGGACGTCACGGTCAGACAGGCGCCGTTCACCGCGATGCTGTCGCCGAGGGACACGTCGCCCAGATCGATGCCCCCCTCGACTTCCAGAAGCGCATCCGCCCCCTTCATGGTCAGACGGACCACTTTCCCCAGTCCTTCGATGATACCGGTAAACATTTTATTTCTTCCCCTTGCTCAAGAGCTCTTTGAGTTCGGTCATGAACTCGCCCACGTCGCGGAACTGCCGGTAAACCGAAGCGAACCGCACATAGGCCACGCCGTCGAGAATTTTGAGTTCATTCATAACCTTTTCGCCGATCACCGACGAGGGGATTTCCTCGCCCTGAAACTCCTGGCAGGCGGCTTCCACGTTTTCCACCAGTTTCTCGATGTCGTCCGTGCTGATGGGACGTTTCTCGCAGGCGGTTCTGATGCCGTTGCGGATCTTGGTCCGGTCGAACGGCTCGCGCCGCCCGTCCTTCTTCACCACCATCGGCAGAATGTCTTCCACGTATTCGTACGTCGTGAACCGCCGGTTACACCCCAGGCATTCGCGCCGGCGGCGGATGGCCTTGCCGTCCTTGCTGATCCGGGAATCGATCACCTTGTTTTCCGCGTAGCCGCAAAAAGGACATTTCATCGCGCGCGCACCGATCCTGAAGGTTTTTCCAGCGTCTCGACGCTGACACCCGCTTCTTTTAGCATATCTGCGGCCAGTTTGTCACTGTATCCGTCCCGGATGACGATGCGCTCGATGCCGGCGTTGATGATCATCTTGGCGCAGATGACGCAGGGGTGGTTGGTGCAGTACAGGGTGGCGCCCTTGGAACTGACGCCGTGAAGAGCGGCCTGGATGATGGCGTTTTGCTCCGCGTGCAAACCGCGGCAAAGCTCGTGGCGTTCGCCCGACGGCACGTGCAGCTGCTCGCGCAGGCAGCCGATGTCCAGGCAATGCTGCAGCTTGGACGGAGCGCCGTTGTAGCCGGTGGCGAGAATCCTCTTGTCCCGGACCAGACCGGCGCCGACCGCGCGCCTCAGGCACGTGCTGCGGCGCGCCACCAGCTCGACGATGTCCAGAAAGTAGGTGTCCCAGTCGGGACGGTCCTTCCCCGGCATCGCCTCGCGGCTAAACGGCGCGTTTTTTTCCGTCATGTCGTTCCGCTTTCCGATGAGCCGCCGCCCCGCGCCGATTCCGTTAGCCTTTCAGCCGCTGCGCGTAAAGCGGAAAACGGTCACACAGAATCTTCACCTTTTCAGCCACGGCTTTGATGGTCGGCTCATCATTGATATGGTTGATCACGTCGGCGATCAGCGACGCGATTTCGCGCATTTCCGGTTCTTTCATGCCGCGGGTCGTGAGCGCCGGCGTGCCGATGCGGATGCCGCTGGTCACCATCGGCCCCAGCGTATCGAAGGGAATGCCGTTCTTGTTGACGGTAATCGCCGCCCGGTCAAGCGCCTCCTGCGCCTCCTTGCCGGTCACGCCCTTGGAGGTCAGATCCACCAGCATCAGATGGTTGTCCGTGCCGTCGGACACCAGGCGGAAGCCTTCGTCTTTAAGCTGCGCCGCCATGGCCCGGGCGTTTTTCACGATCTGCTCCTGATAAGCCTTGAATTCCGGCGACAGCGCTTCCTTGAGCGCCACGGCCTTGGCGGCGATGACGTGCATCAGCGGGCCGCCCTGCATGCCGGGAAAGACGCGGCTGTTGAGGACCTTGATGTAAGGTTCCTTGCACATGACGAGTCCGCCGCGCGGGCCGCGCAGCGTCTTGTGCGTGGTGGTGGTGACGTATTCGCAGACGGGAACGGGCGAGGGATGGAGCCCGGTGGCCACCAGCCCCGCGATGTGGGCGATGTCCGCCATGATTACCGCGCCGACTTCATCGGCCACGGCGCGAAACTTTCCGAAATCGATCGTCCGCGGATAGGCGCTGGCGCCGACCACGATCATTTTGGGCTTGCTTTCCCGGGCGATCTTCGCCAGCTCTTCATAGTCGATCGTTTCGGTGTCGCGGTTCAC
>DBPV01000088.1:9033-13736 GCA_002304995.1 Syntrophaceae bacterium UBA1411
AGGTGTCCGCCGTGCGAGAGATTCATGCCTAAAACCGTGTCGCCGGGAGAGCAGGCGGCAAAGTAAACGGCCATGTTGGCCTGCGTGCCGGAATGGGGCTGGACGTTGGCGTCATCGCAGCCGAAGAGCTTTTTGCAGCGCTCGATGGCCAAACTTTCCGGAATATCCACGTATTCGCAGCCGCCGTAGTAGCGGCGGCCGGGATATCCCTCGGCATACTTGTTGGTCATGACCGAGCCCTGGGCTTCCAGGACCGCTTCGCTCACAAAATTTTCCGATGCGATGAGTTCGAGTTTTCCCGCCTGGCGTCTGGTTTCCAGTTCAATGGCTTTGGCGACTTCCGGATCTACCTGAGATAAAACGGACATGTAAAATGTTTCCTCCAAAAACAGCTAGGGTGTGTATTGCTTCATGACCAGCACGGCGTTGACGCCGCCGAATCCGAAGCTGTTGGACATGGCGGTGCGAATCGGCCGGCGCCGCGCAACGTTCGGCACGAAATCCAGATCGCATTCCTCGTCCGGGTTTTCCAAATTGATGGTCGGCGGAATGACGCCTTCCTGAAGCGCTTTGATGCAGAAAATCGCCTCCACCGCGCCGGTGCCGCCCAGCATGTGGCCGGTCATCGACTTGGTGGAACTGATGAGCAGCTTATGGGCGTGGTCGCCGAAGAGGTTCTTGATCGCCTGCGCCTCGTAAAGATCGTTGAGCGGCGTGGACGTTCCGTGCGCGTTGATGTAATCGATGTCGGTCGTCTGCAGGCCGGCGTCCCGGATGGCCACTTTCATGCTGCGGCCCGCGCCTTCGTGCCCGGGCGGCGGAGCGGCCAGGTGGAAGGCGTCCGACGTGCAGCCGTAGCCCGCGACTTCCGCGTAGATTTTCGCGCCGCGCTTTTGCGCGAAGGACAGCTCCTCCAGAATCACCACGCCGCAGCCTTCAGCGATGACGAAGCCGTTGCGTTCCTTGTCGAAGGGCCGGCTGGCCTTTTCGGGTTCGTCGTTGCGTGTGGAAAGCGCGCGCATGGCGCAGAACCCGCCGACGCCCAGGGGCGTCACAGCCGACTCGACGCCGCCGGCGATCATGGCGTCCGCGTCGCCGTGCGCAATGATTTTGTAACAGTCGCCGATGGCGGTGGTGCCCGACGCGCAGGCCGTCACGGAGCAGTTGATGGGGCCTTTGGCGCCGAAACGCATGGAGACATGGCCGGACCCGAGGTTGGCGATAATGGACGGAACGGCAAAGGGCGAGATCTTGCGGGGACCGGAGGTGTGCAGCACCTGAATTTCTTCTTCAAGGGTCCGGACGCCGCCCATTCCGGATCCGATGATCACGCCGACGCGTTCGGCGATTTCCGGGCCGATGGCCAGCCCGGCGTCCGCCATCGCCATTTCGGCCGCGCCCAGCGCATAGATGGTAAAGTTATCGTTGCGGCGTACTTCTTTTTTATCGACATACTGCAAGGGATCAAAGTTTTTTATTTCCCCGGCGATCCGCGAGGCAAAAGCGGAAGCGTCAAACCGGGTAATCGGGCCGATACCGGACTTTCCGGCTACGGCGGCCTCCCAGGATTCGGCAACGGAGTTGCCCAGGGGAGTCACGGCGCCGAGTCCTGTTACAACGACACGCCTTTTCATGCACTCTGGTCCTGTAGTTTAAGGATTAGCTGATGCCTTTTTTCTGGAGAAAATCGATGACGTCTTTGATCGTCCGGATTTTTTCCAGTTCTTCATCGGCGATTTCCACGCCGAACACTTCTTCCATTTCCATGATCAGTTCAACCAAATCCAGTGAATCGGCGCCCAGATCGTCGATGAACGACGCTTCCAGCTTGCACTGCTCCGGAGTCACATCCAGCTGCTCGCTCACGAGTTTAATGACTTTTTCTTCTAATGACATGAATACCCTCCTCCCCTCCGAATTGAACTAAAAAATTAAAACAAGTTTTTTTCTAATACCTGTTTTTTTAAAAAAATTCCTTATTTTTTTCAGTGCGCTTCGCCGGCCGTCGCTTCGGGCGCGCGGACAGCGGCTCTGTTTGGCGGCGCCGACGGATTGGCCGCTTTGACGCTGAAATTTTCATACTTCTTGACGCCGGCCGGACAAACGAATCCGGCTGATCGCGCCGTCTGCTGCGAGACGGCCCGGGACGTCCGGCGCTCATGGGCGGAATTCCGGACGTTCGTCGAAGTTGACTAGGAAATCTTTTCGGCCGAAATGACTTCTCTGCCCTTGTATGTGCCGCAGTTGGGGCAGACCCGGTGAGGCATTTTCGGTTCATTGCACTGCGGGCAGACCGACATTGAAGGCTGTTTGAGGAAGTCGTGCGCCCGGCGGGTATTGCGTCTCGTTTTCGAATGTCTCTTGACTGGATTTGGCATTTTAAATCACCCTCTTCTTAAAATGATTAATTCTTGACCCTAAAATTTTTCAGCGCCGCCAGACGTTCATCCGTCATCTCCCGGCGGCAGTTACAGGAACCGGTATTCAAATTGACGCCGCAGTTGGGGCACAATCCTTTGCATTGTTCGCTGCAGAGAATCTTCATCGGCACCTGCAAAACGATCTCCTCGCAGATCAGGGGCGCCAGATCGATGAAATCTCCGCGGTAATAACTCGTTTCCAGTTCTTCGGCGGTAAGCTCCCTTTCCTCGGCCGTTTCGGCCTTTTCCGGAACCAGCGTGTAGACGAAATCTCCGCCGATGGCGACATCAGCCTGCTCCAGGCAGCGGTCGCAGGCCTGACGAATCCGGCCCGCCAGACGGCCCCGGATGTAAATCGTGTCGCCGGAGCGCGAAACCAGGCAGTCGACATCCACGCCGGTCAGCGTAAAATCAGGCGGCTCCCCTCCGGAAAAGCACTCCTTAAACCAGGCGTCATCCTCGGAGAACGTCAGATGCAGCCCTTCCTCGGGAAGGATCGTCAGATTAATTTTCAAAGAATCGGACATGGTGCCACTGCTGCCTTGTCTATAAATTAGCCTACCGCGCTGAGCCGGTGAGTAAATGACAATTTCAACCAGTTGTCAAGCATAATTTACTAAATTCAGGGCAAAAACGCTTGACAAATAACGAACCGCAACCCTATAACAGCGCAAAAATTCATGGATACACTATGACCGACCAAATACGCACCCGCTTTGCCCCCTCCCCCACCGGCTATCTGCACATCGGGGGGGCAAGAACCGCTCTTTTCAACTGGCTTTTTGCCCGCCACAACGGCGGGAAGTTTGTTTTGCGCATCGAAGACACGGACCAGCAGCGCTCCACGGACGAATCCACCCGGGCGATTCTGGACGCCATGACCTGGATGGGCCTCAACTGGGACGAAGGCCCGCACTTCCAGGCCCAGCGCGTCGATTTGCACCGCCAGATGGTGCAGAAGCTCCTCGATGAAGGAAAGGCCTACGTCTGCACATGTTCGCCCGAAGAGCTTGAAATCAAAAGAAAAGAAGCGCTCGCCTCCGGCCGCAAGCCCAAATACGACGGCACCTGCCGCGACAAGGGGCTCGCAAAATCGCCCGGCAGCGTCGTGCGGTTCCGCGGCACGGAAACCGGCGTCACCGTCGTCGAGGACCTCATCAAGGGCAATATCGTCTTCAACAACGACGAACTGGACGATTTGATCATCGAACGCGGCGACGGCTACCCCACCTATAACTTTGCCGTGGTCATCGACGACGCACTCATGAACATCACCCACGTCATCCGCGGCGACGACCACGTCAATAACACGCCGCGCCAGATTCTTCTGTATCAGGCGCTGGGTTTCGAGGTTCCCCGGTTCGCCCACGTCCCCATGATCCTCGGGGCGGACAAGGCGCGCCTCAGCAAGCGCCACGGGGCCACCTCCGTGATGGCCTACAAGGAAATGGGCTACCTGCCCGAAGCGCTCGTGAACTATCTGGTGCGCCTGGGCTGGTCGCACGGCGATCAGGAAATCTTCTCTCAAAAGGAACTCGTTGAATTCTTTACGCTGGACGCCGTCGGCAAGTCGCCGGCCGTTTTCAACCCGGAAAAACTGCTCTGGCTCAACGCGCATTATATAAAGGAAGCGACTCCGGAGCGTCTTAGCGCCGAAATGAAGCCCCTGTGGCCCGCCGGGACGGATTCGAGCGACGAACCCTTCGTCAGGAAGATCATCGGCGATCTGCAGCCCCGGGCCAAGACGCTGGTGGAGCTGGCCCAGGCGGCGAATTTCTACTTCGCCGACGGAGTGACCTACGAGAGTGAGGCGGCCGCGAAGTTCCTGACATCCGATGTCGCCTCGCACCTCAAAGAGATGGCCGGTGAACTGCCGGCCGTATCGGACTTCAGCAAGGCGGGGCTGGAAACCTTTCTCAAGGCCTTCACCGAAAAAAAAGGCATCAAGTTCAAGGTCATCGCCCAGCCGCTGCGGGTGGCGCTCACCGGAAAAACGGTCAGCCCCGGCATCGACGACGTCATGGTCACGCTCGGCAAGGAGCGGGTGCTCCGGCGCATCGAAGCGGCCGTGGCTTTCATTGCAAAAAAGGCCTGAGCCCTCCGGCCTTCGCTTTGCGCGGCCGGCCACTTTTGCCTTGACATTTTCCGTCGCATTGACTAGGTACGGTAGCTCATTCGTCGGAGGGATTTGCACGGGCCGGACATTTGATCCGCCGCAACTGCGGCAAATCCCCCTTCTTAGCGGTCCCATCGTCTAGCGGTTAGGACGCTGGCCTCTCACGC
>DBPV01000074.1:0-14833 GCA_002304995.1 Syntrophaceae bacterium UBA1411
GCTTCCAGCAGTTTACGATCGACCCGGGACATGGGCAGCTTTTTCAGGTCCGCAGGCGAGGCCCAGCGCCAGTCGGCGCAGCCCCGCGGCCGGGGCGAGCCTTTCGATATCCGGGCTTCGTACGCAAAAAGCCTCAGGCGAAAATGCGTGTAGGCGTGGTCGACAAAGCACAACCGGCGTCCGACGCGGACGGAAAGATCAAGCTCCGCGCAAAGCGCTTCCCTGAGCGCGATTGTGCCGGTTTTCCCCTCTGCGATAAAGCCTCCCGGCAGCTTCCACAGGGACGCCAGAAGCCCTGCGGCAGGACGCTGCACGACCAGCAGATACCCTTGCGCGTTGCGGATCACGGCCGCGACGGCTTCGCGCCGGGGAACGGCGGGAGACCGGCGCAAAACGGGCAGCCTCTCCTGCCAGGAATGGCGATTGGCCAGGCAAAGCGACGCTGCGGGACAGACGCTGCAGGCCGGATGCCTGGCCCGGCAGACCGTTGCGCCCAGGTCCATCAGCGCCTGGTTGAAGTCGGAGGCGCTTCCTGTCGGAACAAGCGAAGCGGCCAGATCATAAAAATGTTTTTGCGCCTGCGGATCGTTTGCCGGCTCTGCGATGGCGAAAACGCGGCTCAAGATCCGGCGGACGTTGCCGTCCACAGCCGGAACGGCTTGGCCGTATGCAATGCTTAAAATCGCGCCCGCCGTGTAGTCGCCGATGCCGGGAAGGGCTTTAATCGCTTCGGGCGTGTCGGGCACCCGTCCGCCCCACTGGTCGACGATGGTCTTTGCCGCGGCGTGCAGATGGCGGGCGCGGGAATAGTAGCCCAGGTTTTCCCAGGCCTTGAGCACGTCGTGCAGAGGCGCGCGGGCAAGCGCAAAGACGTCGGGAAACCGCTTCAGAAAACGCTCGTAATAGGGAATGACGGTGTCCACCTGGGTTTGCTGAAGCATGATTTCGGAAATCCAGATCCGGTAAGGATCGCTCGTTTCCCGCCACGGAAGCAACCGCTTGTGGCGCCGGTACCAGGCGAGCAGCCGGCGGCGGAAAAGCCTTGCGATGTCGGTTTTGCCGGAAGTCATGTTCGCCCTATATCGCAAGCGGGTGGTCTTGGCAATGGTACAGGAGCCGATGCTTCAAGCGCGGCGCGCAGGAAAACCATCGGTTCCCCCGGCGCCGGCAGAAGCGGGGGACTTGGGGGAACCGATGGATTCGTTTATCGATCCCACTTTCCTTCCGCGCGGAGTTTCGGCAGAAGGGCTTTGGCCTGCTCCTTGAGCGCCATGTAATCCGTCTTTGCCGATCGTGTCAGGGGCAGAGCGCCGACGGGAATGATTTCCACATGCGAGGGACGCGAGTAGGACGATATGCTCTTGCAGGTGTTCTGGACGTCTTGAGCGGTGACGCCGGAGTCTTTCGGCACTTCAACGAAAGCCATGATGCCTTCGGTGAAGATTTCGTGCTCCGCTCCGACGACCGCGACGGTGCCGATCTTTCCTTTCAAGGCCTGGGCGATGTGCCCCTCCACGTCGCTCGGGAAGACCTGATAGCCTTTCGGCTTCATGACAAACTTGCGGCGGCCGGCCAGGTGCAGCCCCTTGGCGTCGTAGCTTCCCAGGTCGCCCGTGTAGAGGACGCCTTCTTTGGAAATGGTCTGCGCCGTTCTTTCGGGATCATTCAGATAGCCCAGAAACACCTGCGGCCCCTGGAAACAGATTTCTCCGACTTCTCCGGGAGCCTTTTCTTTTCCCGCGGTTCCGTCGGGATTCATGGGATCGCGGACGGTGAGCGGGAAGTAAGGCATGCAAAGGCCGATGCCGTCCATGACGTCGTCCACCGTGCAGGGGATGCAGTTGCTGGTCGTTGCGCCGGACGCTTCCGTAATGCCCAGTCCCGTGCAGAGGTTGGGAACCATGGACTGGAGCTGTTCCACCCAGGAGCGCGGAACCTGCTGGCCGCCGAACACCGCCACGGAGAGAGACGAGCGGTCGTATTTGTTGTAGTCCGGAAATCGCCAGAGCATGGTGAACATGGCCGGAATGCCGAGGATGTGCGTAATCCTGTGTTCCGCGATTGCCTCGAAGCACTTCTTAGGATCGAAGTCCATCACCACCATCGTGCCGCCCATGAAGATGGTGGTCGCCAGGACCTCGGTGGTGCACGCGATGTGCGAAGGCGGCAGGTTGTTGAGAAAGATCGTGCCGGCGTCGATCATGGAAAAAACGCCGAACGTGACATTTTGCGTCAGGATGTTTTCATGGCAGATGAGCGCCGGCTTGGGCGAACCGGTGGAGCCGGTCGTGAAGATGATCAGGCAGGGATCCCGCTTGACCACAAGACTTCTGGCTTTTGAAACCGCCTGCGGCGTCCGGCCGTCGGCCGGGATGTTTCCGACAAACGATTGGATGCCGACGGCGCCCGTAAGCAGGCTCTCCGCTTGATTTTCTACCTGTACCCAGGTTTTGACCGACGGCGTGTTCTTCATGATCTCCGCCATCATCGGGCGGAAATCGGCGGCGGGCGTCTTGCCCAGAAAAAAGACGGCCCGGGGATTCATCCGATCCATGGCATACTGGATTTCGGCGCCCTTGAGACGCACATCCAGCGGGGCAATGATAAGCCCGATCCGGTAGCAGGCGTACATCAGGTAAATAAGCTCTTCCGTAAGCGTCATCACGGTCGCGACAATGTCGCCTTTTTTCAATCCTGCGGACAGCAGTTTTGTCGCATACGCGTTTGTGGCCGCGTCAAACTGCCGCCAGGTGATTTTTTTGCCGGTGGCGTGCATGATGAAGGCCACCGTGTCCGGTTTTTCCTCGGCGTAGCGCGCCACGCAGTCGGCGCAATTGGGAACGATGTCTTGCAAAAGTCTGTCCGCTCGGTTCAGTAAATGTTGGGGAATGGGCATTACAATAAACCTCCTTCGTGTTAATTTTTTATTGCAGGCGGGCGCCTGTTTTCTGATGGTCGGTTTCCTCAAACGGCGGGGATGTCCATCCGTAGGCCAGCGCCAAGAGCCGCACGGGATGCCAGGCGGCAACGCCGCTCAGGTGTTCAATCTGCATCCGGCAGCCGGGGCATTCGGTCAAAACCACGTCCGGGCGCGCCTCCCGGATCCCGCGCGCCAGCGCGGCGCCGATGGCGACGGACTGGGAATAGTTTTTTTTCTTCATGCCGAACGTGCCGCCCATGCCGCAGCAGCCGCGGTCGATTCGTTCCACCTTCACGCCGGGAATGTGCTTCAGAAGCTCCAGCCGCGCGTCGATTGCTGCGCTTCCGAAGCCTTTCAAATGGCAGGGAGCGTGATAAAGCGCAAAAAGTTCCACCCGGCGGAAATCCATCCTGAGAAAGCCTTTGCGCGCAAGAACGCACAGGTATTGCAGAAGGTCGTAAGTCCGTGCGGCGATGGTTCTGGCTGCCGCCGTTCCCAGCCGCGCGGGATATTTTTCCCGAAGTGCGTGCGCACAGCTGCTGCAGGGCGCAACAATGTCGCAGCCGGTTTTCAGAAGCGACCCAATGTTGAAGGCCGCGTTTTGCGCAAAGCCTTTCCGGTTGCCGTAGGCCAGGAGCGGCACACCGCAGCAGCGCGCGTCGGGATACAGCACGTCGATGCCGTTTTGCGCCAGAACGGCCAGCGCGTCCGCGCCGACGCCGGGATCGATGAAATTGACGGTGCATCCCGCAAAAAGGGCAATCTGCAAAGATTTTCCGGTACTCATGTTACTGCTCCGATCGGGTCAGGAAGTCCCGGTAAATATCGGCAAACGGCTTTGCCGCGAAGAAAGGCAGCGTCCGGCGGCTGTCGATGCCGCCGGCGGCTTCGGATATTTTTTTGACGAGTCGGTTTTGCAAAAAGAGATTGGCGAGCGGCGCCAGGCGGCTGCCCAGTCGCTCCACGATTTCGGCGTTGGCCAGCAGCCGGTCGGAAAGTGCCGGAAAAGAGCGCGCGCGGCGATGCCGCCGGTCCAGGATCATACCAGGCAGGTCGAGGGAAAGAGGGCAGGCGCTGCGGCAGCTTTCGCACTGGATGCAATGCATAAGCGGCGCCACAGTATTTTGCAGATCCGTAAACAAAAGTTCGCGCGGGCTTGGCCGGGGCGCGCCGAAATACTCGCCGGCCGGGCAGGACGCGGCGCAGGCGCGGCAGCCGATGCACTGGAGAAGCGCTCCGTACGCGCCGGTTGCGATGTCGCTGCGTCCGTTGTCCAGGAGGATCACGGTGATCTTTTCCGAAACGTCGCCGGGCCCAATCGTGAAAGGATAATTGTCGAGGGCGGGCGCCGGGTTTGCCTTCCGTCCGAGATCCAGCGCGAGTGCGGCGGTTCCGAACCAGGCCATGCAGCTTGCCTGAAAGACGGCGTCCGCCGGCGTCGGCACGATTTTATCGATGCCGGCAACCAGAATGATCCGGCGGCACTCCGTGAGCATTTGTCGGATATTCGCGCGGTGTTGCAACAAAACCGCAGAACCGTCCGCAGCGGCGAGTGCGTTGACGCCGATGACCGCCGCCAGGTTTCGGGCACCCCTTTCCCGAAGGCTTTGGCGCCGCCGGGCCGGAAGATCGTCTGTACTATGGAAGGCGTTGCGGCTCGCGGCGAGCGGCACCTCCGGCACCTGCCAGGCCTGTGTAAACCGGGCCTCTACTTCCGCGAGGCCGTCGTAATAAGGCGCGACAATCGTTAGTCCAGCCGCGTGCAGAAAGGGGACCACTTCCGCCGTGACAACAGCCGATTTGTTGACGGCGACGGCCGCGGTATCCGGACAGATTTGGCGGATGATGCCCGCGGCTGAGGCGGCGTCGGCGGCAAAAAACCACCGGCGCGAGGTTTGTTCTTTGGCGGCGGACTGCAACTCTCCGAGCAGGTCATTTCTTGCTTCTACGGCGGCCGTCCGCAGAGACCGCAATCTTTTCGTGATCTCTTCCCCGTCGCCTTCAGCCGCTGTCTGCGGATCGCGCAGCATTTGCGCCATCGCCTGCCGTTTCTGCGTCGACGAGGGTTCCAGGAGCAGGATCGATTCCATGGCTGTCTTCCTACTTTGCCCGAACGTCCGGAAAACCGGTTTCCTGTTCTTCCGGTTTGAGCCAGTCTTTGCTTTCCTGTAACTTTTGCGCCAACTGGACGGCCATATCGTCAAGGTCCATCTTCGTCAGCGTTTCCGCGGTTGGAATGCCCGTCTCGGGATCGTATCCCCGGCTTTTGCAGTACGCGTCGCCGATTTCCCGGAGTTTTGCTTTGTCCACCTTTATTTTCTTGAGAAATTTATCGTGAATCGCATCTTTCGGGGGCATATCAGCCGCTTCGGGGCGCAGCTCTTTGTGCGTCAGAAAGCAGAGAGAATTGTAGGCATCCACCAGGGTCCGCGTTTTCTGCGCCGCCTGCCGAAGCTCCTCCACCGTGCATTTTTTCCCGGAAAGAGCGGAAATCCAACCTGCCGTTTCCTCAAAACCGCCGAAGCAGCCGTAATGGATTTCGCGCTCGCTGGGCATTTCACAATGGCCGGAGAGATCGCAAATCATGTTCAGATCTTCGCTTATGACCGTCAACTGCGACTGCCGGACATCATAGACGTCCTGGCGCCAGAGGCTGCCGTCCGCGTCGTCACCCAGCCATTTTTTCACGCCGTCGGCGCTCCAGTCGTTGATCATCCGCTCGGTTTCCTCAATGGACTGGCCTGTCGCCTCCGCGTAAATTTCAATGTTGCAGTAATTGTCGAACGAGTAGGGGTGCGCGATGATGTCGCCCGCGCGGTAACGGATGGCCTTGCCCGTTTCCGCAAATCCGCGGTAGGCGAGATCGTGCATGGAAAAGGACGGCCGGTTGCGGCTTTGAATCACCCAGTCCAGCGTTTTAAAGCCTTTTCCGCCGGCGATTTTCTGCGCGGCTTTGCCCAGCCCTTCAGCGAACCATTCGCCGAAGCCTTCACGCCGGCAGATTTTTCCGACCGCGGCCGTGAACGGTTCCACCGCGTACTTGTCCATTTCAATGCCGTCCAGGTCTTGAAGCGTGATCAGACCGGACTGATACATGCCTTGCAGCCACAGGAGCATCGACCACACGGCGAAAGATTCCATGCCGTATTTGTGGATGCTGTTCGTGACCGCCCACCAGACCTGCTGATCCGGAAAGCCGGACAGCATGCCGTGATTCGAGCAGGTTGCCCCGCCGCTGCCGATGCCCGGCATGTTGTAGTTGATGTGGCACTGCAAGGGACAGAAGGAACAACCCAGGGATCCCACCATGTATTTGCTGAGCATCTCCTTGATTTCGTCCGTATAGACGCCCGATTCTTTTCTCCGGCGATACCGGTAGCCGTCCACAACGTGCCGGGCCAGGCCGCCGCGCTGCCAGGTCTGGTAGTAAAGCCTTCCCTTGCCCTTCGTGTAGTAGTCGAAATACTCCTGCCAGAGCTTGCGCACGGCTTTCGGATCCGCGACCTGAAGGCCTTTCGTTCCCCGCACCGCCAGCGCCTTGAGCTTTTTGGCGCCCATGACGGCGCCCATTCCGCCCCGGGCTGCCGTGTGTTCGATATCGTGAAGGATGAGCGCGTTTACGATGCGGTTTTCACCTGCCGGACCGATGCAGGCGACGCGCACGTCCGGATCCTGGCATTCGCTGCGGATGGCCGCCTGGGTTTTGTACACATCCAGGCCCCAGAGAGCGCCCGCATCAACAAAGCGGACGTCCTCGTTATAAATCGACAGATAGACCGGCTTTTCCGATTGGCCTTTGATCACAATATGATCGTAGCCGGCAAATTTCATTTCCGAGGGAAGCTGTCCGCCCATGCCGCAGTGAACGTAGGGATGATTGGGCTGTTCCGGCGCCCGGGAACAGACGTTGGCCTTGTTGCCGAAGAGACTGCCTGTAAGGGGGCCGGTGCTGAAAATCAGCATGTTTTTTTCGTCAAAAGCTCTGGTGTCGGATGGAACGCACTCGGTAAAAAGCCGGGCGGCGACTCCCGCTCCGCCGATAAATTCTTTTGCATAACCGGACGTCGCGATCCGCTCGATCGTTCGGGCGGAAAGATCGATGATCAGGATGGTTCCCGCGTTGCTCATGTCAAGCCTCCTTCCTTTGCAGTTCCAGAAATTTCACTGATTTTTCTCGGGCGCGGGCGATTCCCACACGCTCTTCCTCCATGTATTGCAGCGCGCCGCCGAAGCAGAATTTGGCGCACTGCGGCTCGTCGTAGTCGGCGCAGAGGCTGCACTTGACGGCCGCGTGACGGTCGGATCGCACGGTAACCGCTCCGACGGGGCAGGCGACTTCGCAAAGCTTGCAGCCGATGCATTTTTTCTCGTCTACGATTTTGGCGTTGCGTCCGTCGCGGCTGATGGCGCCCGCCGGACAAACCGCCTGGCAGTATGGATTTTCGCACTGCATGCACATCACCGGCGTTTTGTAGAGAATGCCCTCTTCAAAAGTTCGGATAACGCGGATGCGCGCCTTTTCGGGATTGAATTCTCCTTCATTGGACAAACTGCAAATCGCCTCGCACACCCGGCAGCCGACGCATTTTGTCTGATCGAAAACAATTCTTTTCATTTTTATCCTCCGGAAGCTGATCGCTAAGGCCGCGATGCCAATAACAATGTTCTCTTGTTATGCTCTTAATGACATAACATATTAATATTAAACGATAACATTGTTTTCCAAATACGGCTAAAAAAAGGGGAAGTCAAGCACTTTCTTTGGGAAGTGGAGGATGGCCGGGAATTAAAGCGATGAAATCGTTAGAGTAAAAAATTTTTTTAAAAGATTTTCCCGGCCTGCGGCCGGGGTAAGGGGAAATGAGAAAAATATGTTGAAATTATTTTTGTCGATTCGGATCGGCAATGGCCCGCCAGATCATGTCGTAATATAAATTGGCGTTGGCGGTCAGGCTGTCTTTCTGGTTGAGGTAAAGCCAGATATAAACGGAGCGGTGCATGATGCCGTACAGGACGTCGAACATGATTTGGGCGGGAATGTCCGGATTCAGGATGCCCTTATCCTTGCCTTCCTGGAAAAGGCCGATGACGCGCGCGGAGAGGTCTTTTTGCTTGAAGGTGTTGTCGGTCGCCCAGGTTTTAAAGGGCACGGTCATCATGACGATGGCGGCGATATCCGGATTTTTTTCGTAAAAATCGAGGATGACCCAGATCATTTTGCGGATCTTTTCCCGGATGTCCTCGAGGCCCTGCAGGTGTTCGGCCAGACGGTCGTCCAGCGCCTGGATCCATTCATCGATAAAGGAAAAGAGCAGCCGCTCTTTGCTGTCGAAATGCATGTAAATCGTGTTCAGGCCCACACCGGTTTTCTCGGCGAGGCAGCGCATGTTGACTTGGTGGAAGTCTTTGTGGCTGAACAACTCCTTGACGACGTTCTCCAGCTTGCCCTTGGTTTGCGGGTCCAGTTTTCTCTTCGGTATGGAATCGGCCATGACTTTTTTATCCGTCTCTTCCGCAGCGCGGCGGACTTTCCGCAGCTCTTTTGCTTCGGCCGTCCCACGGCGGCCTTAATAATGATGTTGCGACAGTTGAGCTTTTGTTTAATGCAACCGCCCGGATTAGTCAATTGAAAGGACAAAAGGAAATTGTCCGTTTCCGGAGGCTGCCGGATTTCCGGGCATCAGGAGGCTCAGGCCGTCGCGCCCTTACTTGATCAACTGGGCCAGGCGGCTCCAGCGGACGTTATTTTCGTCCCGATTCCACGACCAGTACAGGATGAAGGCCTTGCCCTGAACGTCCCGGAGGTCGACAAATCCCCAGAAGCGGCTGTCGAGGCTGTGGTCGCGGTTGTCGCCCATCACGAAAAGCGATTTTTCCGGAACGACCACCGGGCCGAAGTTGTCGCGCGGCTGGGCTTCGGCCGGATAGATCGCCTGATCGGTGTAATAACCGTAGGGATCCGCGTACGGCTTGTCGTTGAGGAAGAGCTTCTTGTTTTTCATTTCGATTTTGTCGCCCGCGACGCCGATGACGCGCTTGATGAAATCCTTGGAGCGGTCTTCCGGATAAACGAACACGATGACGTCTTCCCGCTTCGGATCCGTAACCGGAATAAGCGTGGTGCGGAAATACGGAAGCTTGACGCCGTAAATGAATTTGTTCACGAACAGATGGTCGCCGACCAGCAGCGTCGGAATCATCGAGCCGGAGGGAATTTTAAACGCCTGGATGACGAAGGAAATAATGAAGCCGGCGATCAGCAAGGCGATCAGGATCGACTCGATGAATTCGCGGATTTTTGATTTGACTTTGACGGGGGCCGATTTGTTTTCTTTCATGATGTTTAACCTTTCCTTTGTGTCGGGCGGTATTTTTTTTCAGGCGAAAATCCGGGCCAGATCGTTGGCGGTTGCCCAGAGGGTGAGTCCGATGAGGACAAGCCATCCGGCCATCGAAAATCCTGCGGATGCTTTGCCAAGCGGAGGGACCACTTTTTCCAGAATGTCGAAAAGCGCCCTGCCGCCGTCCAGCACCGGCAGAGGCAGTAAATTGATGGCGGCAAGATTGAGGCTGAGGATGGCGGCAAAGAGCAGAACCGCCGCCTGGCCGCCGCCGATGATGGCGCTTCCCTGCGCGACAATGCCGATGATGCCGGCCAGATCCCCGCTGTTTGTAAAAAGAAGCGGCAGCGATGCAAAAATGGAAAGCAGAATAACGGCGGCTTGTTTTCCCGCCCAAAGCAGCGCGGAAAAAATTCCCATGTCGCGGCTTGAGACGCCGTAAACGGTGAGCAGCAGGACGGCGGCGGCGCCATTGGCGATAATGCCGCCCAGCGTGAAAGCGACGCGGCGCGCCAGCGGGATCGCGGACCATTCCTCTTCTGTTTTGACGCCGGGTTTGAGATAGCCGCCCAGCGGAAACAGCGACAGCCGGTATTCGACGCCCTTCCGGGTAAAGCCGGCCAGGCGCGGCCCGAAGCCCACCGAAAAGGTTTGAACCGGTATCTTTGCCAGGCGCGCCGCCGTGAGGTGCCCCAGTTCATGAACAAGAATCAGCAGTCCGATAATTCCGAGGGTGTATCCATAAAGCATTGGCGTATCCTTACATTTTCCGGCGGTAGTAAAAAACGCCGAACATGTACGTGTAAACCGACGACAGGGCGAACACGAGAATCGGGTACATCGCGTTCAGGGCCGGATGGAAAAGGTAAACGACCACAATAGCCATCAGTCCGTAAAGCGCGACCTGCTGCTGCAGGTTCGCGGCCTTGAGCTCGATCAGCCGTTCGCGCTCATCGACGATCGTCCGCCGGTCCATGACATAAAAAACGATATAGATCAAGGTCGTGACGATGACGATGCCGCGCATGATCCATACTTCATTCATACTGAGATTTCCTTTCCCCCGCCCGGACCGGGAAACTGCCGCCGCCTGGTTCGGATAAGGTCCGTTTGCCGCTTATACCTGCGGCAGAAAAAAAATATCCTCGACACGCGCGTTGAGCAGGCGCGCGATGCGCAGCGCCAGTTCCACCGAAGGGATGAACTTGTTGTTTTCGATGGAATTGATGGTCTGGCGCGAGCAGCCCACCTTCTGGGCCACTTCCGCCTGCGTCAGATTGCCGCAGGTGATGCGGGCAATTTTGAGCTTGTTGTCGATCATGAACTGCGTGTAATCCATACTTGATAATATGTCAAGTATAATTTACATATTGTCTTGCATATTGGATATGTGCCGGCCGTTTGCTGCAAAAAAAGCCGGGCGACACGCGCGCGTCGCCCGGCCGAAGGTCAAGCCTGCCCGGAGCCGGCCGGTACAGACAGCCGTTTATCAAGTCCGGTTTAACAGTTCATTTTTTACCAGCGGTCGAGAATTTCCTTCGTGAGTTCGGAGCGGATGGCCTGATCGAGGTACACGCTGCCGAACAGGCGGCTGCCTGCCATTTTGGCGTTCAGAACGGACAGGCCGTTGGATCGTTCGTCAAGCCAGGGCACGTCGATCTGGTCGTAGGAAAAGTCGCCGGTGAAGACCATTTTCGTGCCTTCGCCGCCGCGCGTGGCGATGGCCTTGACGTGCGAAGGCGGCAGGTTCTGGATTTCATCGACGATCACGAAGCACTTCTGAATCGAGCGGCCGCGGATCTTGTCGAGGTCCATCATCTCGATTTTACCGTTGGCGAGCCAGTCGTTGATCTTGTCTTTCATCCGGTCGGCGACCAGCTCCCTGATGGCGTTGATATTGTCGTAAATCGGATGCATCCAGGGCTTCATCTTCGCGTCGATGTCGCCCGGCGAATAGCCCAGGCGGTCCTTGTTGCCCAGCTGAATCGTGGCGCGGCTCACCAGGATCTGCCGGTAATTGGCCGACTGTTCGAAAGCGGCCAGCAGCGCCAGAAAGGTTTTGGCGGTTCCCGCCTTGCCGGTAAGCGCCACCAGCGGCACGGCCGGGTCGCGCAGGAGATCCATGGCGATAAACTGTCCCCAGTTGATGTCGCCGTTGTTGGAGCGGGGGCGCACGCCCAGCAGGTGGATGTCCCGGTCGACGACGCGGAAGGCGTCTCCCTTGCGCACGGCGGCAAACGCCGGTCCCCAGACGCCGTCCACGTCGCAGTAGCAGACGATGCCCTCGTTCTGGCGGACCTGCGTCAGCTGCGCGGCCAGTTTTGCATCGGGCAGGTTGACCGGAAAAGACTTGTCGGACACCCAGCGGCGCTGCAGGTTCACGGTGGGGCGCGCCGTCAGGTGCTGCTTGACATCCGTCTGATCCATCTGCACCGACTGCACGTCAAGGCCGAAGTTCAGGGCGAGCGTTTCCAGGGCCGCGTCCTGCGTGACCAGGATGACTTTCGAGTGGCTCAGCTTTTTCTTGGCGTTGAGCGCGGTGGCGATGATGCAGTGGTCGTTTTTGTCGATTTTCAAATCCGCGTCGTGGGTCAGATTGAAATCGTAATGAAAGAAGCGGACGGAATGGTCCTTGGCGCGAAAAAGATTGCGGACATTGCGGATGACGCTGCGGGCGATGTCCGCCTTGAAGTCGTTGCCGGTTTTGTGCGAGTCAAGTTCCTCCCAGGTCGCGTAAGGGATCAGCACGCAGTTGCGGCCGTTCTGCCGCAGTTTTTCGAAGACATCCATGCTGTATTCCAGCGCGCTGGTATCCACCACGAAATATTTTTCCGGAACTTTGCCTGACGTTTTCACCTTTCCTTTTGCTTCAGCCTGCGTTTTAGCCTTTTTCGCATTCGTCATGAATTCGCTCCCGGGATTTTGAAGTTGCAGAGGGTCAACTGCGGATTTTATGAAAGCGCACCTCCTTCGCCGGCGTCGCCGGATGGTTTGACGTCATTGTACCAAATCTGCAAAAACGGACAAGCGAAAAAGTGTTCCGGCAATTGAAGAATGATTTGAACGCCTGCGTGAAACGGTGCATAATACAGGGCACTGGAGCCGAAGGAATTTTAGCGGCCGGCCGGCGGCGGCGCATTGTGAATATTAAAAAGGTAACGGTTCCCTTTGTTTCCAGTTCCATCATTAAGGAGGTTTCATGTTTTCGGCAAAGCAACACCGGAGTTTAAAGAAAGCCGCGGCGGCGCTTCCCGGCCGGCTGGCGCTGATCGTCGGCCTGGTTGCATTTTTGGGGGCGTGTGCGGCGACGCCCGAACTCAAGGACAAAAGCGGCTTGTCGCGGGCGATCAAGCAAAAGGCGCCGGTGGTCAACCGGGTCGATATCTCGCCGGACGGGCGCTACGTTTTGTCCGGCGGCTTTGACGCCTTTGTTCTGTGGGACATTTTGCAGGGGCAGAAAATTCAGACGTTCAGCCATCCGAAAGCGTTTATGGGCGACACGACGCCGGTCGCTTTTTCCCCCGACGGAAAATATTTTGCCTCCGGCGGCATCGGGGCCAAGCTTTGGGACATGGCCACCCGCCGGGAAAAAATCGCATTCAATCAGGACCGGACATTCTTTCTGTCGTTTTCACCGGACGGGAAGCAACTGCTGACGGGAGGGCCTGCCGCGGGACTTCTGGTCAGCACGCCGCCGAATTTGAAAATCTTCGACGTCGCCACAGGCCGGCAGGTTCAAAACTTTGCGGTCAAGGAACATTTTGTCTGGTCCGGTGTTTTTTATCCGGACGCCCGGCATGTCGTCACTGCGGGCAGCCAGGGGGAAATGCGTCTGTGGGACGCCGTGACGGGAAAAGTTGTCCGCTCGGTCAAAGGGTCCGACGACCTGATGGATCCGCGGATGAATGTTGTGGCTTTGTCGTCCGACGGCGATTATCTCGTCACCGGCAGCTCGGACAAGAGCACACGGCTATGGAATGCGAAGACATTAAGCCCGCTCAAAAAATTTGTCGGCCACGACCGCATCGGCGGCGTCATGTCCGCCGCCTTTTCGCCGGACGGGCGCTACGCCGTGTCCGGCGGCAATGAAGGCCGAGTCGTGATCTGGGATCTGGCCGCCGGCGCACCATGGAAGGTGCTTTCCGGGCACGCCGACTGGGTGGCCGGCGCATCGGCCAAATTTACGCCGGACGGCAAATACGTCGTGTCCGCAGGGGATGCCTCCACGCGGATCTGGGATGCCGCCACCGGCGAAGAAATCGCGTCGATGATTGCCTTTGAAGACGGCGAATGGATCATCACCACCGCAAACGGCTATTACGCCGCGTCTCCGAAGGGCGATCAATACCTTCAGGTGAAAGTCGCGGGCAAGGAATACAACACGGAACAGTTGCGGGAGAGCTTCTACCGGCCCGATCTGGTCCGGCTCGCGCTGTCCGGCGGATCGCTCAAGGATCTCAAAAAAGTAGCGGATGTCAAACCGCCGCCGCTGGTGGCCATTGTCGAAACGCCAAGAAACGTCGGCCGGAACGAGGCGACGGTGACACTGCAAATCACCGACGCCGGCGGCGGCGTGGGCGATATCCGCCTGTATCTCAACGGCTCCGCCGTCATGCTGGACTCCGCCCGCGGCGTGGGCGTGGTTTCGAAAACGCCGGGGGAAATCCGCAAGAGCTACGCGCTCAAGCTTGTCAGCGGCGTCAATATCGTTAAGGCCGTCGCTTTCAACGCGGACAACACCATGCAGAGTTCGGAAGCCGTTTATGAAATTGCAGCGGCTTTCAAAGCCGAAAGCAAGCCGTCGCTTTCCGCCCTGGTCATCGGCATCAACGCGTATAAAAATCCGAAGCTGCAGTTGAATTTCGCCGCGGCCGACGCGCAGCTTTTCGCACAAACGCTGCGCGAGAGCGCCGCGCCGCTTTTCGAGAAGACGGCCATCAAAATGCTTTCCACGCAGGAAGAGACAACAAGGGAAAATATCCTCCGGGAGCTTCAGGCGATGAAGTCGCTCAATCCCGACGACCTTTTCGTCTTTTACGTGGCGAGCCACGGCACGGTGGACGAAGGAGAGTATTTTCTCATCACATCCAACGTGGGCTCGTTGAGAACCGAGAAACTCAAGACCGACGCAATCAGCCAGAACACGCTCAAGGAGCTTATCGCCAACATTCCGGCCACCAAGAAACTGATCATCATCGATACGTGCAACGCCGGCAAACTGGGCGACGTGATTCAGACGGCCATGCTCACCCGCGGCATGAGCGAGGACACGGCGTTTAAGATTTTAAGCCGCGCCGTGGGCTCGACCATCCTGTCCGCCTCCACGTCGCTGCAGGAAGCGCTGGAAGGGTATCAGGGGCACGGCCTTTTCACGTATGTTCTGGCCGAAGGCCTCAGGGGCAGGGCGGACAAGGGCAAGTCCGGCTATATCCGAACCACGGAGCTGGCCGATTACGTGGACAACGAAGTGCCGCTGCTCGCGGAAAAGGTGTTCAGGCGCGCGCAGTATCCGACGATTTCCATCAGCGGCCAGGCGTTTCCGATCGGGAAGGTGAGGTAGTGGATGGTGGAT
>DBPV01000074.1:14846-19964 GCA_002304995.1 Syntrophaceae bacterium UBA1411
GTCAAAGGGAATCTTTTTTGATGCATAGCCTTGGCCGCAAAAGTCTGGATCTGAATTCGACATGAACGAAAAACCACTTAAAAAAACCAAGGAACGGACCGAGAGGAAACGGATCGTGTCGGCCCGGAGACCGGCGCAAAGCAGGAAGGTCCAGGTCGATGAGATGTTTCAGAACCCGGCCGAGATCACCCGCCTGATGCTGGAGAATGCCAATGATGCGATCTACGTCGTTCAGAACGGGCTGCTCAAATTCGCCAACGTTAAGACGCTGGATATTTTCCAGCGCCCCCGCAAGGCTTTGGTGTCCAAACCTTTCATAGCGCACGTCCATGCCAACGACCGCGAGGTTATCCGCGAGCGGCATAAGAGGCGCCTCCGGGGCGAAGAAATTCCCAATATGTTTCCCTTCCGGATCATCGACGGACGCGGCTGCACCCGATGGATTGAGGTGAACAATGTCCTGATCTCCTGGCAGGGGCAGCCGGCGACGTTGTGCTTCATGCGCGATACAACGGAAAAGAAAATGGCGGAGGATGCGATCAAGCAGTCGGAGCGGCTTCTGGCCGACATCATAGACTTTCTTCCTGATCCCACCTTTGCGATCGATGCCGGCGGAACCGTGATTGCCTGGAATCACGCCATCGAGAGGCTGACGGGGATACCCTCCGGCGGAATCATCGGGAAGGGACGCTACGAGTACGCAAAGGCGCTCTATGGCAGGCGCAGGCCGATGCTGATTGACAAAGTGCTCGATCCGGCGCTTGCGGTCGTGGAAGAACACGTTTCCCAGGGTGAGCAGAATTCCCTGCTGGCCGAGACGGGACTTCCCGGGAAAGGGGGGGGAGTCACGTTCTGGTGCAAGGCAGGCCCGATGTACGATCATCACGAGCGGATCGTCGGCGCGATTGAATCCCTGCGTGACATTACCGAACTGAAGCAGGCCGAAAGCGAGCTGAAGGCGAAAACCCGGACCTTGAAAGAAACCAATACGGCTTTGAAGGTTCTTCTCAAGCAGCGGGAGCAGGATACCCTGGAAATCGAAGAACGATTCATCCTCAACATCAAGAAGCTGGTGCTGCCTTATGTCCTGCGCCTCAAGAGCGCGCGGATCGATCCGGGGCTTGCCTCCAATGTGGCTATCATCGAAAACCATTTGAATGAGATCATTTCGCCCTTCCTTTCCAAGCTGACATCCACTTACTCGCAGCTGACTCCCCGTGAAATTCAGGTGGCAAGCCTGATCAAAGACGGTCTGACGACGAAGGACATTGCGAAGGTGCTGAATCTCTCCACCAACTCGATCGATATCCACAGGCAGAACATCCGCCGGAAAAGCGGCCTTTTGAATCAAAAAACCAACCTGAGAACCTTTTTTTCTTCGTTCAGATAAATAACTAAATGTCCTAGTCATTATTTAGTACTTTTTTTATCATATTCTACCCTTGTGCCTTAGTCTATAAGTTACTCGGACTCCATCACCCCAAGGAGGAAAGAAAAAATGCTGCGATGGGCAAGAGATTTGATCAGTGGAATCGTTGTGCTGATCGTGGGCGTCTTGGGCTACGTATACAGTTTCGAAGTGGACGATGGGGGCGTGCAAAACCCCCTGGCGGGAGCCGGCGCTTACATAAGGCTCTGGATGGTGATCCTCTGCATTCTCGCGGTCATTCTCGTGATCAAATCCATCCGCAAGCGAACAGCGGAGAGGGCGCCCGCCGTCATGTATCCGCTCATCTACATTACGCTCGCGGCAGTCGTGCTTTATGTCGGATTCATTTCGTTTATCGGCTACAGCATTGCGACGATTCTCTTTCTTGCCGTCCTGATGACCGTTTATGATTTTTATCCCAGAAAAGGTTCATTCACAAAAAAGGATTTATTGAAGGGCAGCGCAAAATACCTGGTTGTGTCGGCAGTGATGACGGTTGTGGTGGCGCAGGTTTTCACGAGATTGCTTGCGGTTATTCTGCCTGCCGGTTCGCTGTTCGGATAATGTTCAATTTTGCCTGCGGGACGATCCGCAGGCCGGAGGAGGATAAAACATGAAAAAAGCTTTATGGATTTCAGCAGTGCTGGTGCTGGCGTTGGCGGTGATCCCGCTGGCGGAAGGTTTCGCGCAGGATGCCAAATATCCGAACAAGCCGATCAAGATGATCGTTCCCTTCGGCGCCGGCGGCGGAACCGATACCATGGTCCGCGCCTATCAGAAGTACATCGATTTGGGCGGCCAGCCGATGGTTGTCGTCAATATCGCGGGCGGCGCCGGTTCCATCGGAGTCATGGAAACGTACTATGCCAAACCGGACGGGTATACGATCGTCTGTACCGGATGGCAGAGCATGTTGTCGTACTATGTTTCGAATTACGTCAAGGTTCCCGTCGCGGAGGAAATGATTCCGATTGCGACGACCGTCAGCGATCCCGATGTTATCGCCGTCGTCAAGAATTCGCCTTTCAAAGATGTGAATGCGCTGGTCAAGTACGCCCAGGCAAACCCCGGCAAGCTGAAATGGGGCAGCGTCGGGGCCGTCGGATCCAACTATGCGGCGTCCATGCTGGTCTGGAGAGCGCTCGGCATCAAAGTGACCTATGTTCCCTTTGACAGCGCGGCGAAATCACGGGCCGCTTTGCTGGGCGGGCATATCGATGTTTTGCTTTGCCAGGTTTCCGAGATCAATCCCGTGGCCCAGTCGGGCGACGCCCTGCCGATCCTGGTCACTACCAAAAAGCGCAGCGAGTTTCTTCCCAACTGCCCCTCCATGGGCGACATCAGAGCCAAGGAGGAATTCACGCTGTACCGCGGCTTCTGGGCGCCGCCGAAAACCCCCAAACCGATCATCGACTATCTTGAAAAGGCGTTTTCGAAGGTCCACGAAAATCCGGAATTTCGCAAGTTCATCATGAACGACCTTAAATACTCCCTGATGTTCGCGGGGTCGAAAGAGACGCGCGACATCCTGAACCGGGAAGCGCCCGAGCTGACCATCCTCTATAAAGAGGCGCTGAAAAACAAGGCGCAGAAATAAACTCCATGCCGCGGCGGAGGACGATCCGCCGCGGCTAAATGCAACAAAGCCAAGGGTATTTTATGGAAACGCTTCTTACAGGGACCATCGGGCTTCTCGGCGATCCTTACTCGCTTCTCATCCTGGCGTTCGGCGTGCTTTTCGGTCAGATCTTCGGCGCCATTCCAGGGCTTACCGCCGCTTTGGGCGTTTCTCTCCTGCTTCCCTTTACCTTCGCCATGACGCCGGTCCAGGGCATCGCCATGCTGATCGGAATTTACGTGGGCGGAATCTCGGGCGGGCTCTACGCCGCCACGCTCCTCAACATTCCGGGAACGCCTTCCTCTCTCGTCACCTGCTTTGACGGCTATCCCATGGCCAAGAAGGGGCAGGGAGGCCTCGCCCTGAGTCTGGGAATTTTTTCATCTTTTGTCGGAGGGATCATCAGCCTTTTTGCCCTGGTGCTGATCGCGCCGCAACTGGCGAAGATCGGACTCATGTTTGGCCCCTGGGAGTATTTTTCCATGGGCGTGATGGGTCTCGGAGTGGTGGTCAGCCTGTGCAGCAAGGATATTGTCAAGGGGCTCATTGCGGCCATCATCGGAATGCTGCTGGGGATGGTCGGCATGGATCCCGTCATGGGGGTCAACCGCTTTACGTTCGGCGCCTGGCAGCTGAGCAGCGGCCTGCCGAGCCTGGCGACGCTGATGGGTTTCTTCGCCCTGTGCGAGATCATGACCCAGCTCCGGTCCGTCGGTATGAAAACGGAGATCATTGCCGTCAGCAAGGTTCCGCTTTTCCCGCCCCTGAAGATGATTCTCCGCAATATCAAGGGATTCAGCCTGAGTTCTTTCATCGGCGTGATTATCGGCATTCTCCCGGGAGTGGGACAGGTGACCGCCTCGCTTCTTTCCTATAACCAGTTGAGGCAGATCTCGAAAACGCCCGAAAAATTCGGTACGGGACATGAGGAAGGAGTCGTCGCTTCTGAAACGGCCAACAATGCGGTCTGCGGAGGAGCCCTCATTCCCATGAGCACCCTGGGAATTCCCGGCGACCTGGTCACCTCCATCCTGCTGGGCGGCCTGATCATCCATGGGCTCCAGCCGGGGCCCCTTCTTTTCAAGACGAACACGGACATCATCGGATCGATCTTCGGCGGCTACCTGATCTCCAATCTCATCTCCTTTCTGATGGCTCTTTTCCTGGTCCGGATTTTCATAAAGCTTCTCAAAGTGCCGATGCATTACCTCTTTCCGGTTATTCTCGTCATGTGCGTGATCGGGGCCTTCACGATCAACAACCGGATGTTTGACGTCTGGGTGCTCGTCGGAACGGGAATCGTGGGATATCTTCTCACCCAGAACGGTTTTTCGCTGCCCCCCATCATTCTGGGATATATTCTGGGACCCATTATCGAGTCCAATTACAGAACAGCGATTCTGGCGTCCAGAGGCAATTTCCTGGAGGTTTTCACACGCCCCATCTCAGTCTTCCTGCTGATCCTGGGGCTGCTGTTTCTGCTTTGGCCCTTCATCAATATTCTGCGGGGCAAGAAAACCGATGCCGGCGCCAGAGGATTCTAGCGATATGATTTTTCAGGAAAGTATGGAGTAAACGGTATGTCCAAAAACAAAGATAAAAGGATGGGCGCCGCCGAGGCGGTCGCAAAATTCGTCCATGACGGGGACCAGCTCATTATCGGAAACTATACCCTCGGCATGGCCTGCGGGCTTATCTATGAGATCGTTCGCCAGGGGAAAAAGGGGCTCACCCACTGCTCCCAGTCGGGGCACGTCATCGACGAGGTGCTGGTGGCGGGAGGCTGCGTTGACCGACTGGTGACGGCGTTTGTCCTGAATGCAGGCGGTTCCGAAGGCGGCTCTGCCGTGGGACGCGCCTGGAAGCAGGGCAGGCTCCAGATTGAAGACTACACGAATTATAACTACAACGCCCGGCTCATGGCCGGCATGCACGGCTTCGCCTTCATGCCCGTGTTCGAGGGGATTCTCCATACAGACCTCTTCAGGAAGCGCAGTTTCATGGGAGAGGACAAGTACCGGGTGATCAAATGCCCGTTTACGGGAAAAGATACGGTTCTCGTTCCCGCTCT
>DBPV01000021.1:0-63088 GCA_002304995.1 Syntrophaceae bacterium UBA1411
GATCCGGGGGGCTTTTGCGTTTGCGGAGATTTCGGTGCAAAGGACCATCACCGTTTGTGGAGAATGGCCCAGATGGCTTTATCGCGCAGAATGTTCATGAAGTGGCGTTCATCTTCCGAAAGAATCCCCGTCTTTTTCTTGTCCGCGTAAAAAAGGCCGATGCACTTGTCCTTGACGACCAGGGGATAAATTAAAAATGATCCGGCGGTTATGATTTTCAGGTACCAGACCGGCAGGTTTTCCCAGACGCCCGCTTTCCGGCTGTCCTGAATGACAAAGTCTTTGCGGCGCCAGACGGACAGATCGAAATAATCGGAAGCATGGGAGATCTTAAAACTGAAGCCTTCGAGCAGAGTGTCGATGTTTGCTCCAAAGCCGAAGCGGGCCGACATCTTCGAATGGCCGGCATCCATCATGCAAAAGATCACCCGATTAAATTCAAAAGCCCGGTACATGGTTTCCAGGATCATGTAAATGGCATCGCTGAGTGTAGAGGGAGTTGCCAGCAATTCGCTGATTTCGGCGATGCAGTTCTTGAGGATCTGATCTTTTGCCTCGCGGGCCGACAGAGGTTGCGGAGTGATTCGCCGCTCCGCCTTCATCGCGATGCCTTTCCGGGGCTGATCTTCCGGTTTGTCCGGTTCGTGGAAGGCGGACAGATGCCTCAGGACCAGGCTTGCGGATGTGTCGATATGAAACGCTTCCGCGTACTGGCCGATATCAACGACCGCCTCTTCAATCAGGTTTTGCGCGAGGCTTTCCGGCAAGGGAATAGAGGTCTTGTATTTTTCCGTTACGGAGCGCAGGGCAGCGCTCCGGCCCAGGGGATCGTTGTATACGGCCGCCGCGCACAAGTCATCGGCATAGTTGGCCAGGCGTTTGAGCAGTTCATTGTCGCCGGTCGGAGGCTTGGCATCCTTTTCCTCAAGGCGGCCCATGCTGTCGATAATGCTTTGAGGAAACCCCCAGGTTTCGGCAATACCCTTGCCGAGTTCGCTGTAAGAAACGCCCAGGACGGTTTTGGAAGCCCGCTCTTCATTTGGATCCTGCCTGCGTACCAGGTTTTTGATTTCCTGATATTCTTCGGGAAAATAGCAGATGACGAGATGTTTTCCCAGATTGTGCAGCAAGGCGCAGATAAAAACCTCCTCCAGCGCGCCGAACATGATCTTCCGGGCCGCTGCCCTGGCCAGGACGGCGGTGAAAAAAGAAAGAACGGAGGCATCCTGAAGATCGCCGGCCTGCCTTTTATTCTGCAGGTGATCCAGAATCATCAGCGAAGCAGCGCCGATCCGCACTTTTTCGGCGCCCAAAAGAAAGACGGCCCGAGATACCGTTGTGACTTTTCCGCTCATACCGCCGTACAGCGAGGAATTGACCACTTTCAGCAGTTTATTGGTGAGCGATATATCTTTAAGAATGACGCCGGCCAGTTCGCCCGATGAGGAAAAATTGATGGCATGCAGGGAAGACAGCTTTTTGTTGATTTCAATGATGTTTCGGGAAAAAGCAGGCAAATCGCCCTTGTGGCGCATGCGGCGGATAAGAAATTCGATCGTGCCGTGCTGGGCGGTGGTTTCGTTGGAATCGGACGGCAACAGACGGTTTCTCTCCTTTGTTCTTTGCTGATTCAAAAGTACAACCATAAATTTTTTTTGTAAAGGGGCAACTGTCTTAAAAAAAGACGAATCCCCCGGGAAATCTTTTCTTGACAAAAAAAAATCTTCCTGCTAGGGTCGCCCCACGCTTGGATCCGAAAGGACTGAGACGGAAGGAAATCTGAAAGAAATGTTCAGCCTCTCGTCTTGCGGCGAGAGGCTTTTTTAATGGACGAATGAGAGTCATTAACTCCGCAAAAGAAATGCAGTCACACTCGGAAAGCGTAAGGCTTTCCGGGAAAAGGATTTCTTTTGTTCCCACCATGGGCTACTTTCACGAAGGTCATCTCTCTCTGATGAAAGAAGCCCGCCGCCTGGCCGACGAGGTCGTCGTCAGCATTTACGTCAATCCCACACAATTCGGTCCCAAAGAAGATTTTTCGAAATATCCCCGCGATTTTGAGCGGGATGCCCGGATGGCTGAAAGCGTCGGTGTCGATGTGATCTTTTTCCCCTCCAATGAGGACATGTATCCCGCCGGCTACCAAACGTATGTCGAGGTCGAACAGGTGACGAAAAATCTTTGCGGCGTTTCCCGTCCCGGTCATTTCCGCGGCGTCACGACGGTCTGCTGCAAGCTGTTCAACATCGTCAAACCGCACAACGTGGTCTTCGGGAAAAAAGATTTCCAGCAGCTGGCGGCCATCCGGCGTATGGTGATTGATCTGAATCAGGATCTGGAGATTGTCGGCATGCCGACGTTTCGGGAGCCGGACGGTCTGGCCATGAGTTCGCGCAACGTCTATCTGAGCGCCGAAGAGCGGGCCTCGGCCCTTTCGCTGGTCGGTTCGCTTACGCTGGCGCAGAAGCTTTACGCCGCGGGCGAAAGAAAGGCGGGCGTGATCATCAGCCAGGCGCAAAGCCTGATTTCAAGCGCACCCTTCACCGATATCGATTATGTGAAAATATGCGACACCGCCACCCTGGAAGACGTGGAGGATATCCGGGGGGAAGTTGTGATGGCTCTGGCCGTCAAGGTGGGGAAAACCCGCTTGATTGACAATTCCGTTTTGGGCGAAGAGCTCAAGGCGTGATATTCTAAAGACAGGAGAACACCGACAGCCATGCAGAGATTCATGATGAAATCGAAGATCCATCGCGCCACGGTTACGGACGCCGACCTGCATTACGAAGGAAGCATTTCCATCGATGAACGGTTGATGGAAGAAGCCAACATGGTGCCTTACGAACAGGTTGACATTTACGACGTCAACAACGGCGAGCGTTTCTCAACATACATCATCAAGGCCAAGCGCAACTCGGGAACCATTTGCCTCAACGGCGCCGCCGCCCGGAAAGTGGCCAAGGGTGATCTGGTCATCATTGCCACCTACGTCGCGGTGGACGACGAAGAGGCAAAAAAATGGAAACCGAAGTGCGTTCTGGTGGACGCCAAAAACAAAATCAAAAAAGTTTCCCAATAAGTCTCGCTGACGCGATTTGCTTAAAAAAGCACCCCCGGAGCTTGCCGGGGGTGCTTTTTGTGATTTGCAGCCCCGGACGGGAAAGTCATTGAACTCGCCTGCAGGGTATGCTAACGGTTAACGCCGTCAAACATTACACAGAAACAGGGGAGGAAACATGGCCGTACAGGAAATTGATCAAAACCTGAAATATAAAGTCGCGGATTTATCCCTGGCCGACTGGGGAAGAAAGGAAATGCAGCTCGCGGAAAACGAGATGCCCGGCCTGATGGCGGTGCGCAAGAAATACGGGCGCCAGAAGCCTCTCGCGGGGATGAAGATCACGGGATCGCTGCACATGACCATTCAGACGGCCATGCTCATTGAGACGCTCAAAATCCTGGGCGCGGATCTGCGCTGGGCGTCCTGCAACATTTTTTCCACGCAGGACCATGCGGCGGCGGCCATCGCCAAAGCGGGAACGGCGGCTGTTTTTGCCTGGAAAGGCGAAACGCTTGAGGACTACTGGTGGTGTACGGAACAGGCCCTGACCTGGCCGGACGGATCGGGTCCCGACCTGATCGTCGATGACGGAGGCGATGCGACGCTGTTTGTTCATCAGGGCGTCCAAATCGAAAAAAATCCGAAGCTGCTGCGGCAAAAGGCGGAAAACAAGGAAATGGCGATCATTTTGTCGCGTCTGGAACAATCCTATAAAAAGAATCCCGCGCGCTGGCAGAAAGCGGCTGCGGGCATCCGGGGCGTGTCGGAGGAAACGACCACCGGCGTGCACCGCCTTTATCAGATGCAGGCCGCGGGCGAGCTTTTGTTTCCGGCCATCAACGTGAACGATTCGGTGACCAAATCGAAGTTCGACAACCTGTACGGCTGCCGCGAGTCGCTGGCGGACGGCATCAAGCGGGCGACGGATATTATGGTGGCCGGCAAGATCGTCGTTGTCTGCGGCTACGGAGATGTGGGCAAAGGCTCGGCCCAGTCCATGCGCGGCTTCGGCGCGCGTGTGATCGTCACGGAAGTTGATCCCATTTGCGCCCTGCAGGCGGCGATGGAAGGATACGAGGTCAAGACCCTGGAAGAAGCGGCGCCTTACGCGGATATTTTCGTAACGGCGACCGGATGCTGCGACGTCATCACCGGAAAGCACATGGAAATGATGAAAGACGAGGCGATTGTCTGCAACATCGGACATTTCGACAGTGAAATCGACATGCATTACCTCGAAACGAGCAAGTTCTGCCGGAAGGAAAACATCAAGCCGCAGGTGGATAAATGGACGCTGAAATCCGGCCGTTCCATTCTTGTGCTGGCCGAAGGCCGTCTCGTCAATCTGGGCTGCGCGACGGGACATCCGAGTTTCGTCATGAGCAACAGCTTTACCAATCAGACGCTGGCGCAAATCGAACTGGCCACCAAGAAGTACAAGGTGGGCGTTTACACGCTGCCCAAAAAACTCGATGAGGAAGTCGCCCTGCTGCACCTGGCCCGTCTGGACGCCAGAATTACGAAACTGACGAAAAAACAGGCTGCTTACCTGGGCGTTCCCGTTGAGGGACCCTTCAAAGCCGATCATTACCGGTACTAAACCGCCCGTTGCAGGCGCCTTGTTCCCGTCAGGGAGAGAGGCGCTTTTTTTTATTTTCAGGTCCGGATGCGGGAAAACAGATAGGCGGCGAGCCCGGCAAACAAAATGTTGGAGGCCCAGGCGGCCAGCGTCACGGGCAGAATGCCCGACCGTCCCAGAGACATGCAAAACGCGTGGACGATCCAGTAGGAAAAGCCGATGAAGATTCCGGCGGCCAAACTCTGCATCAGGCCGCCGCTGCGTTCCGAGCGCATGGAAAACGACATGCCGATAAAAACGAGAATGACGCAAACAAACGGAAACGCGAGTTTGCCCTGCAGGTCAACCCGATAGCGCGCAACGTCGTACCCTTCCGCCGAAATCTTATTGACGTAGCGATCGAGCTCGAAATATCCCATCTTTTCGGCGTCCTTCTGGATGATTTTAAAATCGGCCGGCTGCTCGGGAATGTCGATGACCTTTTCCTCCGCCCACTCGAGGTACGGAACGCGATTTTCGTCGAATGTCGTGACCAGTAGATGGGAGAAGACCCAGCGGTTGTCAAGCCATTTTGCCTCGCGCGCGTCGACGCGCATTTTCAGCGAGAAATCGGGGCCCAGACGATGGAGCGTAATGCCGCGTAAAATGTTTTTTTCGACGTCGAACATTTTGAAATTGTAAATGGCGTTGTGGCCGCGGTACCAGATTTCGTTCTGCTTGAAAAATCCCAGAGTCTGCTGCTTTTGCACTTCGACCTTAATGAGGTGTTCCGTTTTCTGAATGGAAGCGGGCGTCACCAGTTCCGTGAAGAAAAACAAAAAGACGCCCACCAGAACCGCCACGCCCAGGGCGGGAAGCGCCATGCGGTAGAGGCTGACGCCGTTGGCTTTCATGGCCGTGATTTCGCTGAATTTGGAAAGGAAGCTGTACGTGAGGAGCGTGGACAGCAAAATGGCGGCGGGCAGCGTGAGCGAAATGATCATGGGGATCGAATAAATGAAGTAGGAGGCCATTTGTGCGGGCGTGGCCTGATTGCTGAGAAACATGCGGATTTTTTCGAAGAAATCGACNNAAAATATATTTATCGAGCAGTTTCACGGGCTGACCTCGTCGTTGGTCCTGCTTTTCCGGAGAGTCGCGGCGATCTTCTGGAAAAGGGAAATCTCCTTTGCGGACAGGTAAAAGAGAAGGATTCCCAAAACGGCGAAAAACACGTTGGGCGTCCAGACACCGACGGCCGGGGCCAGCCGGCCGGTTTCCACCAGGGCCTCGCCGCCGATCCGCAACAGATAGTAGGCGGAAACGATGATGATGCCGACGGCAAAGCCGCGGGATTTGACGGCGCGATGGCTGGTGATGCCCAAAGGCAGCGCCAGAAGTCCGAAGAAAAGACAGGACAGGGGAATGGAAAATTTTTTGTGCACTTCGATGGCCAGTTCCCGGACATCCGCGTCTTTCATTCCCGGTTTCTTCATCCGCGCCAGAAGTTCGGTGAGCGTCATGTCCGTACTGGACTTGTGCTCGTCGGTAATCGCCTTGAAGGTTGTGGATAAATCCAGATTGATGTCGTAGGACGTGAAATCGACTTTGCGGTAGTTTTTCAGGTCGGGGCCGACCGTGTGAATCGAACCGTTTTCCAGCCTCAGCTTGACGATCATCAGCTTGGAATCCGCGATGAGATAGGCCTTCTTGGCCAGGATCGTGTTGGGCTCGCCGATGATCCGGGTATCCGAAATCAAAACGCCTTCCATGTATTCGCCGTCCACCGGAATCTTGTCGGCGTAAATCAAAATGCCCTTGAAGTCCGCGTTGAAGACCTTTTCCTTGATGCCGATGCTCGCGTTTTGCGTGGCGAGCTGAAAGAGCAGTTTCTTCACGGCAAAATTGCTCTGCGGGACCAGAAAAAATCCGATGAGGATGGCGCAGGCGAAAGCCAGCAGCGAGGCGAATCCCACGGGGACGAACATCTGGACCAGGCTGACGCCCGATGCTTTGAGGGCGGTGATTTCATTGTCGGCGGAAAACCGGCCCATGGCAATCAGAATTGAAACCAAAAGAGCGATGGGGATGGTGAACAGGAGAAAATTGGGCATGACCAGGACGATCAGATGGCCGACGTCGGCGATGCTGATGCCCTTGTTGACCATCAGGTCCATGATCTGGAGAATTTTCCCCATCAGGAGGACAAAGGTCAGGACGAACAGGATGATGAAGAACGGGACGGCAATCTCCCGGAATATGTAGCGGTGAATAATTTTATTCATGGCAGCGACATTAATTTTTCGGAAAACTAGCATGTATCGATGATTTTGCACAAGCAAAACCTGATCTTTGCAGAAAACAGATTTTACAAGCAACATCGCATTGTTTTATTGACAGTCGGGGGCATTTTGCCTATATTCCTGTCACATTTTTGCAAGCTCGCCTGCTCTAGAGAAGGGAATGACACATCATGAAAGTCGATACCATGCGCCGGATAGATTATTACGCGGGCGTTCCCCTGTGTTTTTTCGGAACGCTGCTCGTGAAACTGGGCCGCCTGCTGGGCAGGTCCGGTCGCCGGGCGCCGGTCAACGTTTTGTTCATCGAATTGTCGGAAATGGGCAGCGCTATTTTAGTGGATCCGGCCATGAGAAAACTGCGCCGGGAAGCGGGCGCCAATCTCCATTTTGCCATTTTCAAAAAAAACAAGGCGAGCCTCGATCTTCTGAAAACGGTTCCGGAGGAAAACATTTACACCATCCGCGAAAACAGTATGCTCTTGTTTGTGCTGGATACGCTGAAATTTTTTTTCTGGACGCGCAGGAAGAAAATCGACGCCGTTATCGACCTGGAACTGTTTTCCCGCTTTACGGCTCTGCTTGCCGGTTTTTCCGGCGCGGCGGCGAAAGTGGGCTTTCATGCCTTTTTCAACGAAGGCCTCTACCGCGGCGGCTTCCTCACCCACCGGGTCGCCTATAATCCCCACATTCATATCGCGGCAAACTTCGTCGCGCTGGTGAACGCCCTCATGGCGGCCAAAGAGGAGATTCCCTATTCCAAGACCAAAGTGGCGCCCGGGGATCTCGCGCTGGCCAAAGCGACGGTTGCCGCCGGGGAAAAGGAGGCGGTGCGGGACATCATCCGCTCTGCCTATCCCGCCTTCGACGCGCAAAAGGATAAAGTTGTGCTCATCAATCCCAACGCCAGCGAACTGCTGATTCAAAGGCGCTGGCCGCCGGCCCATTATGCGGGGCTGATCCGGATGATTCTGGAGAAGTATCCCCGGACGCTGATTCTTCTGACCGGCGATCCCCGCGAGCGCGAGGAAGCCGATGAGCTGAAAAAACAAGTCGGCCACGACCGGTGCGTGAATTTCGCGGGGAAAGTCCGCTTTGCCGAGCTTCCCGCCCTCTACAATGTTTGCGAATTCATGGTCACCAACGATTCGGGACCGGGCCATTTTGCAGCCGTGACGGACATGCCGACCTTTGTTCTCTTCGGTCCGGAAACGCCGGCGCTGTATGGATCGCTGGGTCAGACCACGCCGATTTTTGCGGGACTGGCCTGCTCGCCCTGCGTCAGTGCATCGAACCACCGCAAGACCGCCTGCCGGGACAATGTCTGCCTGCAGGTGATTTACCCCGAAGACGTCTTTGCCGTTATCGCCCCCCATCTGGAGCGCATTCATGCCCAAAGCTGACCTGCGGATATGGATCCTGATCGGCGGTTTTTCCGTGATTCGCCTGATCGCGGCGCCTTTTTTCGGCCTGGGCGTGGATGAAGCCCATTATGTTCTGTACGCCAGGTATCTGGACTGGAGTTATCTGGACCATCCGCCCCTGGTGGGCTGGCTGCACGCCCCCTTTTATTATGTTTTCGGCACCAATGAATTTCTGGCCCGCCTGCCGGCCGTTCTTCTTTTTGCCGGCACGTCCTGGTGCTGCTACCGGTTCATGCTCCGGGTGACGCAGTCGGCGCGTTTGTCCCTGGTGTCCGTTTTTGCGCTGAACTGCTCCTTTATGTTCAATGCCCTGGGGCTGATGCTGCTGCCTGATTCCATTTTGCTTTTGCTGGTTTTCCCGCTGATTTTCACGGCTGTGCGGCTGGCGGACGAAAAAAGGCCGCTGGATTTTCTGTGGCTGGGTGTTCTTCTGGGATTGATGGGGCTTGCCAAATACACGGCCATTTTACTGGTTCCGCCGCTGCTTGTCTTTTTCGTGCTGAAAAAAAGATACGACATTCTTTTCTCACCCTACATGTTTCTGGCGGCGGCCGTCGCCCTGCTGATGATCACGCCGGTCGTCTACTGGAATGCCGTCCATGACTTCGCCAGTTTCAAATACCAGGGCGCCCATGTTTTCGGCTCGCTGACAAAGGGTCTGGAGAACTTTTTCGTGTCGCTTGCGGCGCAGTTCGGCGCCTACAGCCCTTTTTTGTTTCTTGTCGCCGTTTATGGTTTTTTCCGGGCCCTGAAGGCCAGGGAAGACGAATTGCGCCTGGCCGTTTTGTTCGGCGCGACGATTATGATTTTCTTTCTGGCGACTTCCGTTTCCGAAAAAACGCTGCCGCACTGGCCTTCGATTTTTTATCTGCTTTTCATTCCGGTCGGGACATTCTTTTTAGTGACGTCCGCGGTCCGCTGGAAAAGGAATTTTTTGTATCTCGGCGTGGGCCTGAGCCTCCTGGTCCTGCTGCTGATTTACGTGGAGCTTGCCTGTAAATTTGTTCCTTTTCCGGATTATCGATCGCCCTTCCGCGATATTTACGGCTATCCGGAAATTCTGGCGCGCGCGGATGAAGCGGTGAAGCTGAATTCGTCGCCGCGATCCAAGGGGCTGGTCGTGATGAACTGGACGATGGGCAGCCGGGTGATGTATTACAACCTTCCCTATGGACATGACGTATTTGTTTTCGATTTCCGCCCGGATCAGTTCGATATCTGGCAGACAAAAGCCATGACGGGTTACGACCTGCTGTTTCTCAACACCCATTTTGACCGTCTCGACGTCAAACGCTTTCTGCGCTGCGACAGCGTCGACGCCGCAGGTGTTCTGGATTTGGAGATCAACGGCAAAAAGGTGAACAGCGTGGAATATGTCTGGTGCCGCAACTACCAGGGGATCAAAAAGTGAAAAAAAGATGGATCGCCCTCATTATTTTGCTCTCGGGCGCATTTTTATGCGCGGTATCCTACGCCTTCTGGGATATTCCGCTGGCGTTTTTTTGCCTGTACATGAATCCGGCGATTCTTGCCATGGCCGACGTCGTCACACAGGCCGGCGATTCCGTCTGGCACTATATTGTGCTGGTGCCTGCCTTTGTGCTGCTGCGGTTTGTGGCGAAAAACGAACTCTGGTCCTCCCGGATTCTTTTTGTTTTCCTGTCTTTGTCTGTGTCCGGCATTTTAAGCACGGGGCTCAAATGGTTTACGGGCAGACACCGGCCGGTCAATCTGATTGAAGACGGCCAGTTCGGATTTACGTTTTTTCAGCTGGACTTCATTTACGAATCGACATCTTTTCCGTCGGGCCACGCGGTGACGGCCTTTGCCCTGGCCACGGCTCTCGCCTTTATCTTTCCCCGCTGGCGGGCGGCGGCGTTTGTTGTGGCGGGGCTGATTGCCGCCAGCCGGGTTCTGCTCACGGCCCATTTTCTCAGCGATGTGATTGCCGGAGCGGCGGTCGGCAGCCTCTGCGCGCTGGGCGTCAAATACTGGTTCGACCGGCTCCACGTGGACCTGCAGGAAAGTGTGTAGATCAATGATGAAAAAACGCTATGTGCTTCTGCTCATTCCCCTGATTCTGTACGTTGCGCTGCTGGGCGTTCTGCCGCAGATGGAACCGGACGAGGCGCGCTACAGCCTCATTGCCAGCGCGATGAACGAAACGGGCAATTTTGTGACGCCCCACATCAAATCCACGATTTACCTCGAGAAGCCGCCGCTGGTGCCCTGGGTGACGGCTGTCTTTTTCCGGATCTTCGGTGAAAACGATTTTTCCGCCAGGCTTTTTATCGGCCTTTGCGCCTGGGGCTGTATTGGACTTGCCTATTTTATCGGGCGGCGTTTCCGCGATGAAAAGACAGGCCTGTATGCGGCGGCCCTCCTGACCGTGTCCTTTTTTCCGTTTGTGCTCGGCCGGATCAACATTCTCGACATGCCGCTTACGCTGTTCATCTGTCTCGGCGTCTGGTTCGGCTACCTGTCCGTCAGTCCGGGCGGCAGGCCCTGCCTGTCCTGGCTGTTTTATCTGTCCTGCGCTCTCGCCTTTTTAACCAAGGGGATCATCGGCGTGGTCTTTCCTTTCGCCATTCTCGTCTTCTGGCTGATCTGGGCCCGGCGCTGGCGGCAGATCCTCAAGCTGGTCTCTCCGGCGGGGATCGTCATTTTTCTGATTGTCGTTACGCCCTGGATTTATCTGGCGCAGCGGGAAAACGCGGACTTTCTGTGGTTTTTCTTCGTGCGCGAACATTTCCTGCGCTTTACAACGCAGATGCACGGTAAGACGGAGCCGTTTTATTATTTTGTGCCGATTATCCTGGCCGGCACACTGCCCTGGTCGATTTACCTGATCCGGGCGTGGGGACACCATTTCCGGACTTATGTTTTTCAAAGGGATGACAACAAGCTCCTGGCCGTGTGGTTTATGTTTATTTTCCTTTTTTACACGGCTTCTTCCTCCAAACTTGCTCCCTATATCGCACCGGTGTTTCTGCCGGTGGCGCTCTGGGCCGGAAATCTCTTTCGCCATGCCGACGAAGCCCTGCCTGTCCTTGATGGAAAAAGAAAAATCATTTACCGCGCAGTTTTGCTCCTGTTCTTCCTGATCGTCCTTGTCGCCTGCCTGCTGCCGCCTTTTTTGAAGCAGTATTCCGATGCGTCCAAGGGACTGGTCGTCATGACGTCCGCGAACTGGTGGTTTTACATTTTGCCGTCACTGCTGGCGGCGGGACTGATGGTTTTTCTTCCGGACCGCGTGGCCCGGAAAAAAGGGACCGGCTGGTTTTTCAGCATTTATCTGCTCTCAGGGCTTTTACTGGCCGGCATGCTCTTTCCGCTCAATGATTTTCTGGCGCCTTACCGCAGCGCGCTCGTTGCCCGCGAGGCGATTGCCCGCCATCTGCCGGCGGGCGCGCCTCTGTACCAGTATCGCGTCAATTTTTACGGCATAGATTTTTACAACCGGATCCGGACGCCGGTGGTCGAGGATTTCGGCGAATTGATCGACGGCATCGCCAAGATGCCTCCCGCGGAGCGGAAAAAATATTTCTTGACGCCGGCTGAATTCATCGAAAAAGTGTCCGGAGAACAAGAAGTGTACTGCATCACGCAGCATGAAGATAAATTGAAGCAGCTGCAATGGAAATACGCCGCCATCGATATTCTCTGGGAGAACGGGGCGTTTTATCTGTTGCGCATCCGCAACCCGTAAAGAATGGATGAATAATGAATATTCGCAAAGAGTTTTTACCGTTTAGCCGCCCCTCGATCGGCGAGGCGGAAATTCAAGGCGTGGTTACCTGTCTGAAATCCGGCTGGATCACCACCGGGGCGATCTGCAAGACACTCGAGGACCGGTTTTGTGAACTGACCGGCGCGTCCGGGGCCGTCACCCTCAGTTCGGCCACGGCCGGCATGCACCTGATGCTGAAGCTTTTGGAGCTGCAGCCCGGCGATGAAATCCTGACGCCGTCAATGACCTTTGCCTCCACCGTCAACATGATTCTGCTGCACGGGGCCAAACCGGTTTTTGCCGACATCGAATACGGAACGCTCAACGTCAATGCCGCCTGCCTCGAGGAAAAAATAACGCCTCGCACACGGGCAATCATTCCGGTGCATTTCGCGGGCGCGCCCGTGGATATGGATGCCGTCAACCTCCTGGCGCGCCGATACCGTCTGGCCGTCATCGAGGATGCGGCGCACGCGGTCGGAACCTACTATAAAGGCGTCCATGCCGGCGGTTTCGGCCATCCCGCGATTTTTTCCTTTCACCCGATTAAAAACATCACAACCGGCGAAGGCGGTCTTGTTTCGCTAAACGACCCGGATCTGGAAAAGAAATTGCGTCTCGCGCGGTTTCATGGAATAGAGCGGGACGCATGGAAAAGATACGGAAAGGGGGGCAATCCCTCCTACGATATTGTGGAGCCGGGCTACAAGTACAATCTGCCGGATCTGCTGGCGGCGCTGGGCGTGGCGCAGTTCGACCGGTGGCGGGAACTCAACGACCGGCGCCGGATGCTGGCACAGCTCTATCGCGACGGCCTTAAGGGAACTGTTGGCCTGGATCTGCCGCAGGTTCCCGCCTACGATCATGTCCACGCCTGGCATCTGCTGATCGTCAAGATCACGGGGATGCCCCGGGACCTGTTCATGCAGAAACTGGCGGATTACAACATCGGCTACGGCCTGCATTTTCCGCCGGCGCATGAGCTGTCCTGCGTGAAGGCGCGGACAGGCAGCAGCGGGCCTCTTCCGGAAACGGAGCGGGCGGCGGATAAAATCATTTCTCTGCCTCTGTTTCCGGATATGGCAGAGACGGATGTCCAATACGTTTGCGAGGCCATAAAGGAGATTTTGAAAAATGTCTGAGATACGGATCTCGGTGGTCATTCCGGTGTACAATGAGGAAGCCAACCTCAAGGCGCTGATGGGCCGGCTTTTGCCCGTGATGGAGTCTCTGGCCCGGCCGTTCGAAATAATTCTGGTGGATGACGGCAGCCGCGACGCTTCGCTTGTCCTGCTCAGGGAATTTACCGCGCACCCGTCCGTTCGTGTGGTGGAGCTCACGCGCAACTACGGCCAGCACGCCGCCATCATGGCGGGATTTTCGGTTGTCCGCGGCGACATCGTGCTGACGATGGATGCGGATCTGCAAAATCCGCCCGAGGAAATTCCCAACCTGGTGCAGGTGATGGAAGAGGGGAGCTACGATGTCGTCGGAACCATCCGCAAGGGGCGCAAGGATTCCTTCCTGCGCATTTTTCCTTCCAAGATTGTCAACATGGTGGCGCGGAAGATTACCGGCGTCAGCATGCGCGACTGGGGCTGCATGCTGCGGGCCTACAGCCGGCCGGTGGTACAGCGGATGATCGACTGCCACGAACAGGCGACCTTCATTCCCGCTCTGGCCACCGTTTTCGCCAAGCGCGTCACGGAAATCGAAGTGGCGCACGAAGAGCGATTCGGCGGCAAATCCAACTATCCGTTAAGGAAGCTCATCAACCTGCAGTTTGACCTGGTGGCTTCCTTTTCGGATTTTCCCATCAAACTGATCATGTACGGCGGCATTCTGATGTCGCTTTTGGGAGTCTGCTTCGGCGCATTTCTGGCGGTTGCCCGGCTGGTTTACGGCGTGCGCTGGGCGGCGGAGGGCATTTTTACGCTCTTTGCGGTTTTGTTCGTTTTCGTCGGCCTCCAGTTTTTTGCCCTGGGCGTCATCGGCGAGTATATCGGCCGCATTTTCCGCGAAGTCCGCAAACGGCCTGAATTCGTCATCGAGCACATCTACAGCCGGGAAGAGGACCGCCGGTGAAAGCGATTGTTTTGGCCTATCACAATATGGGACTTGCCGGTCTGGCCGCCCTTGAGAGACACGGCGTTGAGATTGCCGCCGTTTTCACACACGAAGACGATCCGCAGGAAAACTGCTGGTTCGGCTCGGTGAAAAACTGGGCGGAAACCCGGGGAATCGACTGCTTCACGACCGATGCAATCAACGCGCCGCAGTGGATTGATAAAATCGCCGGTCGGCAACCGGATGTCCTTTTTTCTTTTTATTACCGGAAAATGATCTCTCCTGCGCTTCTGGCGATTCCGCGGACCGGCGCTTTCAATCTGCACGGATCGCTTCTGCCGGCTTACCGGGGCCGTTGCCCGGTCAACTGGGTTCTGGTCAACGGAGAGGAAGAAACGGGCGTCACGCTGCATGCCATGGTGGAAAAACCGGATGCGGGCGACATTGTCGGCAGCCGGGCTGTGAAAATCGACTTCGAGGATACGGCACAAACCCTGTATGACAAGCTTTGCGCGGCGGCCGGCCGACTGCTTGACGAAGTGCTGCCGGAAATGTTGCGGGGCCGGATTCCGCTTCGGAAGCAGGACCTGTCGCGAGGAAGTTATTACGGCGGACGCAAGCCCGAGGACGGGCGTATCTCCTGGGACCGCACCGCCGTCGAAATCTACAATCTGATCCGGGCCGTGACGGAACCCTATCCGGGGGCGTTTGCCTTTGCGGACAGCGGCGAGAAAGTTCTGATCTGGCGGGCCAGGCCGGTTTCGTTTGCCGCCGCCGGCAGGCCGGGCGACGTGATTTCCGACGGCCAATCCGTGCTTGTGAAAACCGCGGATGGTGCTATAAGGCTTCTGGACATCGACGTATCCGGTTTGAGATTGCAGGATGCCGACATCGGGACATATTTTAAAACGGGAAAGGTGAAAAAACTGACATGAAGATCTTAATCCTGGGCGTTAACGGTTTCATCGGACACCACCTGGTCAACCGGATCCTGGACGAAAAGCCCGATTGGCAGGTTTTCGGAATGGATCTGGGAACGGAACGGATCGGCGCGGCGCTGAACAATCCGCGGTTCAATTTCCTGGAAGGGGATATTTCCATCAACAAGGAGTGGATCGAGTACCATGTTAAAAAATGCGATGTGGTCATGCCGCTGGTGGCAATCGCCACGCCGAAGGCTTACGTGGAAGATCCCATCGGCGTCTATAACCTGGATTTTGAAATGAACGTCAACATCATCAAGCAATGCGTGAAGTACCGCAAACGCGTTGTCTTTCCCTCCACGTCGGAGGTCTACGGGGCATGCAACGATCCGGAATTCACGGAGGATGAAAGCTACCTGGTCGTGGGACCCATCAACAAGGAACGCTGGATTTACTCCTGCTGCAAGCAGCTGCTCGATCGCGTGATCTACGCTTACGGCACGCGGGGCCATCTCGAATTCACCCTTTTCCGGCCGTTCAACTGGATTGGGCCGCGTCTGGATTCGCTCGATACCGCCAAGGAGGGCAGCTCGCGTGTCGTGACGCAGTTTATCGCCGAATTGCTTTTGAAACGCCCGATCAATCTGGTGGACGGAGGCCGGCAGAAACGCTGTTTCACCTATGTCGATGACGGCATCGCGGCGCTGATGAAAATTCTGGAAAACGCCGGCGATGTCTGCAAAAACCAGATCATCAATATCGGCAATCCGGAAAACGAATGCTCGGTGAAGGAACTGGCCGCCATCCTGAAAAAGATGTTTCAGGAGCATCCGGATCACTGCCGGGACGCGGTTTATTCGGATATCATCGAAGTGCCGGCCGATCATTTTTACGGCAAAGGCTACCAGGATATTTACACGCGCAAGCCCAGCATCGAAAAAGCCAGGACGCTGCTCGGCTGGGAGCCGAAGGTCGATCTGCACGAATCGCTGCGCCTGACGCTCAATTCGTTTCTGGAAGAAAACAAGGGGATTTCCCTGTAAGTTTTTTTCGGGATGGATTTTTATGACTGTGCTGGGGCTCAAGATCGACGTGGACACCTACTGGGGAATGAAAAACGGTGTGCCCCGTCTGCTGCGTGTTTTAAAGGATTTCGACGTTCGGGGGACTTTCTTCCTGAGCATCGGACCGGACAATTCCGGGCGCGCCGCGCTGCAGCTCATCAAAAATCCTCTGTTTCGGAAAAAAATGCTGAGGACCAAAGCCCCGAGCCTTTACGGATGGAAGACCGCTCTTTACGGCACGCTTCTGCCGGCGCCGATGATCGCGCTTTCTTTTCCCGAAGTGGTCCGTCAAATCCTCGACGAAGGACACGAGGTTCAGTTTCACGCCTGGGATCACCGCCGCTGGCAGGATGAACTGCCGGAAAAATCAGAAAAATGGATCAGGGACTGGTTTGAAAAAGGCATGGAAGGCTTTGCCAGGTTAACCGGACGAAAACCCACGGCCTTTGGCGCTCCGTCCTGGCTGATCGATGACCGCGTTTTAAGCATCATTAAAAGGTACTCTTTCGAGTACCTCAGCTGCACAAGAGCAAAATCGCCTTTTCTGCATGCGTCTCTTGATGTACCGGAGATTCCGTCGGATTTGCCCTGCTTTGAAGAACTCGATTCCCCGGATGATGTTTCCGCCCTCGTTCGTATGCTGAAAGATCAAAAAAATCATGTTCTTCCGGTTCATGCCGAGGTTGAAGGGGGAATTTATGAGGAAAAATTTCGGAGGCTTCTGAAAAATGCGCTCACATCCGGGGTGAATGTAGCACAATTAATTGAAATAAAAGCGATATTGAATAGCGATAACCTTCCGCGGCGACGGCATGAAATGGCGCTGTTGCCGGGCCGGCACTCTCCCTGTGCCGTGTAATATATTGATATATTGAATAAAATAGTAATAGGCTCAAGTTTGGGCCCCAAAAGGGCGATAAACAGAGGTGACTTGCGCTTGACTTTGCGTTTTTGCTGTGTTAGCTAACCAAACTCATAGCGGCATATCATTCTTTTCTGCAGTTCCATATTCAAGGAGGAAGATGTCGGATAATTTCTTTACATTGATGATAATACCGCGCAGGAAAAGTCCGGTCACCAAGATTTCTCTTTCCAGTAATCTGGTCCGCGGCCTGTTCATCGGTTCTGTTCTGGCCGTCCTTCTTACCCTTTATGTCATTTACGATTACGCGAGCATTCAAAGAGACAGGGTGGAGCTTGCCCGCCTCCGGCAGCAAACAGCCCTGCAGTCCCAAGAGATCACGGCACTGGCAGCCCAAGTCGACGCCTTTGCCGACCGCATGGAAGAATTCAGGCAGTTTGACAAGAAGATAAGGATTCTGGCTGCCGATCGGGTCGGCAGGGACAGGAAAATTCCTCTCGGGATCGGCGGTTCAAACAATGAACGGATTCGTCTTCAGGAACTGATCGATAAAGAGGATGCCGGGCTGGTTTCCGAAATCCGCCAGAGCATCGGCCGGCTGAACGACGATGCCAACGAGCAGGAGAGGAGTTTCGGAGAGCTTTTAAAATTTCTGCAGGAACAGAAATCGTTTTTGGCCGCGACGCCGTCCATCTGGCCGGTTCGGGGCTGGGTTACTTCGGAGTTCGGTACCCGCGATAATCCGTTCGGTTCCGGAACCGAATTTCACAAAGGGATCGACATTGCCACGCGAATGGGCAAAGAAATCCAGGCGCCGGCCGACGGCCTGGTGGTCGAAGTTGCGTACCGCTCCGACGACGGCAATATCGTGAAAATCGATCATGGCCACGGTGTGGTCACCTCCTATGCGCATCTTTCCAGAGCCGCCGTCAAACAGGGAGTGCGGATAAAACGCGGCGACGTCCTCGGATTTGTGGGCGACACCGGCCGCAGCACGGGCGCCCACGTACATTACGCCGTTTATGTCAATGATGTTCCGGTCAATCCAAGAAAATACTTGAAATAATCGAAGAAACTGAATTAGTATGCAGACGGAGAGCTTCAGAAGAGGGGCCTCTTGTGCACGCAAAAGTCCGGGTAAGGCGTTAACCCCAATAAATAGGGGTTTTTATTCAACGATTAAATGTGTTAGAATCCGCCGGTACAAACTACCGGTTTTTTTTTGAAGGTGAGCAATGCTGGACGCAATTCTCAAGAAAATTGTCGGAACCAAAAATGATCGGGAGCTCAAGAGGCTGGCCGTCCTGCTTCAGGAAGTCAACCGCTTTGAAGCAGCCATGATGTCGCTTAGCGACGCACAATTAAAGGAAAAAACACCCTATTTCAGGGAAAAGCTTAAAAGCGGCCTGACGCTGGATGATATCCTTCCGGAAGCGTTTGCCGTGGCCCGCGAAACCGCCCGCCGGACGCTGATGATGCGCCCTTTTGACGTTCAGGTGATCGGCGGCATCGTGCTTCATGAAGGCCGGATCGCGGAAATGAAGACAGGTGAAGGCAAGACGCTGGCCGCAACCCTGCCTTTGTATCTCAATGCCCTGGAAGGCAAGGGGTGCCATGTCGTGACCGTCAACGACTATCTGGCCCGCCGCGACGCGGAATGGATGGGGCCCATCTACCATTTTCTGGGGCTCTCTGTGGGGGTGATCATCCACGGCATGGACGACGACGAGCGCCGCAGAGCCTACAATGCGGACATCACCTATGGAACGAACAACGAATTCGGATTCGATTACCTACGGGACAACATGAAATTCAATCTGGAGGATTATGTCCAGCGCGAATTCAACTATGCCATCGTCGACGAAGTGGACAGTATTCTGATCGACGAAGCCCGCACGCCGCTCATTATATCCGGCGCCTCGGAGGAATCGACGGACAAGTATTACCGGATCAACCAGATCATTCCCCGCCTGAAACGGGAGTCGGACTACACCGTTGACGAAAAAAGCAAAACGGTTGTCCTGACGGAGGAGGGCGTGGCTAATGTCGAAAAACTGCTGAATGTTCAAAACCTCTATGAACCGAGAAACATTGAAATCGTCCATCACGTGAATCAGGCCCTGCGGGCCCATACACTCTTCAAACGCGACGTGGATTATCTGGTGAAGGACGGTCAGGTCATTATCGTCGATGAGTTCACGGGGCGCGTCATGCCGGGCCGGCGCTACAGCGACGGATTGCACCAGGCGCTGGAGGCCAAGGAAAAGGTAAAAATCGAGAAAGAAAACCAGACGCTGGCGTCTATTACGTTCCAGAATTATTTCCGGATGTACAAAAAACTGGCGGGAATGACCGGAACCGCCGACACGGAAGCAGAGGAGTTTCGGAAGATATACAACCTCGACGTGGTGGTGATGCCGACCAATATGCCGATGATCCGCCAGGATCACAATGACCTCATCTATAAAACGGAAGAGGAGAAGATCAAGGCGGTGATTGAGGAAGTCAAAGCGCTGCACAAGGCCGGGCGCCCTGTCCTGATCGGCACGATTTCCATCGAAAAATCGGAACTTTTAAGCAAGCATCTGACTCGGGCCGGCGTCAAGCACCATGTTCTCAATGCGAAAAACCATGAAAGAGAGGCGGAAATCGTCGCCCAGGCCGGACAAATGGGACAGGTGACGATTTCAACCAACATGGCCGGCCGCGGCACGGACATCAAACTCGGTGAAAAAGTCGCGGAGCTCGGCGGTCTGCATATTCTGGGAACGGAAAGGCACGAAAGCCGGCGCATCGACAATCAGCTGCGCGGCCGGTCCGGGCGCCAGGGAGACAACGGATCGTCGCGTTTTTATCTCTCCCTGGAAGACGATTTGCTGCGCGTCTTCGGCGCGGACCGCATTTCCTCGGTCATGGACACGATCGGCATCGACGAGGGGCAGCCGATCGAGCACAAGTATATTTCGCGCGCCATTGAAAACGCGCAAAAGCGTGTGGAAGGCCAGAACTTCGACATCCGGAAACATCTGCTCGAATACGACGATGTGATGAACAATCAAAGAAAAGTCATTTACGAGCAGAGGAAAAAAGCCCTTCGTGGAGAGGGCTTATGGTCCGACGTTGAAGAAATGGTTGAAGAAATTTCCGGCGAACTGGTCGGGGAGTTTGCCGGTGACAAAAAGCATCCTCAGGACTGGGATTTCAAATCACTGGAAGAGGCTCTGTACAAACAGTTCAATCTGAGGATGGATCTTGCCGGCGCGAAGGAGCTCAATTCTGCCGACGCCCTGGGAGGTTTTGTCGTCGAGAAGGTGCTGGCTTTCCTGAAGGACAAAGAGCGGGAATTCGGCGCGGATTTGATGACATATCTGATGAAGGTCATCATGCTGCAGGCGATCGACACGCACTGGAAAGAGCACCTCCTGTCCATGGACCACTTAAGGGAGGGTATCGGCCTGCGCGGCTACGGCCAGAAGGATCCGGTCCGTGAATATCAGCGCGAAGGATACGCCATGTTCATGGAGATGATCGGCCGGATTAAAATGGATACGCTGGAGAAACTCTGCCTGGTCCGGATCCAGAGAGAAGAAGAGGTTGAGGAAATCCGGCAGAAGCAAAAACAGGATTATATCTTGAGCCGGGGCGAAGACACGCCGGCCAAGCAGACCATCAAACGCGAAGGCGCCAAAGTCGGACGAAATGATCCTTGTCCGTGCGGCAGCGGAAAGAAATATAAAAAATGTTGCGGTGCATAAGTTTTTCGATGAAGGAGTGGCGGTAATGGTGAAATCCACGAATAAAATAAGTGTTCCGGGTTTTTTAGCCAACGGAGTTTCCGCGGGCATCAAAGGGGGCGAAGAAAAGGATCTGGGGCTGATCTATTCCACCATCCCGGCCAAGGCGGCCGCGATGTTCACCAAAAACACGTTCAAGGCGGCGCCGGTCGTGATTGACGCCGAACGGATCAAGCGGGGCATCGCCCAGGCGATTCTCACGAACAGCGGCTGCGCCAATGCGGCCACGGGCAAAGAAGGGATGACCGATGCGCTGGCTGTTTCTTCCGCCGCCGCCAGGCAGCTGAAAATTCCGGAAGACCATCTTTTGGTCTGTTCGACCGGTGTGATCGGCAGAAGGCTGCCGGTGAGGAAAATCGAATCCGGCATCGGCAAACTGGTCAAGGGGCTCAACGAATTCGGCGTGGAGGACGCCGAAGCGGCCATGATGACCACGGACAAATTTCCCAAGATCGCCATCCGCAAGGGCATCGTCGGCGCGAAGGACATCACGATTTGCGGAATCGCCAAAGGCGCCGGGATGATCGAACCAAACATGGCGACGCTTTTGACCTATGTCATGACCGACGCGCTCATCGACGCCAAGGCGCTCAATACCGTCTTTCATCAGGTGATCGATTCCACGTTCAACGCCATCAGTGTCGACGGCTGCATGAGCACCAACGACACAGCCATTATCCTGGCCAACGGCCTGGCCGGAAACAATCCGCTCGAGCGGGCCCAGGCGCGCTTGCAGAGATTCCGCGAGATGCTGACGGATGTGCTGGCCGAACTTTCCCAGGCCGTGGTGAAAGACGGCGAAGGGGCGACCAAATTCATCACCGTCGTTGTGGACGGCGCCAAGTCCAAATCCGACGCCAGACGCGTCGCCTATTCCGTCGCCAACTCCAATCTGGTCAAAACCGCGTTTTTTGGAGAAGATCCCAACTGGGGCAGAATTCTCGCGGCCGTCGGAGCGTCCGGTATTCCGCTCGAAAAGGAAAAGATAACCCTGTCCATCGGCCCGATGACGGTCTTTGCCCAGGACACGCCGGCCGATATTTCGCTTGCGAAGTTAAAGGAAATATTTCGCAGCGGGCAAATTGAAGTGCACATCGGTCTCGGAGGCGGCGACAAGTCCTACTCGGTTTATACCTCCGATCTTTCATACGATTATGTCAAAATCAACGCGGATTATTCGACGTGATTCATAAAATCTCTTAATTTTATTGCCGAAAAAAGGGAATTTGGCTTGAACAATTAATTGATTTGTGGTAAGTGCCGCAAAATTTCACACATCCTCCGATTGACGGCATGTTGCTTGAATATCAAGTGTGCCGGCAAGACGACGGGGATGGCGGAAAAAAAACAAAGGAGAAAACCATGTCAGTCATTTCAATGAAACTGTTGCTCGAAGCCGGTGTCCATTTCGGACACCAAACCAACAAGTGGAATCCCAAGATGAAACCCTATATCTTCGGGGCCCGCAACAACATTTACATCATCGATCTGCAGCAAACCGTGGGCATGTTCCAGTCGGCCTATAATTTTGTCGTGGATACGGTCAGCCAGGGAAAGGAAATCCTTTTTGTCGGAACCAAAAAGCAGTCCCAGGAAGCCATTCGCGAGGAAGCGTCGCGGTGCGTCATGCCCTTTGTCAATCAGCGCTGGCTGGGCGGCATGCTGACCAATTTCGTCACCGTCAAGAAAAGCGTCGACCGCCTCAACAGCCTCAATAAAATGTTCGGCGACGACTCCATCAAGGCCTTTCCCAAAAAGGAAATCACCAAACTGCAAAAAGAGATGGACAAACTGGAAACCGTCCTGGGCGGCATCAAGACCATGAAGTCGCTGCCGGCCGCCGTGTTCATCGTGGATCCCAACCGGGAGCACATTGCCGTCAAGGAAGCCAAGAAGCTGAAAATTCCCCTGGTCGCCATTGTCGACACCAACTGCGATCCGACCGACATCGACTATGTCATTCCGGGCAATGACGACGCCATCCGGGCCATAAAGCTGTTTGCCTCGAAATTCGCCGACGCCGTGACGGAAGGCAAGAAACGCTTTGAGGAAAAACTGGCTGCCGAATCCAATAAGGAAGCAGGAGCGGCAGCCGCAGAAAACAAGGACGCGGAACCGGACATTCCCGAAAGCGTCGAAATGGAGAGCGCTGCGCCGGCTCAGGCGGATCCGCAGTAAATCCGTGACTGCGAACAAAAAAGATACAGATCAGGAACAGAATTCTAGGAGGATAGAACATTGGAAATTACGTCATTGATGGTAAAAGAATTGAGAACAAAAACCGGCGCCGGCATGATGGACTGCAAGGAAGCGCTTGCCGCGGCGGAAGGTGATTTTGAAAAAGCGATCGACTTTTTGAGAAAGAAAGGCCTGTCCGCGGCCACGAAACGGTCGTCCAAGGCGGCCAAGGACGGAACCATCGCCTCTTATATCCACATGGGCGGCCGAATCGGCGTGATGGTCGAAATCAACTGTGAAACGGATTTTGTCGCCAAGACCGAAGATTTCCAGACGATGGCCAGAGACATCGCCATGCACATCGCCGCCTCCAATCCCCAGTGCGTGCGCTCTGAAGAGATTCCCGAAGAAGCGCTCGACCGGGAAAAGGAAATTTACCGCAGCCAGCTGCGCGAAGAGAAAAAACCGGAAAAGATCTGGGATAAAATCATCGAAGGCAAGCTGAAAAAGTACTATGAGGATGTCTGTCTGGTCGATCAGAAATTCGTCAAGAATCAGGATATCACCGTGGGAACGCTGATCAGCAACATGATCGCCAAAACGGGGGAAAATATCGTCATCCGCCGTTTCGCCCGCTTCCAGCTCGGTGAGGAAATTAAGAAATAATGGCCGATAAGAAAAAAGCCGCTTACCGGAGAATTCTTTTGAAGCTCAGCGGGGAAGCGCTTCAGGGCCGGCAGTCCAGCGGCGTTGATCCGGAGGTGGCCAATTACATCGCCGACGAAATAAAATCCCTGGCCGATCTCAGTATCCAGATCGGCATCGTTATCGGGGGCGGCAACATTTTTCGGGGCATCGAAGCCAGCGCGAAGGGCATGGACCGCACAACCGCCGACTACATGGGCATGCTGGCCACCGTCATCAACAGTCTGGCGCTGCAAAGCGCGCTGGAGGCGCGCGGACTTGCCACACGTGTGCAGACGTCCATCGAGATGCGGGAGATCGCCGAACCTTTCATCCAGAGAAGGGCCATGCGGCATCTGGAAAAAGGGCGCGTTGTCATCTTTGCCGGCGGAACGGGCAATCCTTATTTTTCAACCGACACGGCCGCGTGTCTGCGGGCGATGGAAATCCGCGCCGACGTGATCATGAAAGCCACGAAAGTTGACGGGGTCTTCAGTGCGGATCCCGTCAAGGATAAATCTGCTGTGATGTTCGAAAAAATTAGTTATATCGAAGTTTTGACAAAAAACCTTAAAGTAATGGATTCAACTGCCATTACGCTTTGCCGGGACAACTCCCTGCCGATTATCGTTTTCAATTTGCAGAAAAAGGGAAATATTCGCGGAGTCATCTGTGGTAAAAAAATTGGCACTTACGTAGGAGAATGATTATGAAAGAGCAGATTTTTGCGAAATTCAAAGATGACATGGAAAAGACCATCTCTTCTCTGGAAAAGTCGTTCAGCCGGGTGCGCACCGGTCGGGCGTCCGTTTCGCTGCTGGATGGAATCAAGGTGGACTATTACGGGACGCCGACTCCGATCGCCCAGGTGGCCACGCTTTCGGTTCCGGAAAGCCGCCTCATTGTCATTGCGCCCTGGGATGTCACGGCCATCGGCGCCATTGAAAAAGCCATCCAGAAATCCGATCTGGGGCTGATGCCCTCCACCGACGGCAAAGTCATCCGCCTTTCCATTCCGCAGCTTACCGAAGAACGCCGCAAGGAACTGGTCAAGGTGGTGAAGAAAATGGCGGAAGAAGGCAAAATCAAGCTGCGCAACGGACGGCGCGATGCCAATGAAGCCTTGAAAGATTTGAAAAAGAACAATAAAATGTCGGAAGACGAACTCCATACCGCCCAGGATGAGGTGCAGAAAATGACGGACAGTTACATTGAAAAGACCGACAAGATTCTGGCGGCCAAAGAAAAAGAAATCATGGAGATTTAAAAACCGGCAGACGGTTTAAGCATCGCGCAATGGGGAGTCAAAAACTCCCCATTTGTGTTTAAGGTTAAGACAGACTCCTATGACGAACATCGATCCCAACAATCTTCCGCGGCATATCGCCATCATCATGGACGGCAACGGACGGTGGGCCAAGCAGCATGCCATGGGCCGGATCCGCGGTCATAAAAGAGGCGCCCAGGCCGTACGGACGACGGTGACGGCCTGCCGGGAAATCGGCATTGCGTATCTCACGCTGTTTGCTTTTTCCTCGGAAAACTGGGGCAGGCCCGGCGAGGAAGTCAATGCGCTCATGGACCTCCTGGCCGATTATCTGGATAAGGAAACGCCGACCCTCCAGAAGAGGGGAATCCGTCTTGCCGCCATCGGCGACATCGACAAGCTGTATTTGCCCGTGCGGAAAAAGCTTCTGGAGGTCATGAAGCTCACCGAAAGAAACGACAAGATGGTTTTGAATCTGGCGCTCAGCTACGGCAGCCGCGACGAAATTGTTGCGGCGGTGAGGAAAATGGTTGCGGATCAGCGCGACGGCAAACTGAAAATCGACGACATCGACAAGGAGACGCTGGCGCGCTATCTGTTTACCGCCTCCATGCCGGATCCCGACCTCTTGATCCGCACCAGCGGTGAATACCGGATCAGCAACTTTCTTCTGTGGCAGCTGGCGTATACCGAGCTTTATTTTACGGATGTTTTGTGGCCGGATTTCAAGAAAAGCGATTTGCTAGCGGCCATCGCCGTTTATCAGCAGCGTGAAAGACGTTTCGGGCTAACCAGCGAGCAGATTCAGGGCAAATAGCCTTCCGGACAAAGGGGGAAAAACATGGCGGGAAAAAATGGGAACCTGCAAAGATGGCTGACCGGCATTGTTCTGGCGGTCATTCTCCTGGCCATTCTCTTTTTCGGCTCCGTGGAAATCCTCGCTGCGGCCATTGTGATCGCCATCGGAGTCGCCGTCTGGGAGTACAACGGCATCGTTTTCGGCAAAGGCTTTCTCAGGGAAAAAACCGAAAGCATGATCTTTGCCGTTCTGATTCCCGCTGTGGCTTTGTTCGGCAGCGCCGAGATGATGATTGCTTTTCTGGCGTTCGCGACAATGGTCGTTTTCATGGTGTTTCTGTGGCGGGTTGACGAAAGCCATTTTGACCTGTCTTCCGTTTTGAAGGTCGTTTTCGGGATGATTTACCTGCCGCTTTTGACCGCGCACTTTATTTTGCTCAGAAAACTCGACGCCGGCGTTTCCTGGATTTTTCTGGTGCTGGTGATCGGTATTGTGGGGGATACGGTAGCGATGTATGTGGGCCGGGCGCTGGGGAAAAGGAAGCTGATTCCTCTGGTCAGTCCGGGCAAAACCGTAGAGGGAACCATCGGGCTCATCCTGGGCGCCACGCTCGCTTCCTGCGCCTTCGGATTTTTCATTTTTCCGGAAATCGCGCTCGGACACTTCCTCGTTCTGGGATTCGCGGGCAGCATCATCGGCCAGCTCGGCGATCTGAGCGAATCCGTCATCAAAAGAAACTACGGCAAAAAAGACGCCAGCGCCCTGCTGCCGGGACACGGCGGTCTGATGGATCGCCTGGACTGTCTGATCTTTGTCGCTCCCTTTGTTTATTACTACCGGATTTTTGTGATTGGATGATGAAAAAGATTACTCTTCTGGGATCAACTGGCTCAATCGGGCAAAGCGCGCTTGACGTCATTGCCGGGCATCCGGACAAGTTCCGGGTGGCGGCTCTCGTGGCGGGACGAAACGTTCGTCTGCTGGCCAGACAGATTGTCGAATTCCGGCCGGACGTCGCAGCCGTACATTCGCGCAAGGAAGCGGACGCTCTCAAGCGGCTCCTCGGGCCGAAGAACCGCGTTCCCGTTCTCTACGACGAAACGGGCATTCTGGAAGCCGCCGCGCATGACGGCGCCGACATGGTGGTTTCCGCCATTTCCGGGGCGGCGGGGCTCAAGCCGACGCTGGCGGCCATCGATGCGGGAAAAGATATTGCTCTGGCCAACAAGGAAACGCTGGTGGCGGCCGGATCGGTCGTCATGAAAAAAGCCGGCCGGAAAAAAATCAGCCTTCTTCCGGTGGACAGCGAACACAGCGCAATTTTTCAATGCCTGGCCGGACAGAAAAAGGAAAATCTGAAAAGGATTATCCTCACGGCATCCGGCGGCCCCTTTTTAAAATCCTCCCGGAAGGAGCTCAAAGCCGTGACGCCGGCGCAGGCGCTCCGCCATCCCCGATGGAAAATGGGCCGGAAAATCACGATCGATTCCGCCTCCCTCATGAACAAGGGGCTGGAAGTGATCGAAGCCCGATGGCTGTTTAATCTGGACGTCGACCGCATAGACGTTTTGATTCATCCGCAAAGCACGGTGCATTCGCTCATCGAGCTGATAGACGGATCGCTGCTGGCACAGCTGGGCATCGCGGACATGCGGATTCCGATCGCCTATGCCCTCAGCTATCCCGACCGTCTGGAAAATCCTCTGCCCGGCTTGAACCTGGCCGCCGCGGGTGAGCTCCTTTTTGCAGAACCGGACATGAAAAAATTTCCCTGCCTGCGCCTGGCCTATGAAGCGGGGCGTCTGGGCGGCACGGCGCCGGCGGCGCTCAACGCGGCCAACGAAGAAGCGGTGGGCGCGTTTCTCGAAAATAAAATTTGCTTTACCGATCTTCCGAAAGTAATAGAGAAGGTCCTCGATCGGCAGGCGGTCAAACAGAACCCCTCTCTGGAAGACATTCTGCAGGTGGACGGACAATCCAGAGCACAGGCCCGAAGCGTTTTGCGGACGCTGAAGAAAGGATGAAGGTTTGGTTACTTTAATATCGTTTATCATTTTGCTGGGCATTCTGATTTTCGTGCATGAACTGGGGCACTTCCTGGCTGCCCGGATAGGCGGCGTCGGCGTTTTGAAATTTTCCCTGGGATTCGGACCGAAGATTTTCGGAAAAAAGATCGGGGAAACGGAATATGTCGTTTCCTGGATTCCGCTGGGCGGTTTTGTCAAACTGCTGGGCGAATCCGGAACGGAAGACCTGGCGCCGGAAGATGAAAAACGGTCCTTTTTCAAGCAGCCCACCTGGAAGCGCCTGCTCATTGTCCTGGCCGGCCCCGTGTTCAATTTTTTGCTGGCGATCGTTATTTTCTTCATCGTTTACATGTACGGGCTGCCCAATCTTGTGCCCGTTGTGGGAGAAATGGCGAGGGATTCGGCCGCCCAGGCGTCCGGCATCGTCGCCGGAGATCAAATCGTTTCGCTCAACGACCAGAAAATACGCTACTGGGATGAAATCAGGCCGGTGATCGCCAAATCGGGAGGCGCTCCCGTGAAGATCGTCGTCCTGCGGGGAGAAGAAGAAAAGGCCTTCAGCGTGACGCCGAAGTTATCCAAGACCAAGACGATCTTCGGCGAAGAGGAAGAGTCTTATCTGATCGGCATTGCGCCGGCGGGCAAAACGGTTATCGAAAGAAAAAATCCGTTTTCGGCCATGCTGTCCGCGTTTGAGAAAACCTGGGAAATCAGCAAACTGACGGTGATCTCCGTCGTCAAAATGATTGAAGGCGTCATTTCACCGCGAACGCTGGGCGGCCCCATTTTCATTGCCCAGGTGGCGGGCAACCAGGTCCGGGAAGGGATCATCCCCTTCATTTTATTTATGGCCGTGCTCTCCATCAATCTGGGTGTCATCAATTTGTTTCCCATTCCCGTTCTGGACGGGGGGCACATTTTCTTTTATCTGATCGAAATGGTCACCCGCCGGGAAATTCCGATGAAAGTTCGGGAAATCTCCCAGCAGATCGGATTTGTCGTGCTCCTGATGCTGATGCTTTTTGTCATCATGATCGATATCGAGCGGCTCAACATCAAACCTGTAAACGACGTTTTGAAATTCTTTAAATGATATGCTGATTCTTGCTTTTGACACCTCTTCGAAAACCGCCGCCGTGTCTCTGCTGCGCGGCGATGCGGCCCTTTGCGATACCATCATCAACAAAGGTCTGAACGCCTCGGAAGTACTGCTGCCGGCCGTTGACGACGCCTGCCGGATTGCCGGCGTTGCGCTTGGGGACATAGACGTGTTTGCCTGTACGCTCGGGCCGGGTTCCTTTACGGGACTGCGCATCGGACTGAGCACGCTGAAGGGATTCATGCTGGCGACGGGCAAGCCGGCCGTGGGCGTCTCCTCTCTGGCTGCGCTGGCCCAAAACGTGCAGGAAACCGGAAAAGTGATCGGCGCTATGATGGACGCCGGCCGCGGACAGGTGTATCTGGCCTACTACCGCCGTGAAAATAACGGTCTGTTGCGGCAACTGGAGCCGGAAAGGGCGCTTGCTCCCCGCGATATTGCGGATGACTGCGACGAGAGCGTGACCTATGTCGGCGACGGAGCGATCAAATATGCAGACGTTCTGCGTTCCCGCCGGCAGGGGAAAGATGTCGTCGCCTCCGAGGAGAAGCAGTTCATTTGCGCCTCGTCTGTGGGGCGCCTGGCGCTTGAGAAATATCGCCGCGGCGATCTTTTGGATTTGATCAAGGCCGTCCCCGTTTACCTGCGTTCAGCGGATGCCCTGCCGAAGGCAAAAATGTTTGTCTGACCGCGTCGCTCACCGGGATTTTTCCGTCGCTGCCTTAAAATGCAAACCGCGTCGTCTGCCGGTCGCCGGTTTTTTTTCAATGCCGTCCGGTCCCGCCATCAAGAAACTCTACAGGGCAATTCTTTTAAGGATCTGATCTTTAATTTCGTTCCAGATCTGCACCGGATCCGCCTGCGGCGAAAGGGTCAGCTGCGGATTTTTTTTCAGAATCTGGGCGGCCCAGAATCCGGCCGACTTATTCGCGCTTTCACGGTTGAAGGATTTTACCTGTTTTAAAATGTCTTTGGGAATCGACAGCTGTATCTTGTATCCGCCGACGACAATCTCATCGTCATCCCCGGCGGCAGCGGGCGCCGCTTCGTCCGTTGCAGAGGGTTGGGGCGTTTTCCTCGGGGCCTCCGGCGCGTCGGCAGATGCCGCGGTCAGATCCGTTTCATTTTGCAGCGGCGGGGGAGGGCTGGTCGCGGTAGGTTTTCTGATGTCGTTGTTGTCCATGTTCGGGTTCCCGTGTATTGGTTTTATCCGGCCCAAGGCACTCGAATGCGGTTATCTTACCCCAAGAAAAAATAAAAAGACAGTCCCAAATTGATTTTGGAGCGGCAGACGTTCGGCGGGCCCTGTCCGGCCGGGCAGGCTTTAAGAAATCGGCTGTTTTTTGAAAAAGGACGGTGTGAGCAGAATGTATTTGCGGTCGATGATTTCAATTTCACCGGTCTTCGCCATCGCGCTCAAAATCCGGCTGGCCGTTTCTCTGGAGACGGCGGCGAAATTGGCCAGGTCCTGGTGGGTGATCTTGGTGCTGATGATGACGCCGCTTTTGGTCCGCGTTCCGAATTTCTGGCTGAAGATTTTCAGGGCGGCGCGGACTTTATCGCCGGCTTCCGCGCATCCCATCACGTTCACGACCGTCCAGGCGTCGCGCAGGCGGGAGCACAAAAGCGAAATGAGCTCATGCAGACTCTGTTCATTGGTCAGAATGCACCGCATGAATCTTTCCCGCTTGATGAAACCGATGGCGCTCGACTCCATCGCGACGACCGTCGCGGGGGCGGTCTTACCGTCCAGAATGGCCATTTCGCCGAAGTAGTCATATTTTTTATGGATGGCCAGGAGCAGTTCCTTTCCTTCCTTACTGTGGCGGATAACCTTGACCCTGCCGGTGATCACAAAGTAAAAATAATCCTGTGGTTCATTTTCGAGCAGAATGGTCTGGTTTTTGGAAAAAGTCCGGACCGTGACGAGCGACTCGATTTCCGATAGCTCCCCTGCTGGAAGGCAGGCCAGAAAGGGGATGCCGTTGCAGATTTTTGAAACAACATCCGAGTTGAATTTCATGGTTCTTTCCTACTGCAAAAATTCGAATTTAGCAAATACTTTATGAAGGTATTAATCTGGTGTATAAACGCTTGTCAATTCCTCAGGAAAAAGGAGCGTTTCATGAGTGACAGAAGTGATCGCGAAAAAAGAAATGCCCGGCGCCGGCGGATACGGCAATCCGTTCTTGTCTTTTGCCTGGTTTGCCTGATTCCGTCCTGTACCGTGCAGGCGCGCGACCTGCTGGAGAGTCGGCTCGGACTTTCGCCTGCGCTCAAAACCCGCGCGCCTATCGCGTCGGTCGACGTTGTGAAAAAGTATCCGCACGATCCCGGCGCTTTCACGCAGGGATTGTTTTATCACCGGGGATTTTTTTTCGAATCCACGGGACTTGCCGGCAAATCGACGCTCTCGCGCCGGGATGTCGCCACCGGAAAAATTCTGGCGACCGTTTCCCTGCCCGCAAACGCTTTCGGCGAAGGGCTGGTTCTGTTTGGAAAACGGATTTATCAACTCACCTGGCGAGATGAGACTGTTTTTGTATACGACGCCCGGACGCTTCGCCCTCTGCGGAAGATGAGCTATTTTGGAGAAGGGTGGGGCCTGACCACGGACGGCCGGAGCCTGATCATGAGCGACGGAACGGACGCCATCACCTTTCGGGATCCGGAATCGTTTAAAATCCTCCGGAAAATTCGCGTGCGCGACGGAGAAAGGCCGGTGGAGGGCCTTAATGAGCTGGAGTTCATCCGGGGGGAGATCTGGGCCAATGTCTTTACCACGGATCTGATCGTACGGATTGCGCCGCAGGACGGACGGGTGACGGGCTGGATCGATCTGTCCGTCCTGCGTTCTCATCTGCCCGCGCGCGCCTCCATCGACGTTCTCAACGGCATCGCCTGCGATGCCGAAACCGGCCGGATCTTCGTCACGGGGAAATACTGGCCTTATGTTTTTGAAATTCGTTTGTCCGGGACATCCGGCGGCCGGCCTTAATTCGCTTGACCGCCTATGGGTTTTGCATTATAAGCCCGGCAGCTCGAAAACATTCACAATTTTTTTAGTTTTGGGAGGAAAACATGAGGATCATTTTACTGGGCGCGCCGGGCGCCGGCAAGGGCACGGTGGCCAAACTTCTGACGGAATTCGACGGATCGGTGCAGATTTCCACGGGCGATATTTTACGCTCCGCCGTCAAAGCGGGCACCGCCCTGGGCAGGAAGGCCAAGGAATATATGGACCGGGGCGACCTGGTGCCGGACGCGCTGATTATGGATATTATGGAAGCCAGACTTCAGGAACCGGACTGTCGTAACGGATTCATTCTGGACGGTTTCCCCCGCACCATTCCGCAAGCCGAGGAGCTCAAAAAACTCCTGGCCAGGCTTAGCATCCGTCTGGACTTCGTGGTGAATCTGGATGTGCCGCGCGAGGTTATCCTGGACCGTCTGACCACGCGCCGCACCTGCTGCAATCCGGCCTGTCAGGCCATATACAACGTCAAAAGCAATCCGCCCAACGCGGACGGCACCTGCACCCTCTGCAGTCACGAAACCATTCAAAGAGACGATGAGACGGAAGAAGCGATCAACAACCGTCTGGAAACCTACAATTCGAAAACCGCGCCGCTCATCGGCTTTTATGAAAAGGAAGGCCTGCTCAAGACTTTTCTGTCGCTGAGCTCCAAAGACACGGTGGCCGATATCAAAAAGGCTCTCGGAGCCTGAACGTCAGTCCATCCATGATTGACTATGCCAAAGAGCTGAATCCGGAGCAGTACCGCGTGGTCACGGAGAAAGGCGGGCCGCTTCTTGTCCTTGCCGGGGCGGGAAGCGGCAAGACGCGGACGCTGACCTACCGCGTCGCGTATCTGCTCGACTCCGGCGTCCGGGCGGAAAATATTCTGCTTGCGACCTTTACCAACAAAGCCGCCCGCTCCATGCTCCGGCGCGTTGAAAGTCTCGTGGAGACTTACACCGGCAAAATGACGGGAGGCACGTTTCATTCCATCGCCCACCGCTTTTTGCGCAGCTACGCCTTTCGCCTGGGCTATGCGCCCGGTTTTTCCATTCTGGACAGCGAGGACGCCCGGCAGCTTGTCGCCCAGGCCATGGCCGAACTGAAAATCGACACCAAGCTCGGCAAATTTCCCAAAAACAACGTCGTCGCCGAAATGCTCAGTCTGACGGTGAACACGCAAACGACGCTCGAAGACGTGCTTGTCAACCGTTATCCTTTTTTTCTGCATCTGGGGGCGGACATCGCGCAGATCGCCTGCCTCTACGAGCAAAAGAAAAAAGCGCTCAACGTCATGGATTTCGACGACCTTCTGGCCAACTGCCGCAGGCTGTTGCAGGAACATCCGGACGTTCTGGAGATCCTGGCCGGCCGTTTCCACCACGTTCTCGTGGACGAATATCAGGACACGAACCTCATCCAGGCGGACATCGTGGATTTGCTGGCCTCGGGGCACCGCAATCTGACGGTCGTGGGCGACGATTCGCAGAGCATCTATTCTTTCCGGGGCACCCATTTCGCAAACATCATCGATTTTCCCAAGCGCTATCCGGACTGCCGGATTTTCAAGCTGGAAACCAACTACCGCAGCACGCCGGAAATTCTGCATCTCGCGAACCTGAGCATCACCAACAATGAAAACCAGTACCCCAAAGCCCTCAAAGCCGTCCGTCCCGGAGGCATGCGGCCGGTCATCCTCACGGCGCAAAACGTGCTCAAGCAGGCGGACTTCGTCGCGCAGCGGGTGGTTGAACTGACCCGCAGCGGCGTGCCGTATTCCGAAATCGCCGTGCTTTACCGGGCGCATTACCATTCCATGGAAGTACAGATGGAGTTTGTCAGGCGCGACATCCCCTTTGAAATTCGTTCCGGCATCCGTTTTTTCGAGCAGGCCCACATCAAGGATGTGACCTCCTACATGCGCGTGCTCGTCAACGGCCATGACGAACTGGCCTGGCGCAGGCTTTTGATGATGTATCCCAAAATCGGCAAGGCCACCTTTGAAAAAATCTGGCGCTGGCTGGGCCGGCAGAGCTCTCCGGTGGAAGCGCTGCTCGCGGAGGAGTTTCTTTCAACGGCTCCGAAGACGGCCAAAGACGGCCTGATGCAGTGCCGGCGGACGTTTCTGGAGCTCACGGCGCTGGACGTTCCGGACCGGACACCGGAGAAAATCATCGCGACGCTGCTTACCCGGGGCAATTACCGCACCTATCTTCAGGAAACCTATTCCGAAGCGGCCGCCCGCGAAGAAGACCTGATCCAGCTTGGCAGCTTTTCCGCCAAGTTTACGACAATGGAGGAGTTCTTAAACGAACTGGCCCTGCTCACGAATATGTCCCGGGAAGAGGAGATGGAGGAGCCGTCGCAGGACAAGGTGATCCTGAGCACCATCCACCAGGCCAAAGGGCTCGAGTGGTCGTACGTGTTTTTGATCTGGTGCGCCGACGGCATGATCCCCTTGAACCGGGCGCTCAAAGAGCCATGCGGTGAGGAAGAGGAACGCCGGCTGTTTTACGTGGCCGTCACCCGGGCCAAGGATCAGCTCTACATCAGCTATCCGGTGCTGGATTACTCCCGCGCCTCCGGGACCTTCTCGCTCGGCCCGTCGCGCTTCATCAGCGAAATCGCCCCCGGATCCCCGAAGGACAAACAGCGTCCGTTTGAGCAGTGGACGCTGTTTGACAACGATTGAGTTTCTGACTTTTCCGATCAGACGATCTTGAGCGAAAGCTCCATCAGCTGTTCGATGCTGACCCGGGAGGGGGCGTCGGACATCAGGCAGGCCGCTTTCTGCGTTTTCGGGAAGGCGATCACGTCGCGGATCGATTCCGCCTGCGTCATGATCATCGTGAGCCGGTCCAGGCCGAAGGCCAGACCGCCGTGCGGCGGGGCGCCGAACTCGAGAGCGTCGAGCAGAAATCCGAATTTGCTTTTGGCGTCTTCCTCGCTCAACCCGAGCGCGCTGAAGACCCGGGCCTGAATGTCCTGGCGGTGGATGCGGATGCTGCCGCCGCCGATTTCCGAACCGTTGAGCACCAGATCGTAGGCGCGCGCCCTCACTTTTCCCGGATCGGTCGTCATGAGCGGAATGTCCTCCAGGAACGGCGACGTGAAGGGATGGTGGGTGGAAACGTAGCGCTTTTCCGTTTCCGAGTATTCCATGAGCGGGAACTCCGTAATCCAGGTAAAGCCCAGGGCGCCGGGATCGATCAGGTTCAGCTTCTTTCCCAGATTCAGGCGCAGATTGCCCAGGGCGTCATGGACCACTTTCGGCGCGTCGGCCACGAAAAAGAGTACGTCTCCTTCGCGGGCGTTCAGAGCCCGGCCGATGGCGGCCGCCTCTTCAGGCTTCAGGAACTTGAAGATGGGGGACGTCCAGTCCGCGGCGTTGACTTTTGCCCAGGCGAGCCCCTTGGCGCCGTAGATCGCAACGAAGTCGGACAGTCCGTCGAGATCCTTGCGCGAGAGCGTAGCGGCCGCGTCGGCTTTGATGGCTTTGACGACGCCGCCGGTGGCCGCGACTTCGGCAAACAGCTTGAAGCCGGAATCCTTGACGATCGGCGTGAGATCCACGATTTCCATGCCGAAGCGGATGTCGGGATTATCCTTGCCGTAGCGGCTGATTGCGTCGGCGTATTTGAGGCGCGGGAAGGGCAGGACAAGGTCCTTGTCCAGACAGGCTTTGAAGATGGCCTTCATCAACCCCTCCATCATCTGCATGATGTCTTCTTCCGTGATGAAGGACATTTCCACGTCGATTTGCGTGAATTCAGGCTGGCGGTCGGCGCGCAGATCTTCGTCGCGGAAGCATTTTGCTATCTGGAAATAGCGGTCGAAGCCGGAAACCATCAACAGCTGCTTGAAGATCTGCGGCGACTGCGGCAGGGCGTAAAAGGCGCCCTTGCTGATCCGGCTGGGCACCAGGTAGTCGCGGGCGCCTTCCGGCGTGCTTTTTCCCAGAAACGGGGTTTCCACTTCAATAAAGCCGTTGTCGTTGAAGTACTGGCGCGTGGCGATCGCCAGCTTGCTGCGCAGGATCAGATTTTTCTGAATGGCCGGACGGCGCAGATCCAGATAACGGTATTTCAGGCGCACGTTTTCCGAAATGTCTTCCTCGTCGAAAGAGAAGGGCGGCGTTTTCGATTCGTTTAAAATTTCCAGTTCCGAGATCACCACTTCCACCTGGCCCGTGGCCAGGTTGGGATTCTCCATTCCTGCGGGGCGCCGGCGCACTTTGCCTTTTACCGCCAGGACATATTCGTTGCGGATCTTGTGCGCCTCGCCGTGGACGGACTCGCCGGCTTCCGGATTGAAAACGATCTGGACGACGCCTTCCCGGTCCCGCAGATCGACGAAGATCACGCCGCCGTGATCGCGCCGGCGCTGCGCCCAGCCGAACAAAACCACTTCCCGGCCTTCATCGGACAAGCCGACTTGTCCGCAGTAATGCGTTCTTTTTTCTTTCGTAATAAACTGGCTCACAAATGAATTACCTCTCTTTTAAAATGTTCATTAAAGCCTGCGCGATATCCTTGAGCGGCAGGCTTTGCTGTTGTTTGGTGCTCATGTCGCGCAGCTCGGCGCGTTGCTCATCGATTTCCTTGTCGCCGAGGATCAGCGTGTAGGCGCTGTTGAGCTTGTCGGCCCGCTTCATCTGGCTTTTCAGGCTTTTGTCGCCGTAGTCCATGGCTGCGGCAATACCGGCCGCACGCAGTTCATGGGTCAGGCGAAATCCCCGTTTCTGCGCGCGGGAGCCCAGTGCGGCGATGAAGAGGTCCGTGCGTCCGGCGCTTTCTGCGCCGGACGGCAGGCAGGCGATGAGCCGCTCCATGCCGATGCCGAAACCGATGCCGGACACGTCCGGTCCGCCCAGGAAACGGACCAGACCGTCGTAGCGGCCGCCGCCGGCGAGTGAATTCTGCGCGCCCAGGGCTCCCGATTTGACTTCAAAGGCGGTTTTTGTATAGTAATCCAGACCCCGGACCATTTTGGGATTGAGCGCAAAGTCCAGTTGCAGATCCGCGAGCAGAGACTGGACGGTTGAAAAATGCTCATTGCAGTCCGGGCAGAGATAATCCGGAATCCGGGGCGCCCCGTCGATCACAGAGGCGCAGGTTTCCACCTTGCAGTCGAAGACTCTCAGCGGATTGGTGACGATGCGGCGCCGGCAGTCCGGGCACAGAGCCTCTTCGGATCCCTTGAGGTAGTCCACCACCGCCTGCGAAAAGGCAGGACGGCAGGTCCCGCAGCCCAGCGAATTAATTTCCAGCGACAGCTCCGTAAGGCCGGTTTCCTTTAAAAAATGCATCAGCATGAAAATGACTTCCGCGTCGGAGGCGGGACTGTTGTCGCCGAACACTTCCACGTCGATCTGATGAAACTGGCGGAAACGACCCTTCTGCGGTCGTTCCCGGCGGAACATGGGACCGATGGTGAACAGTTTGGTGACCGGTTCGACGCCCGCCAGATTATGTTCGATGTAAGCGCGGATGATCGAGGCCGTCGCTTCCGGACGCAGCGTAAGAAGCTCGTCGTCGCGGTCGCAAAACGTGTACATTTCCTTTTCCACGATATCGGTCGTTTCTCCGATGCTGCGCTGAAACAGGGAGGTTTTTTCCATGATCGGCACGCGGATTTCGCAAAAGCCGAATCGTTCAAAAATTCTGCGGGCGGTAAGCTCCACCTGGTGCCAGACGGGGGCGTCCGCCGGAAGAATGTCTTTCATGCCTTTAACGGCGGTAATTTTTTCCATGATCCTTTCCTGAAATCCCGTCCGGGCGAAATCAGGATGAGGCGCTTTTGCCGCAATGAGCCCGCGGGATTTGAGTTTCACAAATAAATCGGTAGCTTCTAGCATATCAGCCGGGGGATGGCAATGAAATATTATTCCGCAGGCTCGCCGGCGGCGTTCTTTTTTACAAGCCAGGGCCCGACATGCAGCATCCGGCCGTCGGTGGACATGCGAATCGCTCCGTCGCGGTCCGTGCGCCACACCTCCACGCCGGCGAAACGGAAACGGTCGAGCACGTCGGGATGGGGATGGCCGAAAATATTGTTTGCGCCGGCGCTGATGACGGCAAAGCGGCAGGATATCGCCCGGATGAAATCCGGGGAACTGGAGTGAGCCGAACCGTGGTGCGGCACGAAAAGAACGTCGCTGCGGAGGTCACTTGCCAGGCGGATCAACTGACTCTCCACGCGGGAGGAAATATCGCCCGTAACCAGAAAGCTTCTCGAGCCGTAGGTCATTTTCATCACCAGAGACGCGTCGTTGGTTTCGTCAAAGGAGAGCCGCGAATTGCCGGGGTCCGGCGGATGCAGGGGCCACAGACACCGGAGACGAACGCCGGCAAGCTCTTCCGGCGGAGACTGGGCGGACCAGCGCCGAATTTTTACACGCCGGTCGGCGAGGGTTTTTTCCCACAGACGGTAAAGGTCGTCGTCCGCCTTGCGGCCGGTGCACCAGACCTCCCGGACGGCGAAGTGATCGACGAGATAAATCAGTCCCTGCAGGTGGTCCGGATGGGGATGCGTCAAAACGGCGATGTCGATCCGGCGGACGCGCTGAGCGTAGAGGAAGGGCGCGACAATGAACCGGCCCGCGTCAAACGCGCTGTCGGAAAAACCGCCGCCGTCAATCATCATGGTGATTCCGCCCGGAAACCGGACGAACGTGGCTGCTCCCTGCCCGACATCGACAGCCGTCGCTTCGAGGTCCGGCGAAAACCGGCTGCGGCCGCACCAGTAGGCGCCGTCGGCAATCAAAAAAACCAGGACAACGGCCAGCGCCCGTCTGGCGCGGGCATCATGACGCGGTCGGCTGTCCTCCGCGGCCGGATGAGCCGACGGAGCGGCAAGGTGAACCAGAAGAAAAATAAACGCATAAGAAAGGAGAATCTCGGCCAGATGAGGCTTGATGAAGCTGAAGGATGACCAGGGCAGGCCGGCGAGAAAGTGGATGATCCGGACGGCAAGGCCGGCAAAAAAGGAGGCGGCATCAATCAGACCTCCGGCCAGCCAGGGAGAAAAGACAGACGCCGGAATGGCGGCCATTGCAGGGATGAGCGCGCCCATGCCCAGGAGGGGCACAACCGCAAGGTTGGCGATCAGCGTGACGGCGGAAACCTGGTTGAAGTAGTAAACGAGAAGGGGGAGCGTGCCCAGGGTTGCGGCGACCGACACCAGAACAGACAGATAGAGACGGCGCCAGATGGCCTGCACGGCCGAAGGCGTCCCGGACGGCAGCGTCAGATGACTGAAGCGGGGAACAATGTAAAGGAGGGCGAAAACTGCGCTGAAAGACAACTGAAAGGAAATGTCAAAGAGCGCCTCCGGAGCGATCATCAGGATGAAGAGCGCCGCGCCGAAAAGAATATTGAAAAGGTCTCTTTGCTTTTCCAGCCACAGCGCGGCCAGAAAGGCCAGCGCCATCAGGGTCGCCCGGACGACGGTCGTCCCCATGCCCGCCACCAGCGCGTAAAGCACCACCGGAGCGAAAGCCCCGGCGGAGGCGGCCTTGACGATGTTGAATTTCAGCATGAGATATTCCGAAGCTGAGAGCGCCGTCACGATGAGGAAAAAAGCGGCGGCCGCCACCAGACCGACATGCAGGCCGGAAATGGCCAGAATGTGCGATGTGCCGGTTTTGGCAAAATCGTCGCGGACATCCTGGGGAATGGCTTTGGACCGGCCGATCGTCATCGCGGCGAGAATTTCCCGCTGCGGCGACGGCGCGCGGGCATCGATGAGGTGCTGCAGATGAGAGCGGAATTTTTCCAGACCGGACCGCAGGCCGCCGGTCGTGTTCCGCCGGATCAGAACCAAGCCGGCACGGTCGGCAATAAACGCCGACGCGTCCAGCCCCCGGCGGTGCAGATAACGCTCGTAGTTGAAGCTGCCCGGATTTTGAAATCCCCGGATTTTCCGGATCTCGCCGGAAAAGCGGATAAAGTCGCCGTAGGAATAGTCGCTTTGCGGCGGAACCGACAAACGCACATTTCCTGTTGCGGGAAAATAGGCGCCGTCCCGGAAAAGGCGCTGGCAGCGCACCACCAGGACGCTGCGGAGCGGCGATGCCTCGGAGGAAAGAACCGTGCCTTCTCCGCACACGCGTCCCCGGCCTGCCTGATGGAGAATATGGCGGTCGCCCATGACTTCGTAGGACTGCCGCTGGCTGCCAAACAAACCGACCAGCAGCAAAAAGATCAGGATGAAGACAAAGGACAGACGGTTTTTTCCCGTGAGAAGGCATATCAGCAAAAGCAACAGGACGACGGCCGCCGCACCCAGCACAAAAGGCAAGGCAACAGACACGTTGCCGCCGGCTACAATGCCGGCCACAAGGGCGATCAGCGGATAGAGCAAGGGCCTTTGCATAGACCGTATCCGTCGTCCATCGGCGACCGTTGAAATGATTGGCAAAAGCAATAAAATATTATAGTATCGAAAAGAGATTCAAATAAAACGATTCGGCAAACATCTATGAATCAGCATGCGGTTTGGGAGGAGAGAACGAGACAGCGGCTCAGGCTGCTGATTGTAAGCAGAGTGAGCCTGCTCACCGTCCTGCTGGTCATGACGTTCTTCCTCGCCACCGTCCGGCAATGGATTCCCGTTTCCCGGGAACTTTTGCGCGTTGTTTATGGCGTGTTTATTGTGATGTATCTTTTGTCGATCGTTTATACGCTTCTTTTAAAAAAAGAAAAGTATTTTCAGGGCAATATTTATCTCCAACTCATCGCCGACATCACGCTCATTTCCTTTCTGGTTTACCTGACGGGAAGCATCAGCAGCAACTATTCGCTGATTTACACCCTGATCATCATTTATTCCGCGATTTTTCTGGGCCGTCAGGGCGCTCTGCTCACCGCGTCCGCGTCCGGCGTTGCTTATGCCGTCCTGCTTTTTGTTGAATACACGGGCGTCGTTCCGTTCGAGTACCAGTCCGGCTACATCAACACGGCCCAGACGGGCGACGTTCTGATTCGTATTTCCGTTCATTTCCTGTCGTTTTACATTGTCGCGTTTCTGGCCAGTTTTGTCGTCGAGCAGGAAAAGAAAACCCGCTCGTTGCTCGAGGAGAGAGAATCCGCCTTCGATCAGCTGGACCGGCTTTTCCGCAGCATTGTCGAATCCCTCGATACCGGCGTTCTGACCACGACGCTCCAGGGACGGATCAAAACGTTCAACCGGGCGGCAGAGCAGATTACCGGTTGTTCTTTTACCGCCATTGAGAACCGTCATATTCTGGAAATATTTCCGGAATTTCACGTCTTTTTCGACAGCTATCCCGTCGATATGACGAAGAACCGCCGGGAGGTGAAAATTTCCGGCGGCATGGGCCGGTCCGTTCCCCTGGGATGCGCCATCTCTTCGCTGCGCGACGGCCGGGGAGAGCAGATCGGTTATATTCTGATCTTTCAGGATCTGACGGAAATCAAACGCATGGAGGAAGATCTGGAAAAAAGCCGGAGGCTGGCTCTGATCGGCGAAATGGCGGCCGGTCTGGCGCATGAAATGAGAAACCCCCTGGCGTCCATCACCGGTTCCATACAGCTTCTGGCTGGGAACGCCCGCCTGCAGGAAACAGACAAGCGCCTGATGCAGATTATTTTGCGGGGCAAGGATCAGCTCGATAATTTTGTCCGGGGCTTTCTGATGCTGGCCCGGCCGGTTCCGGAGGCCCGTGAGCCGGTCAACATCGCGGAAGTCGTCCGGGAAGTTCTGGAGCAAATCAAAACGTCGAGCGAATGGGGCGACCACATCGGGATCGTCGCTTGCTTTTCCGAAGCGTCCGACGCCCTGGCCAACAGGGAACAGGTCCGCCAGGTGATTCAGAATCTGCTGCTCAATGCCGTACAGGCCATGGAAAAAGAAGGCCGATTGTATCTTGAAACTGCAGCCGTCACGCTGGAAGAGGGCCATCCCTACACGGCGCTTACGGTGGCGGACGAGGGATGCGGCATTGAGGAGAAGGATTTGCAAAATGTTTTTGAACCTTTTTTCACGCAAAAGGAAAAGGGAACGGGTCTGGGGCTGGCGATCGTCAGCCGTATTGTGGACGGCTACGGCGGCAGAATAAAACTGGAAAGCCGGATTTCTCAGGGAACGACCGTTACCGTCTGGCTGCCCTGCAGCCCGGTCGCACTGCGAACGGAAGGAGTGAGGTGACATGGCGAAAATTCTGGTGGTGGATGACGATCAGGGAATGAGGGAATTCATGGAAATCATGCTGACCCAGGAAGGCTACGATGTCGCGTGCGCCGACAACCCCGTCAAAGCCATTTCTCTGTGCCGCAAAAATGCGTACGATCTGGTGATCACCGACCTGAAAATGCCCCGCATCGACGGTATCGAATTTCTGAAAACGATCAAGGATCAGCGGCCGGAAACCGTCGTCATTCTGATCACCGCTTACGCTTCCGGAGAAACGGCCGTCAATGCCATGAAGGAGGGCGCCTACGACTATGTCGAAAAGGGAGGCAATATCGAGGAGCTCAAGCAAATTGTCCGGCAGGCGCTGCTGAAAAACGGCTTGCCGGGCGAGACGCAGCCGGCCAAGAAGGAATCGGCCGGCGAAGCTTTCTGCGGAATGATCGGTGCAAGCCGGGAGATGGCGAAGATATTCGCCACCATCCGCAAGGTCGCCGACACGCCGGCGAACATTCTCATTCTGGGCGAGAGCGGCACGGGCAAGGAACTGGTCGCCCGCGCCATTCACCAGAATTCGTCGCGCTCCAAAATGCCTTTTATGGCCATCAACAGCGGCGGCATTCCCGAAACCCTCCTGGAGAGCGAACTTTTCGGCTACATGAAAGGCTCCTTCACCGGCGCGTACGCCGACCGGCCCGGGCTTTTTGAACTGGCCCGCGGCGGCACGGTGTTTCTCGATGAAATCGGCGAACTGCCGCCGGTCCTGCAGGTCAAGCTTCTGCGGGTGGTTCAGGAAAAAACATTTCGCCGCATCGGCGGAGCGGAAGACATCAAAGTGGACGTGCGGATCATCTCCGCCACCAACCAGAACCTGAAAGAGAAAGTCCGCCGGGGCGAGTTCCGCGAAGATCTTTATTTCCGTCTCAACGTCATTCCCGTTCAAATGCCTCCGCTTCGGCAAAGACAGGAGGACATTCCGCTCCTGACGCGGCACTTCATCGAAAAGTACGCCCGCGAGTTCGGCAAGGAGGTGCGGACCATTTCCTCCTACGCCATGGAACTGCTGATGGGATACGCCTTTCCGGGAAACATCCGCGAGCTGGAAAATATCATTGAACGCAGCGTGGCGATGGAAACGTCGAACATCATTTTGCCGGAAAATCTGGTGCTGTCCGTGGAGACGGACGACATCGGAAAAACCGCGGACTTCACCATCCCCGATTCAGGCCTGGACCTGAATGCCGAGGTGGAAAAATTTGAAAGAAGACTTATCGAGAAAGCGCTGCAGAAAACGAAAGGCTCCAAAACGCGGGCCGCCGAGCTGCTTCATGTGACGTTTGATTCGCTGCGCTACCGCATCGAAAAGCTGGGGGTGGAGTGAGGCTGCTGCGCGACAGGTACGAAAGATGAAGCCTTTTTCAAAATTCGGTCCCGGTCTCCTGGCGCCTTTTATCGCCGTGGTTTGCTGCATCGTTTTATTCTGGATTGAACCGCTGCCGCTGACGCTTTTGCGAAACGGCGTTTTTGATCAGTTTCAGCGCTGGCGTCCCCGGCCTTATCAGGCAGCGCCGGTGCGCATTGTCGATGTCGATGAAGAAAGCTTAAAAAAGCTGGGGCAGTGGCCCTGGCCCCGGACGAGGATGGCTGAACTGGTCGATGTCCTGAACCGGTCCGGTGCGGCTGCCATCGGTCTGGACATTGTCTTTGCAGAACCCGACCGGACGTCACCCCGGGCCGTTTCATCTCTCTGGCCTCTGCCCGACGCAATGCACAGCCGTCTGGCCGGACTTCCCGACCATGACGACGTGTTTGCCGCGGCACTCGAGGGCAAAGCCGTCGTGCTCGGTTTTGCGGCCGGGCCGAAAGATCCGGCCTACGGGCCTCCAACCGGTCTGTTTCGCGTTGTCTTTTCCGGCCCGGCGCCTTACCCTTTTCTCCATGCCTTTGATGGAGCCGTGACGTCTCTTCCCCTGTTGGAGCGCAAGGCGGCGGGAAACGGGGCGCTCACCTTTGTTCCCGATTCCGACGGCGTGGTCCGCCGCATTCCGCTTCTGATCGGACTTGCCGGGAGGGTGATGCCCTCCTTCGCCGCCGAGACGCTGCGCGTTGCCCAGGGCGAACGCAACTACATCGTCAAAACTTCCTTGCGGAAGGACGCGGGCGTTTTGGAAATCCGCATCGGCGGCGTCACTGTTCCGACGACCTCCCGGGGAGAAATGTGGATCTACTACACACCCGCCGTGCCGGCCCGATCGCTGCCGGCGTGGCGGGTGTTTGCAGGTGAGGTGCCCCGGGAGGATCTGGAAGGCCGCATTGTTCTGGTCGGCGCATCGGCGCAGGGCCTCATGGACCTGCGTTTCAGCCCTCTGGGCAACATCATTCCCGGCATTGAAGTGCATGCCCAGGCGCTGGAACAGATCTTCACGGGAACCTACCTGGCGCGTCCGTCCTGGTCGCACGGCATTGAAGGGCTTTTGCTGGCGGCCGGCGGTCTGGCCGTGGGCACGCTCGCTCTGGCAACACCTGTGCTGGTTTCTGCGGGAATTACCGCCGCCTTGCTCTTCGCGGCTGGCGGAGGCGCCTGGAGCGCCTTCATCCGGCACGGCCTCCTTCTCGATCCGGTAACGCCGGGGCTTGTTTTGCTGGTCGCCTTTATATTGGGCAGCATCGTCCGCCACCGGACCAGCGAAAAACGTCAGCGCTGGGTGAGAGAGGCTTTTTCACGCTATGTCTCTCCCAACCGCGTGGATTATCTTGTCCGTCATCCCGACCAGCTGGAGCTGGGAGGAAAGCGCCGGGAATGCAGCTTCGTTTTCACCGACCTGGCCGGTTTTACAGCGCTCATCGAACAAATGGACCCGGCGGCTGCCGTGTCCATCCTCAATGCGTATCTGGATCGGATGGTCCGGATCGCTTTTGACCACGGCGGCACGCTGGACCGGATTGTCGGTGATTCCGTCGCGATTATGTTTTCCGCGCCGGTGATTCAGCCGGATCACCGCGCCAGGGCGCTTGCCTGCGCGCTGGACATGCATGCTTTTGCCGAGTCCTATGCGGCCGAAATGGCCGCCCGGGGTTTTGCCTTCGGGAGCACCCGCATCGGCGTCCACACGGGCGAGGTCATTGTCGGCAATTTCGGCGGCGAGGCGATGTTTGACTACCGCGCCCTGGGAGATGCCGTCAACACGGCCGCCCGTCTGGAAAGTGTCAACAGGCATCTAGGCACCCGGATCTGCGTATCCGAGGCAACCCTGTCCGGCTGTCCCGGCGCCGCGGCGCGGCCGGTGGGGCTGCTGGTCATGAAAGGGAAAAAAACGCCGCTGAAGGTTTATGAACCGATTACCGGAAAAAAGCAGGACGCCGCGGCGCCGGCGTGCGATCTTGACTACGAAGAAGCGTTCCGGCTGCTGCAAAAGCAGGACCTCCGAGCGGAAGAAGCTTTCGCAAAACTCGCCTCGGAAAGGCCGCAGGATGCGCTGGCGGCTTTCCATCTAAAACGGTTGCAGACGGGCGCACGGGGTGATACAATTCTTTTTGATGAGAAGTGAACGCGTCCGCTCCGGTGGAATTTTGACAACGGGGAGGACCGAAGGATGCCGGGAAGGGCATCATAAAGAGATCAACCGGCGAACCGGTATCAGGACGAAAATCGCGAAAGTTGCCGCTTTGGAGAGGAAAAAGGAAAATGGGACGCTGGTTAACGGCATTCGTTTTGATTTTGGCTTTTGCATCGGTGGGACAAGCCGGAGAAACGATCGGCTTTGTGAAAACCGTCACCGGCAGCGCGCTGGTGATCGACTCGGGTAAGGCGATTCCGGCCAAAGTCGGCACGCCGGTCAAAATGGGCAACACGCTGCGGACGGGGTCCGGAGGAAGCCTGGGCGTCACATTCAAGGACAATACGGTCATGTCTTTCGGACCGGACACGGAACTGACCGTGGACGAATATTTTTATACGCCGGGAGCCGACAAGCTGAAATTCAGTTCAAGCATGTCCCGCGGGACGCTGCAGGTCGTGTCCGGAGTCATCGCCAAGCTCAAACCCAAGGCGGTCACTGTAAAGACGCCTTCGGCCATGATCGGCTGCCGGGGAACAAGGTTCCTGGTTAAAGTCGACCCTTGAGATCACAAAGGAATAAGTTATGAAGGCTCAGCTCAAAACGGTCCTGATGATTTTCGTGGTCCTGCTTTTTGCGGCAGGCTGCACGACGCATAAATCTTACGTCGTTCTGATGGAAAATGCCGACGGTACGACGGGCAAACTGGCGGTTACCGGCGCGGGCGGTGAGGTTGTGCTGGAAAAGCCCCGCACAGCCGCCGACCTCGACGGCAGGGCCGGCGCGCCTTTTGCGGTCGCAGAGGATGTTCTCAAAAGAGATTTCGGGCCGGCGCTTGCGGCGCAGCCGCCTCTGCCGGAAAGTTTTCTGCTGTATTACAAGACCGGCGGCACGGTGCTCACCGAGGAGTCGCGGGCGCTGATTCCGGCCGTTCTGGAGGCCACCGGGAAACATCCCGCGCCCGACGTTTCGGTGATCGGCCATACGGACACCATCGGCGACAGCGCAGCCAACGAGAAGCTTGCCCTCCAGCGGGCGCAGGCGGTCGCAGAAATTATTCAGCGGGCCGGCCTGCAAGTTCACGATCTGACCGTCACGTCCCACGGCGAAAAGAACCTGCTTATTCCCACACCGGACAATACGGATGAACCGAGAAACCGCCGCGTGGAAGTTACCGTCCGGTAAAGCCGCGCCGCGCCTTTTTTGCCGCCGGAAAAGCAGGAAAGCGGCGCCGCCGCGCCAAGCGGGAGGAAAGGATTTTCCATGAGCGTCCTGTCCGGTCTGCAACTGCGCTTTCACAACTGGGCGGTCATTGTTTTGCTTTGTTTTGTCGGAGCGATCACCGCCTCGATCCTGATGGTCGTGAACAGCAAGTTCGAAACCATGGCCTTCGACCATGCCGGGCAGAGCCTGCGCCTGATTTTACAAAATGCCACCGAGCGCTTAACGAATCTTGTTGACGGGACCTGCCGCGACGTTGCGGTTCAGGCCGGTGCGGGACGGCTCTTTCTCCGCGATGAACACGTCAAGGAACGGGATATCGAAAGAATCTTCCTGGCGCGCCTGGCCGGCGAAGAAAGCCTCTATTCCATCTATGTCGGTTTCGATAATGATGATTTTTTGCAGGCGGTGAGCACCGGCGGCGATCCGAACCTTGCAGCGTCGCTTGCGGCTCCGCCGGAAACCCGTTTCGCCGTGAGGAGCATCATCAGGACGAAGGAGGGGAAGCGCGTTGAGAACTGGCGCTTTCTCTCGGCCGAACGAACCGTTCTCGGAGTGCGCAAAACGCCGGCATCGTATTATGCAACGAAGCGCTCCTGGTACCGGCAGGCGCTGCCGGCGCCGTTTGTTGCCATGACCGATCCGTATCTTTTTTCTTCATCGGGCGAAACGGGTCTCACGATCTCCAGCGTTCTCGAAGGAGGCCAGGGAGTGTTGGGCGCCGATTTGAGTCTGGCCGCGCTGCAGACCTTTCTTGCGAAAATTCCCCTGACGCCGGGCGGCGCGGTCGTGGTATCCGACCGCGGCAACCGGATTCTGGCGCTGCACAGCAAATTCGCGGATTACCGGTTTGCGGATATTCCCGCTCTGGAGGTCCTTTCCCGCACCGGAAGTCCTCAACTTGCCGTTCTGGGGGCCTGGTCGCAGGCAAACGGTGAAACGCTGCTGCGCATCGTCGACATTGGAGGCCAAGCATTCATTTTTGCACAAAACGCGTATACGGCCGAGCCGGGCGCCCTGTTCCGAATCGGCGTTTTTGCGCCGCTTGACGACTTTTCGGCTCCGATTCTCGAGGCGCGAAACAGAATCCTTTACGTCACCCTCCTGTTTCTGCTGATTCTGATCCCCTTGGCGGTTTTCGGAGCGCGGCGGGTGGGTCGTTCCCTTTCCACACTGGCGGGCGACGCCAAGCGGATTGCCGAACTGGATTTCAGCGGCGACGTCGGACGTCTGCCGACCATTCTGAAAGAGGTGGACGCCCTGGGACAGGCGCATGCGATCATGAAAAGTACGATCCGGGAACGCACCCGGGCGTTAATGGAAGCCGAACAGAAGTTGGCCAGCCTTGTCGAGGACGGCATCCTGCTGACGAAGGAACGGGACCGGCGGCAGCTGCTCAAGCATATTTTGTACAGCGGCCGACAGCTGTGCAACTGCGACGCCGGAACCCTTTATTTGAAAACCGATTCCGATAAACTCGTTTTTGCCCTGCGCACCAAGGACGACAAGCTGCCCGAGACGGAAATTCCGCTTGCGGATCCGGTCACCGGCAAACCCAACGAGCGCTATGTGTCCACCTACGCGGCGCTGCACAACGAAACGGTTGTCATCGACGACGCCTATGCCGAAACGCGTTTCGATCTTTCCCACCGCTACGACGAGGAAACCGGCTATAAAACACATTCCATTCTGACGGTTCCCATCTCCCCGCGCGCAGGCGAAGTCACCGGCGTCCTGCAGTTCATGAACGCCCTGGATCCGGACACCGGCCGCGTCATTCCCTTTCGCAGAGAACTGATCGGCTTTGTCGAAGCCCTGGCCTCCCAGGCGGCCGTGGCGCTGGAGAACCACCAGCTGCTGGAGGCGCAGCGGGCCCTGATGGATGCGCTCATCAAACTCGTCGCGAGCGCCATCGATGCCAAGAGCCATTATGCCGGCGGCCACTGCGAGCGCGTGCCCCAGCTGGCGATTCTGCTGGCCAAGGAAGCCGCCCGCGTGCAGGAGGGGCCGCTGGCCGCCTTCAGGCTTTCCACCGAGGAAGAATGGCGCGAGTTTCGGGTAGGCGCGTGGCTGCACGACTGCGGGAAAGTCACTACGCCCGAGTACGTGGTGGACAAGGCCACCAAGCTCGAAACGCTTTACAACCGGATTCACGAGGTGCGCACGCGGTTCGAAGTGCTGCTGCGCGACGCCGAAATCGCAAGGCTCGAGGCGCGGCTCAGCGGGGAAGACGCAGCAGAAGCGGATCGCCGCTGCCTCGAACGCCGCCGGCAGCTCGCGGAAGACTTTGCCTTTGTCGCCCGGTGCAACATCGGCGGAGAGTTCATGCCGCCTGCGGACATCGCGCGTCTCGGGAAAATTGCGGGCGAGACCTGGCTTCGTCATTTCGATGATCGCCTCGGCCTGTCCGAGGAAGAAAGGATGCGTTGTGAAAGGACACCGGCCGTCTCGCTGCCAGCGGTCGAACCGCTGCTGGCCGACAAGCCCTGCCATCTCGTCGAACGGCGCGCCAGCAGCGCCTTTGAGTCCCGCTACGGATTTCGGATGACGGCGCCCCGCCATCTTTACAACTTCGGCGAGCTTTACAACCTGTCTGTGGGCCGCGGCACGCTGGCCGAAGAAGAACGCTTTAAAATCCGCGAGCACATCATCCAGACGATCATCATGCTGGACGCCCTGCCTTTTCCCCATGAACTGAGGAGGGTGCCGGAGTATGCAGGCGCGCATCACGAAGCGCTCGACGGTTCCGGTTATCCACGGGGGCTCAAGAAGGAAGACCTGTCACTGCCGGCGCGCATCATCGCCATTGCGGATATTTTCGAGGCTCTTACGGCGTCCGATCGCCCTTACAAAAAAGCCAAAACCCTCTCTGAAGCGATCGATATTCTCTTTGCGCTCAAGACGAGCGGACAAATCGATCCCGATCTGTTTGACCTTTTTTTACGCTCGGGCGTTTATCTGCGCTACGCCGAGCGGTACCTCGCTCCGGGGCAGATCGACCGGGTCGATATTGCAAAATATCTGGAGTGAAGGGAAAGTTTTTTTCAGGCGGAGGGGAATCAGTCCTGCGGAATTTGCAGGCAAAAGCAGCTGCCCGTTCCCGAAGGCCCGTCCTCGACCCAGATAGCGCCGCCGTGAGCCTCCACCGCCATCCGGCAGAAGGTCAGGCCTAGGCCGGTGCCGCCCCGCTCCCGGTGCGCCGAGTCTTTGATTCTCGTAAATTTGTCGAAAATGCGTTCGCGCTCGCCAATCGGCACGCCGGGGCCTGAGTCGACCACGCTTACCCGGACGGAACGGTTGTGAAGGATCTGCACCGCCAGGTCGATCCGGCCCCCCGAAGGCGAAAATTTCAGCGCATTGTCCAGAAGATTCGCGATCACGCGAAAAAACACGTCGCGGTCGGCTTTGATGATCAGGCCGGGGGGCGCGTGATTGATGATCCGGACGGATTCCTTTGCCAGCGGCTGCTGGGCTGCGATCACGTCCGTGAAAAGCGAAGCCAGGTCGAATTCTCCGATGTTCAGAGTCAGCTTGCCCGCTTCCAGTCGGGCGATCTCCAGCAGGGTGGAGACGAGGCCGGTCATGCGTTCCGCGCCGTTCTTGGCCAGGGTGATGATGCGATCGAAGGTTTCCGGGTCCTTGACCTGATCCCGCAGCGGTTCCAGCAAATCCAGTGAAATCACGACCGCGTTCAGCGGATTGCGCAAATCATGGATCATCATGGCTTCCAGCTCTTCGCGCAGGCGCAGGAGTTCCTCCAACTGTTCTTTTTCTTCGCTCAGGCTGGCCAGGCGCTTCTGCATTTTCTGGTGGGTTTTGCCGAATTGAATCCGCGCCCGATCGGCGGACAACAAATGCTCGCGGCTGCTCAGGGTCATGCTTTCCACCAGGGAGATCTGACCGGCGAGAAGGGCCTGGAAACGGGGCGTCGGAATGGCCAGCAGACGGACCTGCGAGTCGGCCACCAGGGTGGCGGACCGGGGTTGCCGGGTAATGGCCCCCAACTCTCCGACCAATTTTCCGGCTTCGATTTTATTGAGCAGCAGGGAGCCCGCGTCGCCGCTGTCCGCGTAAACCATCAGACTGCCGCTCACCACATAATATACGGCGTCGCTGGCATCATTCTGGTGAAACAGGACCTCCCCTTTCTGGAGGGTGATCTTTTCGCCCTGTTCGGTAAAAAGGCGCTTGATTTCCGCTGTGGTCGACAACGCTGTTTCCTTTCCTTCGGCAGGATTTAAAAAGCAGGCGGATTTTCCCACAAACGGCGCACTATGGCAAATAAATTATGCGGAAATTTTGCAGGCGGCCGGTATACGTTTCGTATTCCGTTTTTACGTTGTCGACCCGGGCGGCGGGCGGTCCCTGCCGGCACCAGGCGATCATTTTCTCCACGGCGTCGTCAGTGCCTTCAAAAACGGCCTCCACGCCGCCGTCCTGCGTATTTTGCACCCAGCCTGAAAGATGAAGCGCAAGCCCGGTCCGCTGCGTTTCCGCGCGGAAGAAGACGCCCTGAACGCGCCCCGAAATGAAAACGTGCGCCCGCTTCATTCCTTATCTCCCGACAAGTTTTAAAAAGTCCGCTTCGCTGATGACGGGAATGCCCAGTGTCCTGGCCTTGTCCAGTTTGGAGCCGGGTTCGCTGCCCGCGACCACATAGGAGGTTTTGCCGGTGACGGAGGAGAGTACCGTGCCGCCGCGGGCTTCCACCAGGGACTTGGCCTCGGTTCTGCCCATACTCTCCAGGGAGCCGGTGAAAACGAAAGCCGCGCCGGCAAGCGGCGCGCCGTCGGTTTGGGCCGGTGATTGGGGAGCGAGGCCCGCCCGGGCAAATTTTGCCATCAGCTTTCGATTGTGGTCTTCCGCGAAAAATTCCACCAGGCTCTGGGCGATTTCCGGTCCGATTTCGTCAAGGGCGGTGAGTGTGGGCAGATCGGCTTCGATCAGATTCTGCAGGCCGCCGAAATGCCGGGCCAGAATCCCGGCGGTCCGCTCGCCGACGTGGCGGATGCCCAGCGCATAGATGAACTTGTCCAAGGGCGGCGTCTTGGAGCGGGCGATGGCGTCGAGCAGCTTCCGGACGGATTTTTCGGCCTGTCTGTCCAGCGCCAGAAGCTGCTGGGGTTGCAGAAAATACAGGTCGGCGGGGTCGGAGATGAGCTTGGCATCGAAAAGCTGCGCGGTGATTTTTTCTCCCAGTCCTTCAATGTCCATCGCGCCGCGCGAGGCGAAATGACGGATGTGCTCCTTGATTTGCGCGGGGCAGGCGAGGTTGACGCAGCGGTGGGCGGCTTCGCCCTCGCGCCGGACGATGTCCGAGCCGCATTCCGGACAGTGGACGGGCATGCTGAATGCCTTTTCCCGGCCGGTCCGTTTGTCGGCCAGAGCCCGGACAACTTCGGGAATGACGTCTCCGGCGCGCTGCACGACGACCGTGTCGCCGATGCGGATGTCTTTTTTGAGCACTTCATCCTCGTTGTGCAGCGTGGCGCGGCTGACCACGACGCCGCCGACGGTGACCGGCTCCATCACGGCGACGGGCGTGAGCGTGCCGGTCCGGCCCACCTGAACGATGATGTCGCAAACGACGGTGACGGCCTGCTGGGCGGGAAACTTGCAGGCCAGCGCCCAGCGTGGCGACCGCGACACGCTGCCCAGGAGGTCCTGCAGGGTCAGGGCGTTGACTTTCAGCACGACGCCGTCAATGTCGTAGGGAAGGGACGGGCGCAGCGCTCCGATTTCTGTGAAATAGGCCAGGCCGGCGGCAATGTCCGGCGCCCGGCGGACGAGCGGATTCACGGGAAAGCCCCAGGCGGCGAGGGCTTCAAGGATTTCCCAATGCGTGGCAAAAGCGGCGCCCCGGACCAGACCTGCGCCGTAGAGAAAAATATTCAGCGGGCGGCGGGCGGTGATTTTCGCGTCGAGCTGTCTCAGCGAGCCGGCGGCCGCGTTGCGCGGATTCGCAAACGGATCTTCGCCCTGGATTGCGCGGCGCCGGTTGAGCTTCTCAAACGGCTTTTTTTCCATGTACACTTCGCCGCGGACTTCGAGAAATTCCGGAAAAGGGCGGGCGGCGGAATGCAGTTTGAGAGGCAGCGCACCGATGGTCCGGAGGTTCTGGGTGACGTCTTCGCCCGTCGTTCCGTCGCCGCGTGTCGCGCCGCGGCTGAACAGACCGTTTTCATAGATCAGGTTGACGGCCAGGCCGTCGAGCTTCGGCTCCGCGACATAGTCGATGACGCCGGTGCCGGCCAGACGGCGGAGCCGCGCGTCGAATTCCAGAATGTCCTCGGAAGAAAAAGCATTGGCCAGGCTGAGCATCGGCTGCGGATGGCTGAAGGGGGAGAATTTGGCAAGCGGTGCGGCGCCGACGCGCTGGGTGGGCGAGGACGCGAGATCGTCATCCGGATAGAGCGCCTCCAGCTCCTGAAGGTCTTTCATCAGACGGTCGTATTCGGCGTCGGATATTTCGGGCGCGTCCTGCTGATAGTAACGGGCGTTGTGGTACGCGATCATTTTTCGCAGTTCGGCAATGCGCCTGACGGCTTTTTCCTGATCCATTATTTAACCAGTCGCAGGGGTGGTTTGTGCGGTTTGTCCGGTTTGTCGGGCGCGGAGGGCGCGCCGCCCTTCTTTTGCGCTTTGAGCATTTCTTCGTTGAAGATGGCGTTTTTCACCCGGACGGCGTTGATGATGGCGAAGATGATGACGGATTTTTCCCATTCGGGCGTGCGGGAGAAGTTCTCCATTTTCGTTTTGTACGTCTCCCACAACGCCATCAGGGACGCCTCGTCCAGATGCCGGATGTTTTCGGCAATTTTATTTAAGGAATCTTCCAGTTTGCTCATGGATAAATTTTATCGTGGCCGCAAAGCAAAGTCAAATCGCTTTTTGAACAACGAGGGCGTGTGCAAATAACGCTTGTAATTTTTTCGTCTTATCGCTAATAATCCGAAACCGATGATGAAGCAAAAGACAGTCAGGATCGGCGTGGTGTCCGATACGCATCTTTCCGGTTTTGACGAGAATCTCAAGAAAAATATTGACGAGCATTTTTCCGACGTCGATCTGGTGTTTCATGCCGGGGATCTGGTTGATTTGTGTGTGCTCGATCTTTTTGGTGACACAGAGGTCCGGGCGGTATCCGGCAACATGGACAACCGCCGGGTGCGGGAGGCTCTTCCCGATGAGCGGGTGATGGAGATCGGCGGATTTCGGATCGGCCTTATACACGGCTGGGGATCGCCCGAGGGGCTGGAAAGAAAACTGGCGGATAAACTGGGGAAGGTGGACTGCATTGTCTTCGGTCACACGCATTGCCCGGTGAACAAGGTGATCGATGGAATTTATTTTTTCAATCCGGGGTCCGCGGTCGACAGGCGGATGGCCAGATTCAGAAGCCTCGGCATTCTGGAAATCGGCCGGGACATTACAGGCAGAATCATTCCCCTCACGTGAAGCGGATTGCGCCGGACAGGGATGAAGCGTATGGAAACGATGTTTGCCCCCTGGCGGATGGAGTATCTGGTGAGCAAGAAACCCGAAGGATGCATTTTTTGCAAGTGTTCGATACGCTGCGACGACTATATCGTGTATGAAGGCAGCACCTGTTTTGTGATGCTCAACCGCTATCCCTATGTGAACGGTCATCTGATGATCATTCCCGACCGCCATCTGGGAAGCGTCGCGGAAATGACGGCCGAGGAGCGGCTGGAAATGTTTTTCCTGCTCGACATCTCCATCAAGGTCATGCGGGAAAATTTGAATCCCGACGGATTCAACGTCGGCATGAACCTGGGAAAGGCGGCGGGAGCGGGTGTCGCGGAGCATCTCCACATGCATGTTCTTCCCCGCTGGGAAGGCGATACCAATTTTATGAGCGTCATCGGCAACGTGCGCGTCGTTCCGGAGGATCTGGCGGTGACTGCCGCGAAATTCGCTCCTCTGTTTCAAAAATATGCCGGGGAGGGTGGAAATCGATGAAGATATTTTATCTGATACTGACCATTTTATTTGCTTTCTTTATTGTGACTTTTTCCCGATTCAACGAACAGAGCGTCACGATCAAATACTACTACATCCAGGACATCGTCGTGCCGGCCTACATGCTGATTTTCGTCGCCCTGCTGGTGGGAGTGGTCATCACGGGCCTCCTGGGGGTCGTGGAACGGTTTCGCCTCAACCGCACGATCAGCCGACTCAACAAGACCATCCGCGATTTGCGCAAGGAGCTCCGGGACAGCGAAGCGCCGCCCATCATCGACGAGCGCAAGAAAGCGCCCCCTGCTCCAACGCCATGACGGCCGCCGGCGGATTCATCACCGATGCCTCGCTGGCGGGGCTGGCCCGGTGGCTGAGGCTCCTGGGCTTCGACACGGTGGTGTATCCGGAAGCGGCGGGGCGGCCGATGCTGCGCCTTGCGGCTCGGGAGGGCCGGATCGTGCTGACGCGGCGCCGGGATCTTCTCGACCGGCAGTATTCCGGCCGCGTGGAGCTGGTGCCGGCGCAGGACGTGGGCAGTCAGCTGCATCATGTTGTTGCCGAACTTGCTCTCGAGATTTCTCCCCAGAGGATGCTCGGCATTTGTCTTTCCTGCAACCGCAAACTTGTTGCCGTCGGGCGCGAAGAAGTCCGCGATCGTGTGCCGCCCTACGTCTTCGAAACCTGCGGGGACTTCAATCGGTGCGACGGCTGCGGCAAAATCTTCTGGAAGGGCACGCATGTCCGCAGAGCCGTGCAGTTTTTGGAAAATCACCACATTGAAATAAAATAGGAATAGAGGCCGGCCGGCCGTTACAGAGGCGTTGCGCAGTCGCGGTCGTCGCCCTGGATTTTTTCCATGGCGTGGGTCAGGGCGGGCAGGACGACGGACAGGTTTTCCCGCGCGCCCTTGGGGCTGCCGGGGAGATTGATGATGAGCGAGCGGCCGCGGATGCCGGCCATTGCCCGGGAAATCATGGCGTGCGGCGTAATCTTCATGCTGGCGGCCCGCATGGCCTCCGCCAGTCCGGGAATTTCCTTGTCCAGCACCTGGCGGGTGGCGTCCGGCGTCAGATCGCGCGGGCTGACACCCGTGCCGCCGGTCGTCAGGATCAGATCCAGCTTTTCTTCATCCGCCATCCGAATAAGGGCTGCGACAATCTGCTCGACTTCGTCGGGGATGATGACCGTTTCCACGATGGAAACGGCGGCGCCCGCCAGCATTTCAGCGATGACGGGGCCGCTCTTGTCTTCCCGTTTGCCCTGTGAGCCTTTATCGCTCACTGTGATGATGCCCGCACGGAACATAAAGTTATTCTTCTGCGCTTTTCTTGGCTTCGGCGATGATCTTTTCGGCGATGAACGCCGGAACTTCCTCGTAGTGCGAAGGCGTGTAGGTGAAGTTGCCGCGTCCGCTGGTCATGGACCGCAGATCGGGGGCGTACTTCAGAATTTCCGCCAGCGGGACCTGGCCTTTGATAACCTGATTGGTTCCGTTGGTGTCCATTCCCTGAACGCGTCCGCGCCGGCTGTTGAGATCGCCGATGACGTCGCCCATGTATTCATCCGGCACTTCGATGGCAATATTCACGATCGGTTCAAGGAGCACCGGCTGGCATTCCATCACGCCTTTCTGAAACGCCATGGAGCCGGCGATTTTGAAGGCCATTTCCGAAGAATCGACGGTGTGGTAGGAGCCGTCCACCAGGGAAATGCGGAAATCGACGACCGGATAGCCGGCGATAACGCCCTTGGCGGCCGCTTCGACAATGCCTTTTTCCACGGCGGGCCGGTACTGGCCGGGAATGACGCCGCCGACGATTTTATCCTGGAACTCAAAGCCAGAGCCGCGCGGCAGAGGTTCGATATCGATCCAGCAGTCGCCGAACTGGCCGCGTCCGCCGGACTGCTTCTTGTAGCGGCCCTGCACGTTGGTTTTGCCCTTGATCGTTTCCAGATAAGGAACTTTCGGCGTGTTGAGGTTCACTTCGACGCCGAATTTCCGCTTCATTTTTTCGATGTTGACTTCAATGTGCACCTGCCCCATGCCGGAGAGGATCATTTCCTTGGTCTGCGTGTTGCGCGTGAAGACGATCGTCGGATCTTCCTCCACCAGGCGGTGAATGGACGACGCGATCTTGTCTTCATCGCCGCGGGATTTCGGTTCGACGGCGAAGGACATGATGGGCGGCGGAACCTCCACCCGGGCGAAGACGACGGGGGATTTTTCATTGCACAGCGTATCGCCCGTAGCGGTTTCCTTGAGTTTGGCCACGCCGGCGATGTCGCCGGGAATCAGCACTTCCGCCTGTTTCTGGTTTTTGCCTTCCAGAAAGAAAATATGGCCGAATTTTTCCGTGATCTTTTTTGAGGAGTTGTATACGGCGGAATCCGAACTGAGCTTTCCGGAATACACCCGAAACAGCGTCAGACGGCCCGCATAGGGATCCGCAATGGTTTTAAAGACGATGGCGGAGAAGGCTTCGTCTTCCGAGGGTTTTCTTTCCTCGACGTCCTGCGTTCCCGGTTTGGTCCCTTTGACCGGCCCGCGGTCAACCGGCGATGCGAAGGCGCTGACGGCCAGATCCATAAGCAGCGCGACGCCGATGCCTTTGGCGGCCGATCCGCAGAGGACCGGAACGATGCCGCCGGAAATGACGCCCTTTCTCAAGCCCGCTTTGATTTCGTCCGCGGACAATTCGCCTTCTTCGAGGTATTTGTTCATCAGGTTTTCATCCGCTTCCGCGATGTCCTCCACCATGGAAGACCGGAGCGCATTGGCTTCTTCGAGCAGGTCGGCGGGGATATCGACGGCTTTGCCGACGCCTTTGTTGTCGGCAAACGTGTAAGCCTTCATGGCGATCAGGTCCACAATGCCCTGAAACTTGTCTTCCGCGCCGATGGGCAGGCAGACGGGAGTGCCTTTCTTTTTCAGTTTTGCCTTGACGCTTTCGAGCGCCTTGCCGAAATCCGCGCGTTCACGATCCATGCGGTTGATGAAAATGATACGGGGCAGGGCGTAGGCATCAGCGATTTCCCACACTTTCTGCGTCTGGAATTCCACGCCGCCCACGGAATCGATGACCACCAGGGCGTTGTCGACGACGCTCAGCGAACAGGTAATATCGTAGGTGAAATTGGAGTCGCCCGGAGTATCCAACAGGTTGATTTTGTGTTTGTCCCACTCGATGAAATTGGCTGCCGACGAAATGGAGACGTGCCGTTTTTGTTCTTCCGGCTCATAGTCCATACTGGAAGTGTTGTCGTCAACGCGGCCCAGACGTTCATTTTTGCCGGAAACATACAGGAGCGATTCACAAAGAGAGGTTTTCCCGGTGCCGCCGTGGCCGATGACGGCGAGATTTCTGAGTTGTTTGGATTCGTACTTTGCCATGAAAACTCCTTTCGATTTCTTGCCAAATCCGCAAAAGATTTGCTGAAACGGGTTCTTGCAGAATGCGGGCTTGTTTAGCCTATCCGGCGAGTAAAATCAAGATAATTTTCGGCTTCTGGCGTTTGGCAACGCCCGCGGAAGGCGCGGCAGACGCCTTGCGGACGGGCGGTAGAGCGCTTATTTCGCGAGCAGATGTTTTTCGCCGGCTTTCATGGGAAAAAAGACCGCAAAAACGCAGAGGAGCAAAGCGAATGCAAAGGACAGGATAAACCACAGGATTGTCCAGAAGGAAAACCCGTGCCCGGAAATTCTCGCCATGAAGATTTTATACACCGGGCCCGCCTCCAGAATGATCACCAGCGCGATGAGGCCGAAACTGAGCAGCATGAAAAGCACGCCGCCGAAGCTGGTCGCCGACAGGGCCGGATTTTCCGATTTGAAGTCCGGAAAGCGCGCTCCCAGCCCGACAGCCAGCGCGACAATGGCCGGAACCAGGCAGAAGATCGTTACAACCGATACGATCATCATAAGCGACGTGACGCCCAGCAGCAGGTTGGAGGCGACAATCAGAATTTCCGAAAGGATCAGCAGGGGAATGGCGTAGAGAAAAAATTTAATCCAGAGGAACGTTTTCAGCGCCACGGGAGCAGCCTGGATGATCCAGAAGGCTTCTCCTTCGGTACTCACGGCCGGAAAGACGAAGCGGGCGGCGATGGCCGAAAGCACGAAGGCGGCCAGCCCCACATTCAAAAACGAAAAGACGTTCTGAAGATAAACGCTTGAAATCGGCGTCCGGTCCAGGGGCAGAACGGAAAAATTATACAGGTAAACCACAATGAGAGCGCAGATCAGAAAAAGCTGCGGCCACTGGGTGGAGTCGCGGAAAAAAGAGCGGATTTCCTTGACGGCGACGGCCCGGGCGGGCCGGGAAAGGAATCCCAGCGGAAACTCCCAGCTGATGCCCCGGTACATCAACGGCGCAAAAAGTCTTTTGGCCGTGGTCTGGGAGCGGGAAAAGCCGCGGAAGTATAACAGGCGGGCGAGCGTATCGTTGAGAAACAGGAGGAAGAGAAAACAACTGGCGGCAAGCGCCAGATTGAATCCGGAAAGACCCCATTTGCCTTTCAGCGACAGGCGCATCACGTCGGTAATCCAGGTGGTGGGAAGCCAAGGCCGGTCGAGCGCCTGCATGGAATTGAGGTAAAGAACCGCCGAGGCGAAGCTGTCCGGATTCACGAGCTGTTCCGGGCGAATCAGCCGAAGGACCAAAACCAGCAAAAGCGCGAGCAGAACGCCCAGAATGACGAAGAGTGTGCGGATTTTTCCCGCCGGCAGCAGAGCCGCGCCGCAAAGGACGATCAGGCTGCTGATGCCCGCGGCGATCAGACACAGGCACAGCACTGCCCCGACGGCCGCCAGATAAAACCCCGGCCCGGCCTGGAACACCCATCCATAGGAAAGAATGACAGGAAGGCTGAAGGCGATCACCATCCACGAGGAGTCAAAAGCGCTGCCCAGCCAGCGGGCCCAGAAGATGTCCCGGACCGAAACGGGCAGGGAATGCACCAGCGAAAGATCGCGGCTCAGGTACAGATGCGACAGGCTGTTGATGATGCTGCTGAACAAAAGCAGGGTAAAGAAGGTGAGCATCATCATGGACAAAAGCTTGATGGCCAGAATGTCGCCGAAATCCTGCACGCTCTCGAAGTAGGCGAGTACGCGGTAAAAGATCAGAAAGGCGCCGATCCAGAAGACGAGACCGACGAGGAGAAAGAGCAGGCGGCGAATTCCCGAGGCGCGGGAACGAAACCCGTTGGCCGCGTCGATGAGCCTGGGCTGTAAAAGGGTCCATACGGCATTGTTCATCTGTCTATCCTTCCCTGACGAGCGTGAGAAAGACGTCTTCCAGGCCGGCGTTGCCCGTTTTGGCGGCCCGGTTCAATTCGGCGACGGTGCCCTCTGCGAGAAGCGTGCCCTTGGAAATAACGCCGATCCGGTCGCACAGATCTTCCGCCAGGCTGAGCGTGTGCGTGGAGACGAAGACGGTCACGTTTTGTTTGGCCAGCTCCTTGAGAATATCCCGGACCTGGCGCACGGCCTCCGGGTCCAGGCCGACCATCGGCTCGTCGATGATCATCACTTTCGGATCGTGGAGCAGAGCCGCGGCTATGATCAGTCTTTGCTTCATGCCGTGCGAGTAGGACTCGATGATTTCATTGCCCCAGTTCCAAAGCGCAAACTGCCGGAGCAGCTCCTCCGCCCGGCGCGCCGCTGTCCGCGGCGCCACGGCGTACAGATCGGCGATGAATCTGAGAAATTCACTGCCGGTGAGCTTTTCGTAGAGAAACGGCCGGTCCGGAACAAAACCGATCATCTTCTTGGCCGCCACCGGGTCTTTTCTCAAGTCGATGCCGCCGATCGAGATGGCGCCGGAGGTCGGTTCGATGATGCCGCCCATCATGCGGATGGTCGTGGTCTTGCCCGCTCCGTTGGGGCCGATGAATCCGTAGATTTCTCCGGCACGAACGTGCAGGTTCAGACGGTCGACGGCGAGCGTTGTCTTGTAATCCTTGGTCAGATCATGAAGTTCAATCATTTAAAGGACAGGACCTCCAGTTGAATTTTGCCCAGAACGCCCAGCAGCGAAAGCTCCTGGCCGCCTTCGCCGCGCGCCAGGCGGATGTGGGTGACGTCGGCCGGAATCTGATTGAAAACGGCATCCGCCGTCACCCAGCGGCCTGTATACGCGAGATTCCAGGCGTGGTAGTAAAACCGTCCGTTTTGATAAACCAGGCCCGTCTCGATTTGCGCGGGAATGCCGGCCGCGCGTAAAAGGGCCGCGGTGAGCACCGCGTGCTCATTGCAGTCGCCGGCCTTCATTTTCAGAACCTCCAGCGCGTTGGGCACCGACAGAACCGGCTTTTTCTCCACGTTTCGGTAAACCCAGGAAACGATTTTTTCGAGCCTGACTTTCCGGCTGTCCGCCGGCCGGACAATTTTTTCCGCCTGCTTTTTTATGTCCGCAGCGTCGGACTGCACCAGCGCCGACGGCTTTAAAAACTGTGCGACGGCGGGCGGCAGGGCGTTTGCCGCCTCCTCGTCCGGAAGACTTTCGCGCGTCACGGTAAGAACATTCTGCTCCCGTTTCTGGCGGCCGCCGGAAAGCAGCAAAAACGCGCCGTTGATGCCGTCGATTTTCAGCTTCAGTTCCGCAAGCGTGTCGGGCGCGGCAATCGTCCGGTTGGCGGCAATCGAGGCGATTTGCGTGAAATCGACGCTTGCGCCCGGGGCGAGACCCGCCGCAGCGTCCGTCTTGCTCACCTTCTCCATCGAAATTCCGAGAAGGCCGGTTTCCTTCAGAATCTCGCCGGTTTTATCGAGCCAGGCGCAGTTGCGGGCGCCCAGGAAATCGGCGCAGTATTTTTGCGTGAGGACGCGTTTTCCCATGATCGGAATGACTTCATCCGCCTCCCGGGTGACGGCAATGGAACGGACGCCCAGCGTGGACGGATCGAAAATATTGAATTTCCGGCTCGCCTGCTTCTGCAGGGCGCTGTGAAAAGCCGATTCGTAAATGTTTCCGCTTATGTAAAGATTTTCCCGGAAGGGCAGGACCGTTTTTTGCCGGACGGAAGGCAGGCCGCTGAAAACGATCAACCGGTCCTGGCTGCGAAAGCCGCGGGCGGAAAAGCGAAACAGGCTGGAGGTCAATTCAAAGGTGAAGGCAGAAAAAGACAAATCCGGATTCAGCTCCGTTTCCGTGGCCACGTGCAGGACCTGGGGAATGCCCATCGTGTTGAGCGCCAGGGTGACTCTTTCTTCCGTCTGGAAACGCTCGTTGGAAAGCTTGTGGAACCCGCGCTGAATGACGCCGATTTTTTTCTTGTTCTGGTAGATGTTCATCCAGGTTTCGGGATGCCGGACCGTGTCAGCGCTGACATCGCGCGCCGGACGGGCTTCCTGTTCGAAAACGCCCAGGCGCACGGCCAGAAGTCCGGCAAAGAGAAGCGTCGCCGCCAGTCCGAAAACAAAATTCCATTTGATTTTTGCCATGAACTTAAAAACTTTCCGCATCTTCCGGTCGAATTTCAATTCAATATAATGTCCGGGACCGGCTCCGTCAACCGGCGGCTTCGCAAAAAGCGTTTTGTTCAAATATTCTCTTGACAAAAGGCCTTAAAGAATATAGAAGGCCGAACCTTGTTCATCAGGCTCGGTTTTTCGGTGAATCCCCCATCTGGCAGAGATTCTTCCAATTGCGGGGTTTTTTTTATAGCAAAAGACAGATTATCCGGTGAAGCAATAAAATTCCGTTTTTTTTAGGTTTGAGAGAGGAAACCATCATGAAGTTCGACGATCAGAAGATACGCAATATCGGCATCAGCGCGCATATCGATTCCGGGAAAACAACGCTGAGCGAAAGAATTCTTTATTACACCAAGAGAATTCACGCCATTCACGACGTGAAGGGAAAAGACGGCGTGGGCGCCACGATGGATTCGATGGATCTGGAGAAAGAGCGCGGCATCACCATTGCGTCGGCGGCCACCTACTGCGAATGGAAAGGCTATGAAATCAATATCATCGACACTCCCGGCCACGTTGATTTCACCATCGAAGTCGAACGGTCCCTGAGGGTGCTCGACGGGGCGATTCTGGTGCTTTGCTCCGTGGGCGGCGTGCAGTCGCAGTCCATCACCGTCGATCAGCAGATGAAACGCTACAAGGTTCCCTGCATCGCCTTCATCAACAAATGCGACCGCAGCGGCGCCAACCCCTTCCGCGTGATCGAGCAGCTGCGGACCAAACTGGGGCACAACGCCGTCGCCATGCAGATTCCCATCGGACTGGAAAACGAACTTCAGGGAGTCGTGGATCTGGTGGCCATGAAAGCGGTTTATTTCGACGGCGACAACGGAGAAACG
>DBPV01000021.1:63217-66395 GCA_002304995.1 Syntrophaceae bacterium UBA1411
TCCGAAGTGGAAAACATCGCGCTCGACATGGACCGCAACGAGGAGCCGGTGATCCTGACGAGCGATCCCGCCAAACCCATCATCGCGCTGGCCTTCAAACTGGAAGACGGCCAGTACGGCCAGCTCACCTACATCCGCGTCTATGAGGGCACGGTCGAAAAAGGGACGACGATCGTCAACATCCGCAACGGCAAGAAAGTCAAGGTGGGCCGCGTCGTGCGCATGCACGCCGATCAGATGGAGGATGTCGAAGCCCTCAGGGCCGGCTACATCGGCGCGCTGTTCGGCATCGAATGCGCCTCCGGCGACACGTTTGTTTCTCCCGGTCTCAACATGACGATGACCTCGATGTACGTGCCGAAACCGGTCATCTCGCTGGCCATCGTTCCCAAGGACAACAAGTCGCAGATGGCCATGTCCAAAGCGCTCAATCGCTTTTCGAAGGAAGATCCGACCTTCAAAACGCACGTCGATCCGGAAACCAACGAGACCATTATCGAAGGCATGGGCGAACTGCACCTGGACATTTACGTGGAGCGCATGAAGCGCGAATACAGCGCCGAAGTGACCACCGGCAATCCCCGCGTGGCGTACCGCGAAACCATCACGCAGCGGGCGGACTTCAATTACACGCACAAGAAGCAGACGGGCGGCGCAGGACAGTTCGGGCGCATCGCCGGCTACATCGAGCCGGTTTCCGATGAGGAATTCATTTTCGAAAATCAGATTTTCGGCGGTTCGATTCCCACGCAATACATTCCTGCCTGTGAAAAAGGATTCCGGGAAAGCATGGCCAAAGGGCCCAAACTGGAGTTTCCCATCACCGGCGTCAGGGTCGTCATCAACGACGGCGCTTCGCATGCGGTCGATTCTTCCGATATGGCCTTCCAGGCGGCAGCGCGCGGCGCTTTTCGGGAAGCCTATCTGCGCGCCAAGCCGGTCATTCACGAACCGATCATGAAAGTCGTGGTGGAGACGCCCACGGAATTTCAAGGATCGGTCATGGGGCTTCTCAATCAGCGCCGCGGCATGATCATCGGAACGCAGGATGAAGGCGTCATGTGCGTGATTGAAGCGCAGGTGCCGCTCGCGGAGATGTTCGGCTTTTCGACGGTGCTGCGGTCTGCCACGCAGGGAAAGGCGCAGTTCACGATGGAATTCGCGCTGTACCGTCAGGTGCCGCAGTCGATTGCCGAAAAGATCGCGCTGGAAGTCGCCCAGAACAAGAAGACGGCGGCGTGAACAGGCTGCCAGACTGTAGGCTGTCAGGCGATAGGGAAAGATGCTTTCAGGGCGAGCGATAAGACACGACGGCAATGTTATCCATTTAGCTTATGAGGATATAATCATGATTAAAAAAGAAATTCTGGAAAGAAATCCGCTGCTCAATCTCGGATTTGAAAACGAATATATTCTGCCCGGCGGAGGCTTCGGCGCCGTCCTGGCGCATGCCGGCGTCGGTAAAACCGCCCTGCTCGTGCAGATGGCGATCCATGCGATGATGCATGAACAGCCGGTGCTGCATGTGAGCCTCAACGATGCGGTGAGCAAGGTGGATCTGTGGTACCGCGAGCTGTTCAACGATATGGCTTCCCGGTTTGACGCGGCCGAAGCGACGCAATACTGGGAAAAACTTCTCAACTACCGTTTTATCATGACTTTCCGCGTCGAAGGCTTCAGTGTGCCGAAGCTGGAGGAACGCCTGTCGGATCTGATGCAGCAAAACATCTTCAAGCCCAACGTCGTGATCATCGACGGATTGAAGTTTGACGAATCGGGGCGCGGACTGCTGGTCGAACTTCGGGAAATGGCCCAAAAGTACGCCATGCGCATCTGGTTTACCGTGCACACCCACCGCCACGAGCCGCCCAAGGAAGACGGCCTGCCTCTGTCCTTCCTGCATGTGGCGGATCTGTTCGACGTCCTGGTCCAGCTTGCCGCCCGGGGACCGGAAGTTTACATCAAGGCTCTGCGGGGACAATCGGCAAAAGCCAAACCGGACGAACTGCTGCTCGATCCGGCGACCATGCTGATCAAAAACCGCTAAGCGCGCACTTGCATTACCAAACGGGTCGGCGCTTAAAGACTGGCCTGTTCCAGGTAGGGAAGTCTCCGGTCAATGGCGTCGAGCGCTTCCGGATGGTGCCAGGAGAAGGCGTAGATGTCCGTTCGCACGGGGACGTGCAGATATTTTTTGAGACCCGGCAAAAGCGGGTCGCTTTCCATCAAACTCATCAACAGGCATAAGCAGCCCGTATTATGGCGGTCGCAAAGCGCCGCGCTGAGCAATGCCGAGAAAAAACGCGGATCATTTTCCTCCACAGCCAGGCAGGCGGCATAAAGATTGCGCAACGGCTGCCCCGGCGCGGGGATGGGCGTCAGACGCAAAGCTTTGACAAAGGGTGCGGCCAGAAACCTCAGCGGACGCATATAGCCCGCATAGCCGGCGACAAGAATTCTTTTGAACGGCAACTGGTTCCAGCACGCCAGAACGCCGCGAATCCGGTCCTTTTCCAGGGCGACATAAAAATCGTCCAGGCCCAGGCCGCGCAGAACTCCTTCGCCGTTTTGAATATCCTCCGCGGTATACACGGGATAAAATTGCTTCTCCCGTCCGACGCGCTCAAGAAAAGCGGCAATTTCCCCGGCGCCCGCAACTGAGCCCCGCACGACGCGCAGGCCGCTCAAAACGGTCGGCTTGGAGCGGGGAATCAGGGGAAGGGCGGCGGTATAGAGTCTTCCGACATGCCGGTAGGCGGGCCATCCGCCCTGGCTTCCTGTCACCACTCTTTTCGCCCGGATGTTTTCTCCGAGGACGGCGCAAAGATAAAAGGGGACGCCAAACGTTTCCTCATGCCACTGCTTGACAACTTCAACCCCCTGCTGAACGATGGCCTTGCCGCGGTAAGGAGGATCGAGACGAACGCTGCCGATGTAACCTATCTCGGCGGGCCTTCCGTTGAGAAAAACCTTCCGCGCCGACACCAGGCCGACGCCGACGATTTCCCGGCCGGCTTCGGCAAGGATGGCGCGCCGTCTGTAGCCTTCAACGGATGCCGCATCAAAAAAACTGGGCGAGCAGTCGGACGTGAGGGAAATGCGTCCGGGCATGGCGTTGCGTCTCATGACCGCGCAGATCTGCTCATTGTCTTCGGGACGGGCCTCACGCAGAATCAAG
>DBPV01000142.1 GCA_002304995.1 Syntrophaceae bacterium UBA1411
TTTTCGCCGATCATCAAAAAGATGCTGAATTTTCTTATCTTCCCCGTGCGGTCCGGTTTAGCGACTTCCGCCGCGGGAACTTCGCGGACGTTAGAAAAGCCGGCCTGCCGGAACATTTCGCCTAAAGCGCTTTTTTCGAATCCAAAATGAAACACACCGCCGTTGTGTTCGTGGAATTGTCCCTCATCCGAGTCCAGGTCGGCGACGCAAAGGCGACCCGGGACTTTCAGCGCCTGAAACAATTCCCCGAGCAGAACCCCGACATGTTCGACATGATGAAAGGTCATGCTGCTGACGATCAGATCGTAGGCGCCGGTGATGCGGCTGCCGGCATCCAGATGTCTTGTGGAAAGATTTGAAAGGCCTTGTTTTGCCGCCTTGGCTTCCAGCACTTCGAGCATGCCGCGCGAGCTGTCCGTCCCCGTCACGGACCTGACCAGGGGAGCGATTCTCAAAGCCAGAAGACCCGTGCCGCATCCGAAGTCAAGAACATCCATGTCGGGCGCGAGCGCGACCTGCCGGGCTATTGCACCGGCCACGTCCTCCGCCAGTTTCACGCGCGCCGGATGATCGTCCCAGTTTGCCGCTTCCTTGTCGAAATCTCTCTCCTGCTTTTTCATTTATGGATGTCCTTTTTGAAAACGACGGTTAATGTTCAAAATGCAGGATGATCCGGGAGCGGCCGTCTTTTTCCGCCACGGAAAGCGCGTCGGCGTCCTTCCGGATCAGGCGCAGCGCCAGCTGCTCCATCGAAACGTCCGCGTCCACCGAGAGGGGCGCCGCGTAATCTCCGGCAAGCGCAAGCGGCTTTCCGTCGTACTCCAGCGTCAGGTCCAGGTTGAATTCATCAAACATCAATTCCAGACGGACGGGTTTTTCCGCAAGGTTAAGGGCGGCCAGAAGCTCCAGAAGTTCGTTTAGCGCGCGCGTGGCCTGGGCAATGACGGCGGGCCTGGCTCCCCAGAGGGCGCCCTGCTTCTCCAGCAGATCCGCGATATCGTCGTAGGTGGTTTTTCCCGGCTCCACGTCGCGGCTGGTCTTTCGCTTGAGTCCGATTTGAAAAAGGATCGTAAGCCCGACGGCCAGCAGCGTGGAAAGGTAAAGCGACGAGCCGAAGATCGGCCGCAGCCAGACAATGCCGATCTGACTGTAGGCGTCCAGCAGCGCCGTGACGCTCAGGCCGAAGATCATCGCAATGCCCAAAATAAAGATTTTCCGGGGGTCCATCATCCGCGACATCATAATCTGGAGACCGGTGAAAATAATAAAGCAGACGGCGAAAAGCGGCGTCGCTCCCATGACGGGCTGCGGCATCACGACAAAGATTTCGGCAAAGCGCGGCAGAAAGGCCAGAAGAATGAGGATGCCGCCCGTCGTGAAAGCAATCGAACGGCTGGTGGCGCCCGTTCCCAGCGACAAGCCGATGTTGCTGGAGGCCGTGGACTGTCCCATGCCTCCCAGAAGGCCGCTGAGGCTGACGCTGAGGCCGTCCGCCAGGAGGCCTTTTTTGATGTTGGGCATGTCGGGCCGCTTCCAGTCCGCATCGTTGATTTTCTGGCAGGTCGTCAGGTTCCCGATCGTCTTCACCGACGTGCAGAGGCTCGCGATCAGAAAGGGCAGGATCAGCGAAGCGTCGAAAGACCAGCTGAGCTGCGAAAAATCGGGCGCGGCCAGAAGAGGCTTGTCCAGAATCTGACCGAGGTGCGCCGCGGGCAAGAGGCCCGTCGCGAAGGAGACGATATACCCCGTCGCCATGCCGATGATGACGGAAAACAGGCGGAGCTTGCCCCGGCTCCACACCGTGATCGCCACCATGGTTCCCAGGGTGACGAGGGAAACGGCCAGGACCTCCGGATTGATCCTGCCGCCTTCGCCGGCAAGGCCCAGAAAATTCCGCGTTGCCACCGGGATCACCGATATTCCGACCATCGTCACCACCAGCCCCATGACTTCGGGCGTAAAGATCCGGCGCAGACGGTGGACGACGCGCGACAGGAGCATTTCGAAGACGCCGCCAAGCGCGGTCATACCCAGCACCAGCGGCAGACCGCCGATTTTCGCCGCCATCACGGACGCGGAGATATACGCGGGTTCGCAGACGGAAGGCGCGAAATATCCCGACGCCTTTTCGATTGAGAGCCTGAAGGATGACGGCAATGCCGCCGGCCAGAAGCGACATGCTGATAAAGAAGCCCGCCTGGGCGGCCGACGCGCCCATGCCCTGGAGGACGATGATGGCGAAGATCAGGGCCGTCGTGACATGAAAACTGTGCTGCAGGCCGAGGAGCAGACGAATGGGGAGCGGCACGGCATCGTCCAGTCCATAAATCAGGTTGGCGGGTTTGCGTTTCTCGGCCATCGGTTCTCCGGGTCAGGCGTTTCTTTCTCCAGAATGCTTATCCCTCTTAACAGGTTGACGCGGCGCTGTAAAACGTTTTCGCGGCGCGGCAGCGATGCGGCTTTGCTCCCGGCCAAGGCGGTCTTGCTCTCCCGGCGGCGGTTATTTTCACGATTCTTCTTTGCCGTGGCGCCGGATCGCATCCAGGAAGGCTTTGCCGTAGCGCGCCAGCTTGTGTTCGCCGACGCCGCTGACGCTCAGCAAGTCGGCTTCGTCCCGCGGGCGGGCTTCGGCCATTTCCAGGAGCGTCCGGTCGGAAAAGACCACATACGCCGGCACATTGAGCTTGTCGGCCAGTTCCCGGCGCAAAGCGCGCAGGCGCTCGAACAGGCCGTCGGCGCCAAGCGTCTTTGCCTTCGCGGGCGCGGCAATCGTGTCCAGCTTCTTTTCCATTTCGGCGGGCCGGGTCAGCATGACGGTCGTTTCCGCCTTCAGGATCTTCCGGCTGAGGTCGTTGAGTTTCAGGGCCGAGCCCTCGTCGTAGGCGATATCCACGCATCCCATGTTCAGGAGCTGAAAAATGTACTCCGCCCATATGCCGTACGGAATATCGCGCCCCGCGCCGAAGGTCTTGATCCGGTCGTATCCGCTTTCCCGCAGCGAGGCGCTGTGCGAACCGCGCAATATTTGAATCAGCGTGCTCATGGTGATGTTTTCTCCGGTGCGGTACACGGCTGAGAGCGCCTTCTGGGCGATGACCGTTCCGTCGAATTTCTGCGGCGGATTTTTGCAGACGTCGCAGTTGCCGCAATCGCCCCGCGGTTCTTCGTTGAAGTAGCTGAGCAGCATGCGGCGCCGGCAGATGTCCGCTTCGGCGTAGCGCTTCATGCGGTCGAGCTTCGCCAAAAGCAGCTCCTGTCTTTCGGGCGCCGCGTCCCGGATCATGTCGTGGTGGGTCTTCACGTCGGCATAACTGTAAAAAAGCACCGTATCGGCGGGGGCGCCGTCGCGGCCGGCCCGGCCGATTTCCTGGTAGTAGCTTTCGATGTTCTTGGGCAGGCTGTAATGAACGATCCAGCGGATGTTGGATTTGTCGATGCCCAGCCCGAACGCGATGGTGGCGCAGATGATCTGAAGCTTGTCGCGGATGAACGCTTCCTGGACCTTGCTGCGCTCGTCATTTTCCATGCCGGCGTGATAATGCGCCGCCCGGAAACCGCGGGCCGTAAGCCGCGCCGCCACGTTTTCCGTCGTCTTGCGGCTCAGGCAGTAGATGATGCCCGGCTGCTGCTTTCTTTGGGCCAGGAAGCGCAGAATCTGCTCCAGGCGTTTTTGTCCCGAATAGACCGCAAGGCTTAAGTTCGGCCGGTCGAACGACGCGATGAACGCGTGCGGCTCGGGAATCGCCAGCTGCCGCAGGATATCCCGGCGGATCACGCGGTCGGCCGTCGCGGTCAGCGCCAGCAGGGGCACGGAGGGAAACTGTTCCCGCAGAAGACTGAGCTTGAGGTAGTCCGGACGGAAATCATGCCCCCAGGATGAAATGCAGTGCGCCTCGTCCACGGCAAAAAGCGTAAGATCCAGCTTGCGCAGAAAACCCGGCGTGCCGGGAGCGGACAGGCGCTCCGGTGAAAGATACAGCAATTTAACGCCGCCCGCGAGGCACCGGCGATAGACGTCCCTGCTTTCCTCTTCCGTCTGCGTGCTGTTGAGAAACGCCGCGGAAATGCCGTTGGCCTGCAGGCCGTCCACCTGGTCTTTCATGAGCGCGATGAGCGGCGATATCACCACCGTGACGCCGCGGGCCATCACGGCGGGAATCTGAAAGCAGACGGATTTTCCTCCGCCGGTGGGCATCAGCACCAGCGCCGACTTTCCCGCCCGGACGTGATCGATGATTTCAGCCTGCAGCGGATAAAAACGGTCGTAGCCGAAATATTTTTTCAATGCCTCTTCTTTGGTCATCGCATTTTTCCGTTCAAGGACGCGCTTGTTAAAACCGCTGGCCCAGGTAGAGATAGATGGAAGAATGGCCGCGCTGGGCCTGGCCGTAAGCCAGATAGATCGGTCCCAGATAGGATTTGGTGCCGATGAAGACGCTGCCGGCGAGAATGAGCGATTCCAGATTGACGTCGGCCCGCTTGTTCCAGACATTTCCCGTTTCCGCGGACAGGCCGACGTACAGCGGCATGGTGAGCGCGCCCATGCCGGCCGAACCGATCTCCCGATAGACGAGCAGGCGCGCGAGCCCCGTGTGGCGGCCGTAAATCTCGTCCACTGAGTATCCCGACAGGTTCAGGAAGCCGCCCAGCGGAAATGTGTCCTGCACCGCCATGTCGTCGTTGTCGAGCGTGGTGCGGATATCGATGGACGGCATGAAGGTGAATTTGCTCCAGGTGAACGCCTTCATCCATTTGAAGGCCAGGGCCTGCACCTCGATGTCCGATCCCAGCATCTTGAGGTTGTAGTTCCAGGTGATGTACGCGTCGCTGCCGGACAGGGGGAAAACGTAGTTGTCCAGCGTGCTGTAGGCCGCGGAAAGGAAAAAGCTCCCGCGGTTGTAGGGATCGTCGTCGCTGGTGTGGTTGCCGACCAGCACCTTGACGACGCCGTACTCGCGGCGCAGCCCCGCGCGGATCTCGCCCCAGTTGCCGAACTGTTTGCCGACGTCGACTCCGATAAAGCCGGACTGGGCGCGGTACTGGGTGGTGATGTCGCCGTCTTCGTTGTACGCGTTGATCTTCCTCACCCGGTAGCCCGCGTTGGCCGCAACGAAATAGCTGAGCGCGTAATCGATGGGCTGGTAGAACTCCGTATAGATGTGCGGATTTTCGCCGATCCGCGCCTCTGTGCGCCATTCGCCCGCCCGGCTGTTGATGGCCGTCTTGGTGAACTGCGCGGTGAGCGCGTAGCTGCTCGTTCCCTTGAAGTTGTCTTCCAGCCCCAGGCCGAAGCGGAAATAATTCGGCCCCCACGATTTCTCCAGCGGCTCGATGACGATGGCCGATCCCTTGTCTTTTCTCTTGAGGTAGAAGTCCACGCTTTCAAACGTGTCGATGCCGTAAATCCGGTCGATGTTTTTTTTGAGCTTCTCGAGATTGAGCTTTTCGCCCAGCTTCATGTCCAGTTGCGCCGCAATCAGGCCGGTGGGGAGCGACGTCCTGTTGGCGACCTCTACGGTTTCGATGGTCGGCGGCTCCTGGTCCTTCCGCCGCTGCTTCTTTAAAAAAGCCAGAAACACCGGCTGCGGCGCCGAAAGGCGCGCCAGGACAGGCTTCATTTCCTCCGCTTTTTTCCGTCCGGCGGCGACCGCGTCCGCGGCCTTGAAAAAATCGCCGCTCGCGATGTCGCCCAGATCCGGACGAACCAGGATGTCCCGGGCGTGCATCGTTCGAATCTGTTCGGCGGTGTTGCGCTGAACCATGATGGTGGTCAACTGTCCCGTGATTTCCACCGAGGTGGTCAGATGCGCGCGGCCGCTGAGCCCCGTGCTGATATCGACGACGATGACGATATCCGCGCCCATCTGCCGCGCGATATCGATGGGCAGGTTGTTGGCGACGCCGCCGTCCACCAGCAGACGGCCGTCGATTTCGACCGGCGCGAAGAGGGCGGGAATCGACATGCTGGCGCGGAGCGCGCGGACCAGTTCTCCCTTGTCCAGAATGACGGCCTCGCCGGTTTCAATGTCGGTGGCGACGGCCCGGAAGGGAATGTTGAGTTTGTCGAAATCGGTGGTGTCTTCCGTGTGCAGCAAAAGCGATTTCAGGATCAGATTCAGATTCTGCCCCTGCAATAGCCCCTTGGGGATGGTGAATCCGCCGTCCTTGTATCCCAGATCGAAGTTGATGAGATAGTCGGCTGCGTCCCGCTTGCGCCGGAAAGCCAGCTCGTTGGGCGGCGGCCGGTCCCGGAACGCCTGGTTCCATTCCATGCTGGTGACGAGCTTTTCCATTTCCGCAGGCGACATTCCCGCCGCGTAAAGCCCGCCGACAATCGCGCCCATGCTGGTACCGGAAACGCAGTCAATCGGGATTTTCAGCTCTTCCAGAATCTGGAGGACGCCCACGTGCGCCATGCCGCGCGCGCCGCCGCCGCTCAGCACGAGGCCGATGCGCGGGCGGGCCTCCGGAGCGGAAACGTCGGCCCAGGCGCCGGCCGGAGCAAGTCCGGCCAGCAGAATCAATATTCCCCAAAGCAGGAATCCGGTTTTTTTCCCTTCAGCAACAGCGTGGCGATTCCCCAATGTCATCGAAGCGCAGCATCCTTGCAGTTATTTTTTTTCAGGGTCTCCGGCCTTCACCGGGGCCGGGGCCGCGACCGGGCGCCTCGCCCCGATCCATCATGCGCGGGGGCGCGCCGTTTCCTTCTCCGCGCGGCAGCGCCCGCGGAGGCGCCGGCACGTCACGGCCGCGGATCGTTCCGGGATCCCGCTGCGGAATGCCGGGAGCGCGGTTGGGCGGTTCGTTGCGGTCGCGGATCACCGGCTGGCTGCGCGGGCCGATTCCCGGCTGCGGCGGCCGCTCGATATCGCGGTCGTAGCCCGGAGGCGTTTTCACGCCCGGTTTGCGGCCGATGTCGCCGGGCCGCGGCCCGATGGGCGTCTGATCCTGGCCGGGAACGGGCGGCGTCTTCACGACCGGCTTGCGGCCGATATCGCCCGGGCGCGGTCCCGGATCGCGTTTATCCCGGTCGATGACGCCGGGTTTGCGCGGATCGGGCTTTTTGTCCCGGTCGCCCGGTCGGGGCTGTCTGTCCCTGGGATCGTAAGGACGCCTGTCGCCGGGCGGGCGGTCCCAGCGCTGTCCTGGCGGCACGGGTTTGGCCGGCGGACGAAAACGCGGAATCTCGTCGCCGCGCTTCTTGCGGATATCCCGCCGGTCGCGGTCCGGCCGCCACGGGCGGCGGTCCCAGTCGCGGTGGCGGTCATGCCAGCGGTAATAGCGGCGGGTCCGGTCAATGTCCACAATGATCACCTGGCGATCGATCCAGTTGAAGCTCGACCAGCCGAAAACGCCGAATCCCACGTAAAACCTGGGTGAAAAGAAGACGCCCGGCCCCGTCACCACGAGCCCCGGCAGAATGATCGGCACGGGCGGGAACAGGGGCAGCCACCAGGTTCCGTAAACGTAATAGGGGTCATACGCCGGAATGTAAATGTAATCGGGCGCCACCGGTTCGATCCGGATGTAACGGTCTTCAATAACCACCCGCTGCTCGGGAGACGTGTCCAGATTGCCGGCGGCGCGCGCCCGGGCGCGCAGCTCCTGAATCGTGTCCATGACGTCCTGTTCCTGGTTGGTAAACGCGTCGCCCACGCTCGCCGTCCAGCTCAGGTTCTCGCTCAGCATGGTCAGCACTTTCGGATAGTGGCACAAAGCCAGCACGCTCACGTCCCAGTCCTTCGCCGAAAGCGCTTCATCCAAGGCTTCGCCTCTCAGATACGGATTGCGCGTTATCCACCGTTCGGCCTCGGCGACTTCGAACGGATACGTGGCGGCCATCAGTATCTGGGTCAAGAGCACATCGGGATAAAGAGCGATCGGCGCCAGCATCTGCGCCAGCTCCTCCTGGCTCAAGGTTTGCTGAGCATAGGAGTCTCTGTAGTCCTGGGCCCAGACACCCGCAGGAACCAGCATGGCTATCAGCATGATCATAACGATCATCTTTTTGATGGTTTTCATCTTAACGGTTAAACCTCCTTACAGGTTGGCGGGGAAAAACATTTTCTCCCGCTCAGTCGGTTCACGCTTTTTCTTGGCAATCAGTATAGTGATTGAAAACCATAAAATCAATGGCTATGATGGCACACAAAAAAACGCGTCCGGCGCTCGTTTCACTTTGAAAAATACGCTGCCGGTCAGCCAATGATGCAGTCGCGCCGCACGCGGCCGCGGGCGTCAAACAAGACTCCCTCTTTTTCGAGGAGTTCTTTTTTCATGGCGCTGCCGCCGCCGAACCGGCCCACGGATCCGTCGGCGCGGACGACGCGATGGCAGGGAACGATAATCGGAAACGGATTGTTCGCCATCACCGTGCCCACCGCCCGGGCCGCCCCCGGATGACCGACACGCTTCGCCAGGCCCGAATACGTGGCAACCTTTCCCCGCGGAATCCGGCAGGTCTGTTGAAGCACTTCGGCCGAAAAGCCCGCCAGCCTGTCGCGATTGAGAGCAGAAAACGCGGAGGGCGTTTTCTGCCCTTCATACAGATCGGCGATCAGGCGGTCCAAACCGGCAGCGCGGCGCGGCGTTTTTCCGACGGACGGAAAGTCCCGGATAATCCGGTCGCTCATTTTTTCCCGGCCGGGCAGGTAGATGAATTCCGCCTGCGGCTTGCCGCTTTGATCGCTCCAGACCAGACCGATTTCCTCTTTTCCGACTTTAATGATTTGGTAAAACATAAAACCTCGCTTTCCTTTTGTCCCCCGCAGCGTTTGTCCCCCGCCGGCGGGGGTGTCACGAAGTGACAGGGGTGGTCACCTCCCCCTGCGCCCCCTCCAGAGGGGGACA
>DBPV01000020.1:0-5257 GCA_002304995.1 Syntrophaceae bacterium UBA1411
GGAAACATCCGCATCTCCGGCGCCTGGGCTCTCTATCCCATGATGGTGAAATGGGCCGAGGAATTCAAAAAAGCGCACCCCGGCGTCCGGATCGACGTCTCGGCGGGCGGCGCGGGAAAGGGTGTGGCGGATGCCCTGTCCGGCCTCGTGGACATCGGCATGGTGTCGCGGGAGCTCCGGCCCGAAGAGCTCCGGCAGCAGGTCTTTTATGTGGCGGTGGTGAAGGACGCGGTGTTCCCGACCGTCAACCAAAAAAATCCCGCTTTGCAGGCGCTGCTGGCAAAAGGGCTCAAAAAAAAGGACCTGCAGGATTTGTGGATTTCCGGACGGCCCCTCACCTGGGGAGAGCTGACGGGGACGGCCGGCCGCCAGAAAGTGCGCGTTTATACCCGTTCCGATTCCTGCGGCGCTGCGGAAACCTGGGCCAAGTATCTGGGTACAAGCCAGGAGGAGCTCAAGGGCGTCGCCGTTTACGGCGATCCGGGCGTGGCCGAAGCGGTGCGGCGGGATCTTTCCGGCATCGGCTACAACAATCTGAACTACGCCTACGACATGAAAACGGGCCGGCCCCTGCCGGGCCTCGCGGTGGCGCCGATCGACGTCAATGAAAACGGGCGGGTCGATCCCGGTGAAATTCTTGCGACCAAGAAGGATGCGATCCTGGCCGTTCAGTCCGGCCGCTATCCGTCTCCGCCGGCGCGGGATCTTTATCTCGTGACCCGGGAATCCTTCAGAAGTCCGGCGAAGGAATTCGTTCAGTGGATATTGACGGACGGGCAGAAATACGTCGACGAGGTAGGCTACCTCAAAATCGGCGGCCCGCAGATGAAAGAGGCGCTGGAAAAAATGGGGCGCTCGCGGAAATGAAAGAAACACAGATGAAAGACAGATTGCCGAGCCGGCAGCTGCGTAAAAGACGCCTCCAGGAATGGCTGGGAGTAGTTGCCGGCCGCGGCGTCCTCATTGTCGTCAACGTCCTGGCGCTGGGAATCTTCTGCGGCCTCCTGTGGAAGGCGGGGCCGATTCTGCAAGCCATTCCGCTTTGCGACCTGCTTTTTTCCTCCGACTGGCACCCCCTTAAAAATTCCTTCGGCCTGTTTCCCTTTATCGTGGGCACGCTGGCCGTTACGGGGCTCGCCATGCTGATGGCGATTCCCGTTTGCCTTCTGGCGTCCGTTTACCTTGCGGAATACGCCGGCCGGCGTTTCCGCGAGCTGGCGCGCCTGGTCATCGACATTCTGGCCGGCATTCCCTCCGTCATTTACGGCCTGTGCGGCATTCTGGTGATTGTGCCGTTTGTCGCGTGGCTGGGCGACCGTGCCGGCGCGGCCACCACCGGCTACAGCCTGCTGGCCGGCGGCCTGGTGCTGGCGGTCATGGTGATTCCCTTCATCATTTCGATTTCGGTGGAGGTGCTCCGCATGGTGCCGGATCCCGTGCGGGAATCCGCGCTGGCGCTGGGAGCGACGCGCTGGGAAACCGTGAAGTACGTCGTGCTGAGAAAAGCGAAGCGGGGACTTTTGGCCGCCGTGGTCCTGGGATTTGCCCGGGCGTTCGGAGAAACGATGGCGGTCCTGATGGTCGTGGGGAACGTCGCCGAAGTTCCCGCGTCGGTGTTTGATCCGGCCTATCCGCTGCCCGCGCTGATCGCGAACAACTACGGCGAAGTCATGTCCATCCCGCTTTATGACGCGGCGTTGATGACGGCCGCGCTGATTTTGATGCTGGTCGTGGCGTTTTTCAGTCTGACGGCGCATTATACCCTCATGAGAATCGGAGCTGCAAACGAGTGATGAAATCTCGAAAACGGGAAGAAGTATTTTTTAAAGCATTGATGATGGCCTCGCTCACGCTGGTGTTTCTGGCCCTGACGGGCATTGTCGCCGTCATCGCCGCCAAGGGCCTGTCGTCGCTCAATCTGGCCATGATCCTGGAGACGCCCAAGGGCGGCTACTACCTGGGGAAGGAAGGCGGCATCGCCAACGCCATCATCGGCTCCCTCTACCTGGTGGCGGGCGCGACGGTCCTGTCGCTTCTGATCAGTCTGCCGGTCGCGCTGGCCCTGCAGAAAGAGTACCTGGGCAAGCGGTTTGCCGACATCACGCGCCTGGTGCTGGATATCCTCTGGGGCACGCCCTCCATCGTTTACGGCGCTTTCGGTTTTGTCGTCATGGTTCTCCTGGGACTGCGGGCGTCGCTGTTGGGCGGCATCATCGTTTTGACGCTGCTCATGATTCCCATCATGGCCCGGGCGATGGACGAAGCCGTCCGCCTGGTGCCTTTCGAACTCAAGGAGATGGCCTACGCCATCGGCGCCAACCGGATTGAAACCACGCTGGCCGTGGTGCTGAAGCAGGCCCTGCCGGGCATTTTCACCGGCGTCATTCTGGCCTTCGGGCGCGGAATCGGCGACGCGGCGTCCATCCTGTTTACGGCCGGCTACACGGACGAAATTCCCACGTCGCTTCTGGATCCGGTCGCATCCCTGCCGCTGGCCGTTTTCTTCCAGTCCGGAACGCCGGTGCCGGAAGTGCAGGCCCGCGCGTTTACGGCCGCGCTGATCCTGCTGTTCATCGTCCTGGTGGTGAATATTATCGCGAGATTATTGGGCTGGCGTTTTTCCCGAAATATTGTTAGGTAACCGCCGTTATGTCGAAAATTGAAGTCAAATCCCTGTCCGTTTCCTTCGGCAGTCATCAGGTGCTCCGGGACATCAACCTGACCATTCCCGACCGGCAGATCGTCGCCATCATCGGGCCGTCCGGCTGCGGAAAGACGACGCTGCTCAAGAGTCTGAACCGGCTTCTGGATCTGAACGAAGACGTGTCGGTGGCGGGCGACATTTTTGTGGACGGAGAAAACATCTATGCGCCCGGCATGGATGTGACTGTTTTGCGCAAGAAGGTGGGATTTCTGCCCCAGCGCCCCTATCCGCTGCCGATGTCGATCTTTCAAAACGTCGCTTTCGGACCCCGCATTCACGGTCTGGATGCGTCCCGCGGCGCGTCGGACGAAAAGGCCGAAAAAAAGGACATGTCCGCTCTCGTGGAACATTACCTCCGGCTGGCGGGGCTCTGGGAAGAAGTCAAGGACCGTCTGCACGCGCCCGCCGCTAAGCTGTCGATCGGCCAGCAGCAGCGCCTGGCGCTGGCGCGCGTGCTCTCCATCGAACCGGAGGTAATTCTGGCCGACGAGCCGACCTCGGCGCTGGATCCGATTTCAGCCAAGCTCGTGGAGACGCAGTTCCGGATTTTAAAAAAAGACTACACGATCATTCTTGTGACGCACATTCTGCGTCAGGCCCGGCGGCTCGGCGACTACATCGTCTTTTTGTACATGGGCGACCTGGTCGAGCACGAACCGGCGGCGCAGTTTTTCAGCAGTCCGCGGGACGAAAAGACGCGGGCCTACATTAACGGAGAAATCAGTTGAGATGAATTCCCTTACCGTATCCTATCTGAGGCAGCTCGAATCCGAATCCATCGCCATTCTGCGGGAAGTCGCCGCCGAGTTCAAGAATCCGGTGATGCTGTATTCCGTCGGCAAGGATTCCAGCGTCATGGTCCGCCTGGCGCAAAAGGCCTTTTATCCGGGCAAGTTTCCGTTTCCGCTCATGCACATCGATACGGGCTACAAGTTTCCCGAGATGTACGAATTCCGCGAAGCCTTCTGCCGCGAGATCGGGGCGCGCCTCATCGTCGAGCGAAACGAGCGCTGGATCGCCCAGGGCTGCCACCCGCTCCAAATGGGCGTGGACAAGTGCTGCAGCTACCTGAAGACGGGCGCGCTGCTCGACGCCCTGGCCAAACACGGCTTTGACGCGGCTTTCGGCGGCGCGAGACGGGAGGAAGAAAAGTCCCGCGCCAAGGAAAGGGTTTTTTCGCTCAGGGACGCCACCGGCCAGTGGGATCCGAAAAACCAGCGCCCCGAGCTCTGGGAGCTTTACAATACACGGCTCAACGACGGGGAGACGATGCGGATCTTTCCGCTCAGCAACTGGACGGAGCAGGATATCTGGTCCTACATCAAGCTTGAGCAGATTCCCATCGTGCCGATTTATTACGCCCGCGAGCGTCTGGTCGTGGAGCGAAACGGCATCCTCATCCCCGTCATGCCCGGCGCCGCCGCGGAAAAAGAACAGGCCCGAACGGTTCTGTGCCGGTTCCGGTCGCTGGGCTGCATTCCCTGCACGGGCGCCATTCCCTCGCCGGCCGTTTCCATCGACCAGATTATCGGCGAAGTCCGGGCCGCCCGGAAGTCGGAGCGGGAAAATCGCGTGATCGATCTCACCTCGGACAGTTCCATGGAGCAAAAGAAAAAGGAAGGGTATTTTTAAATGTATTCGGGTGAAAAATCCTTACTGCGTTTCACAACCACGGGCTCCGTGGACGACGGCAAATCCACGCTGATCGGCCGGCTTTTGTATGAAACGAAGTCCATCTACGAGGATCAGTACGAAGCCATCANNGAGCGCGAGCAGGGCATCACGATCGACGTCGCCTACCGGTATTTTGAAACGCCGAAGCGGAAGTTCATCATCGCCGACACGCCGGGCCACGTGCAGTACACGCGCAACATGGTGACCGGCGCCTCCAAGGCGGACTGCGCCATCATCCTGATCGACGCCCGCAACGGCGTGCTCACCCAGTCCAAAAGGCACGGCTTCATCATTTCCCTCCTGCAGATTCCGCATCTGATCGTCGCCGTCAACAAGATGGACCTGGTGGACTATTCGCAGAAGGTCTTCAACGAGATTGTCGAGGCGTATGAAAGCTATTCCGAAAAACTCGATATCCACGACATCATGTACATTCCCGTTTCCGCCCTGAAAGGGGACAACGTGGTCGGCAAGAGTCCCAATATGCCCTGGTACGACGGGCCGCCGCTTTTGTACCGCCTGGAAAACATCCATGTTTCCGCGGACCGGAATCTCGTGGATTTCCGTTTTCCCGTCTCGTACGTGATCCGCCCGCACCTGGATTTCCGGGGCTTTGCCGGAAAAATCGTTTCCGGAACCATTACGCCCGGCGAAGAGGTCGTGATCCTGCCGTCGGGCAAAACGAGTGCGGTGAAAAGCATCACCACGTACGACGGCGACCTGCCGCAGGCGTTCGTCCCCCAGTCGGTGGTGGTGTCGCTGGCCGACGAGGTGGACGTGAGCCGGGGGGACATGATCGTCCGCAAGAAGAATCTGCCGCAGATCGAGAAATCCCTGGAAGCCATTCTCTGCTGGATGGACGACAAGCCCCTGTCGCTT
>DBPV01000020.1:5311-8328 GCA_002304995.1 Syntrophaceae bacterium UBA1411
GCGCAGCCGTTGTTTTTCGATCCCTACAAAATCAACCATGCGACAGGCAGCTTCATTTTGATCGATCCGCTCTCCAATCACACGGTCGCCGCCGGCATGATCCGCGACGTCCCCCGGCATATCGAAGACTACCGCGACGATTCGGAGACGGACCCGGCCAGGACCTCGCCGCACGTGATCCGGCGCGATCTGAACATTCCCCAGGCCCTGCGGGAAAAGCAAAACGGCCACCGGGCCTGCGTCCTGTGGTTTACAGGCCTGTCCGGCTCGGGGAAATCGACGATTGCGATGGAGCTGGAGCGGCGGCTCTTTGCCGCAAACTGCCACACGATTTTGCTCGACGGCGACCACCTGCGCCACGGGCTGTGCTCGGATCTGGGATTTGCGCCGGCGGACCGCAAGGAAAACATTCGCCGGGCCGGCGAGGCGGCCAAGCTGTTTTTCGAGCAAGGCAACATCGTGCTGTGCACGTTCATCTCGCCTTTCCGGCAGGACCGGGCTTCCGTGCGGCGGCTGTTTCCCGAAGGGCGTTTTTTCGAGATCTATATCCGGTGCGACGTCAGCGAATGCCTCAAGCGCGATCCGCACGGCCTGTACAAAAAAGCGCTCACCGGCACGATTTCGGATTTCACCGCCATTCATTCGCCCTATGAAGCTCCGGACCGTCCGGATCTGATCCTCGACACGGAAAAGAGCGGGCCGGAGGCGTGCGTGGCTGAGCTGGAGCGTTATCTGGCTGACTGGAAAATGGTGGACGGCCTGTCCTGACGTTTTATTTTAAGCCGTGCGCCTGCACGTAATCCGCCAGCTCGCGGCGCTCTGCCTCCAGATGGCGGCCGATCGTCTGCCGGGTCACCAGCACGCCGAAATCAGCCGGCGGCGGCGGGCCGTCGCCGAAGAGCCGCGCCATGATCCAATCCCCCACCGGATAGCGGTAGTGGCTCTCCTCGTAATAATTCATGGCGTTTGTCGTGACGGAGTTATAGCCGCTGAAGTCGTAAAAGTCCGTAAGCGTCGCGAGCCTTTCCTTGGCGCGCATCATGGCGTCCGCATTATTAAGGTAGAGCTGCCAGTAAATCGGATTGATGAAGAACGTGAGCGAAAAATGATGCTCGCGCGCCAGGGCCAGCAGTTCCGCGATGACCGCAAAGGCCGCTTCCTCGTTTTGCGGCGGATAGATTATCGGCTCGTACTTTTTGACCGTGTAGTTGAATATCGGCCGTCCGGCCTTTTCCACCAGTTCATCCTTGTCGCGCCATCCCAGATTGACGCCCTGTTCACTGATGATGACGCGGCCTTTCCTTTTGCCGAGGAGCACCCGGTCTTTCCACCGGCCCAGTTCCTTCAATCCGGGCTTGCGGAAAAAATACACGCCGAAGATTTCCAGGCGGTTCGGGCCTCCCGCTTCCGGATGCATGATGCGGATGAGCTCCTTTTTCTTGCTGACCGCGGGCAGGCTGAAGGAGATGTCGTCCAGGCCGATGACGACGGCCTTGAGCTTGACGCCGCGGCCAAGCAGCGTCCTGAGAATGGCCAGGTGCTGGGACGGCAGGCCCAGGGAATAAGACATATTGTAGTAATGCCCGGCTGAAATTTTGGCAACGTCGATCTGGGCGGTCCGCGATGATCCGAAAAGCAGGGAATCGAACTTTTCCGGATGGCGCAGGATGACCTCCGTATTGAACATGTGCTGGTTGATACCGTCGGGATAGACGGTCTGGTTGATTTCCTTGTCGACGGAAAACAGGCTCAGGCGCACCGCGTGATGGTCGACGTAAAAGTTGACGCCCACGACGATGACCGCAAAGAAGAGCAGCAGCGTCCCGGTAAGAATCAGCCATTTTTTATAACTCATGAGCGTCGTTCTCTCTAAAAGTTAAAATATAAAAACGAGCTGCTCTCATTGAGCAGAAGCAGTCCCGCAATCAAAAGCAGGCTTGTCGCCAGCGCTGTTTTCCAGTTGGGTGAAAACTTCGCCAAAAGCTGGTTGGAGTTCTTCGTCAGCAGAATGAAGGGGATCAGCAACAGGCAGAAAAAGTAAACCGGTGTTTCCGTCTGTGGAAGATTGGCCCGCCATTCGCCGAAGCGGATGCCGATGACGGTCAGGCTCTGCCAGAAAGGGCTCGTTGCCAGGTGCGGCGAGACGATGATCCCGTTTAGCCCTGCCATGCCCTTCAGAACTTTAAATGCGTCATGCACGGTTTCGGCGCGGAAAAACACCACGGAAAAGTTAAAGAAGTTGAAATAGAGAAACCAGGCCAGGGGCTTGGGAAGGTGCCGTCCCGTTTTGGCCCACAGGCGGTAGACAATGGACGCCAGGCCGGTCACGAAGCCCCATAAAACGAACGTCCAGGCCGAACCGTGCCACAGGCCGCAGATTAAAAAAAGGACCAGGATGTTGAAGAGTGTCCGGGCCTCGCCCTTGCGGTTGCCTCCCATGGGAACGTAAACGTAATTGAGCAAAAACCGCGACAGCGTCATGTGCCAGCGCTGCCAGAACTCTTTGATGTTCAGCGCCTTGTAGGGCGAATCGAAGTTGATCGGCAGGCGGATGTTGAAAAGAAGCGCGGCGCCGATGGCCATGTCGGTGTAACCGCTGAAATCGAAGTACAACTGCAGCGTGTAGGACAGGCTGGTGAGCCAGGCTTCCGTGAACGTGAGGATGGAAGCCGCGTGGCCTCCGTCGGAGATGACCGCCAGCGTATCGGCAATGGCGGTTTTTTTAAACAGGCCGATGGTAAACATAAACAGCCCCGCGCTTACGTTGGCCAGATTGAGCTTTCCCGCTGCCGCCGTTTGAAATTGCGGGATGNNCCGGAAACGACGTAAGGGAAAAAAGTGACGTACAGGCAGTAGCTCAGAAAATCGTAGCGGCAGCCTCCCCGGCGGTAAATGTCGGTGAGCCAGGCAATCTGCATGAAGGTATAGTAGCTGATGCCGAGGGGCAGCAAAATGGACAGAGAGCCGATGGAGGTGGAAAAGACGGTGTTGATGCTGTCCAGAAAGAAATTCGTGTA
>DBPV01000020.1:8425-10074 GCA_002304995.1 Syntrophaceae bacterium UBA1411
ACGAAAAACAGCGACGCCAGAAGCAGAAATGTGCGCGACCAGACGGGCGGCCGATATTTCGCGAGAAGAAAATAGCCGGCCGCCGCCAGCGGCAAAAAAATTAAAATAAAATAGTACGAATTAAAAAGCATCGTCCATTTCCGCGTTCAGTATTTTTTCCGGACGCCCACCGTCTGCTCCCGGCAGCCATCGGGTAGAAACCGCTCCCGGGAAAAGGAACGGCGAAGCCTTATATACCAATCGGGTCCGGTTTGCAAGGAATGCCGCCGCCACCGTTTCGTTATGATTACGAAATTGAATTTTCAGCGCGGCGCTGCGGCGGCAGCCGGCGGCTTTTGCCGCAGCGCCGCGGAAACCAGCGCAGCGGCCGTTTCCACGCCGGCCGCGTTCCAGTGCGTATCGTCGCGGTGGTACAGGTGCCGGCCCTGCCGGCGGGTAATGTCTTCGTAGGCTTTTTGCGTATCGATCACCTCCACGCCCGCTTCCCGAAGCTCGGCAATGAGCTTTTCCAGAAAGACCGGACGCGGCGTGCCCAGTTCCCGGGAGTAGATGTTTTCCTTGTTCGGAATCGGCAAAAAGATAAACCGGATGCCCTGGCCGGTGAAAAAAATACTGAGCTCTCGAATTTTTCGGACGGCGGCGCGCCTTGTTTCGTCCGGAACGTCCCGGTTCGCCTTCTCTCCCTGCAAAAAGAGGATCGGGCAGCCGTTCCCGGACGAATGTGCCGCTGCGGCAGCCGGCCGGGCGTTGATGCGGGCGCGCAGAAACTGGAGCATGTTGGCTTTGAGGGCGCGGTCGAGCGTCACCGCCGCGCGCTGGACGACCGGATGAAGACGGATTTTCCACAACAGCCGCTCTGCGCGGGACATCTCCTGGAAAGAAGCGCCGGGGCGGATCGTGAAATTACCCGTGAGGATGCCGCGTTCGATATTTTCCAAAATGATCACATCCGGCTTTGTTTCCTTTAAAAGACCGTGTTTAAAGATGTATTTGATACTGTCCGGCGCCAGCGGGTAGACGCTCAGGCCGAGGCGCTTTTCCAGGACTTCGGAAAACATTTCCTCCTGTGAGAGGCCGCCGCCGGCCGCGTTGGAGTCGCCCACGACAATGACCGGATAGCGCCGGACCGGCGACGGCGCCTTGCGGTACCCGTAGGCGTCCGTTTGCCACAATACGTCTTTTTTCTTTTCCGCGCAGGCGGAAGACGGCTTGAGATCTCCGCCCGTCTCCGTTTTGACAAGCGTCATGTTGGGATAAAAAGGCCCTTTGAGGAGGCCGCCGAACGGATGCTTTACGACCAGCGTTTCCCAGGCCCGGAAGGTGAAAAAGTCGCTGGGCAGCACAAACAGTTCGAGGGCGACCGCCGCCGCGAAGGGAAGCAGAAAGAGGCAGTATTTCAGTGCGTACTTTTTCATCGCCGCCTAAAACTGGAAATAAATAAAGTTGGCCGCATTCGGCGGGCTGAGAAGCAGGATGCCCGCCACGAGAACATAGTAAAAGGCAAAACGCGCCCACAGGGGGCGGCCCGCGAAAAGCCGCCGCATGTTTTCATGACGCTCCAGCGCATGGACGACGCCCAGAAAGACGAGCGACAAAACCGCAAGGACCAGATCCGTCCGGGATTTGGTGAGCAGAAGCATCGGCCCCAG
>DBPV01000020.1:10133-10404 GCA_002304995.1 Syntrophaceae bacterium UBA1411
GCAGCGCGCCAGCGCCGGCTTCCGATCCAGGCCGACAGCGGCCGCGAGAGCTGCGCGCGGCTTTGCCGTGATGCGTCCGCAGACGAGATAAAATCCGTGGAGGAGACCCCAGGCGACAAACGTCCAGCTTGCGCCGTGCCACAGGCCGCAAAGCCCAAAGACAATGAGGTAGTTGAGGTAATGCCGCAGGACGCCCGCGCGGTTTCCACCCAGCGGAATGTAGAGATAGTCGCGCAGCCAGGAAGAAAGCGAGATGTGCCAGCGCCGCCAG
>DBPV01000110.1:0-4729 GCA_002304995.1 Syntrophaceae bacterium UBA1411
ACACTTTATCCGGAAAAGCCGGATGGACACACTCCAGGTGCTGCTGCCCGTTCCTCTGCCGGGAACTGCTTTGACGGAAAGGCTTGACGCAGCCGGCCGGATCTTCCCCCGAATGGATATCGGCTGGGAGTACTATGATGGTAATTTCCCGGTGTTTATGCCGGATGAGCCGCTGACTCCCGAAGACATGCAGCAGGCTGTCCGGAAACTCATGCGGCGCTTTTATCGCTTCCGATACCTGTTTGCCATAGGGCTTAATGTCGTGATTTTCCCCGCAATGTTTCTCTCCTTGTGGAACATCCGTTTCGGCTGGCGCAAGTGGTATCGACTCTGGCGCAATGACCTTATCCGGTTTGGCGGCTGGATAATTCTGCGGCGCTGGGCCTCACTCGTGCGCCGGGGAACATTCTTTGAGAAACTGGCCCAGGCCAAGGAGCATCTGCATGGCCATCCGAAAACATCTTTTTCATCCCGGTGACCGGGACGAATTGGGACCCTTTTCGCTTCTCCTTTGTCGCCCGGCATAATTTGTCTTGACTTTCGCGTCGTATGGATAGCTTAATGAGGTGCAATGTAATAGACACTCCTGCAAAAACGAATTTTTTCGGTCCAGAAAATGCGCCATTGCTATTGAAGCCCTGCCCATTACAGTAAGGCGGGGCTTTGTTTTATAAAGGAACAAAGGCATCGTCAACAAGGGAATGCAAAAATTAATTTCAGGAGGCACAAAATGAACATCCACATGGTTGAACCGTTAAACAATTTTGTCAAACTGCCCGATCACCAATGGGAGAGCGGCTGCTGGGCGATAGAGGAAAGCAAAGCCAGGGATCTGGTCGGCGGCGAAATCTATTTCCACAAAAAGCAGCAGGAACCCTCTTTTTTCGGCGGCACCATCACAGGATATCGCATCGAGGAGGATGAACAGAATCACAAGAAAGTTGTTTTCACCCTCCAGTATAAGGAAGATTGCAGAAATGTTCGGACCGATAAAAACGGATGGTCCAAAAGAATGAAAATTATCACCCTGGAGTGAAGTTCGGCTGGATGAACGGCGGCGGATGAGGCCCTCCCGGCGCGGTAAAATGCAATATGCCGGTGGAGGTCGTCCGGGAAGACATCGACGAAAGCATTATACTGCCGAAATTCAAACCGGCGTAAAAAAAGCCGCCTTAAAAAAAGGCGGCTTTTCAAATTTTTATGGAAAAAATCCTCAGCAGCCGACGTAGCGCTTCTTCATCTGATTGAGCATCTGGTAGTGCTTTCTTTCTTCCTCGATGATTTTCTCGATGGCTTCGTGCTGAGCGGCAGGCACCAGGTTCTTTACTTCATGGTAATACAAAATGGAATCGAGCTCGCGCTGCATGGCAAAGTCGAACGCGCCGACAGTGTCGGTCACCTGCGAGAGCTGCTTGTCCATGACGTCCTTGGTGAAGATCAGGTTGTTGTCCACATAATTGCGCAGGTAATCGGCGTATTCGCCGGCATAGCGCTCCGGCGGCGTGTAGGTTTCGATCTGCGACAGGAGCTTCTCAAACGTCCGTTTATGAGCGGCTTCCGCCAGGGCCAACTGGGCAAAGAGTTTTTTGGCGTCTTCCGTCTTGGCGATTTTCTCCGCGAAATTGTAAAAAGTGATTCCGTTTTCTTCAATACGGACAGCAACTTCCACTATATCGTTTGCTGTGAATACCTGCATAAATCTAGCCTCCTGAAGAATTTAATTGTTGGATTAGCTTGAGCATACTTTTAAAATGATTGCAACCGTTTTGCCTTTTCTCAGATCCATTTCCTCCTGCGGAACAGCATAAGCATTCCCAGGGCGATCGTCAACATCACCCCCCACATGACAAAGAAGCTCCAGGGCCAGTCCAGGCCGGGCATGTACTGGAAGTTCATTCCGTAAATGCCGGCCAGAAAGGTCAAGGGCATGAATATCGTTGCGATAATCGTCAGGACCTTCATCACCTGGTTGAGTTTGATGCTGGCCGAAGACAGGTAGATGTCCAGCATGCCGGCCAGCATGTCCCGAAACGTATCGACCGTGTCGATCACTGCGATGATGTGATCGGAGATATCCTTGAAATAAATCAAGTCGGAATCGGTGATGAGGGGGGAATCCGACCGCTGCAGCAGGGCGATCGCCTCCCGAAGCGGCCACAGGGATTTGCGCAAAACGATCAGCTCTTTTTTGAGGTGGTGAATCTCCTGGAGTTTGGCGGGCGTCGTGTGCAGCACCAGATCGTCCTCCAGCCGTTCGATTTTCTGTTCGATGTTCTCGAGAACGACGAAATACTGGTCCACGACGGCGTCCAGCAGATGATGCGCGAGGTAGTCCGCGCCGGCCCTGCGGACTCTTCCCTTCGCGGCGCGCAGCCTTTCCCGAAGCGGATCGAAAAGCGCGCTTTCCTTTTCCTGGAACGATAAAACGAAGTCCTTGCCCAGAATGATGCTGACTTGCTCCACCTGGAGGCCGCGGTCCGCGGAAGTGGAGATGTTCTTCAGAACGATGAACAGATAGTCGCCGAAATCCTCGGCTTTCGGCCGCTGATCCGTGTTGAGAATATCCTCCAGAATCAGGGGATGCAGGCCGAAAAGCGCACCGATTTCCTCGAGCAGACGCACCTCCTGCAGGCCGTCGACATTGATCCAGCAGATGCCCGGCTGCTCTCTTTCGGCGCTGAGCTCGTCGGGCGTCCGGATCTCCTTTTCCGCCACGGAGGCCGCGTCGTAGCGCGTGACCGTGACCCGGGAGCTTTCGGCGTAGGCGCGGCCGACGTGGATCAGGGTTCCCGGACTCAAACCGGCTTTTTTCGATCGCTTTTTCACAGAGGAATCCATGGCCCCGCCTCCCAATGATCAGTGATGTTTTACGCGGACGGTCACCCGAACCTGCGGCGCCTTCCCTTCCGGAAACGTCACGCCCGCAACCGGCACGACAGAAAGCAGCGTGGTCAGGGATGACGAGACGTTCTGCAAATCGACCGGCTCTGTTTCGAGAACGAGCTCTTCCGGATTCAGCCGGGGATCGACCAGCACCCGGACGGCGGTCGGGGACAGGGTGATTCTCTGCACGACCAGCGAGTCGGGCGGACGGTTGCGTGTGGCGACATGAACCGGCACGGTTGCCGCGACCAGCCGGGAAGCGTAAACCCGGATTTTGCCCGGACTGATGTCGGCCACCGTCAGGCTCGACGGCGCGTTCACCATGTCCTTGGTCAAAACGAATTCCCGCTTCTTTTCGGCGACCGCCGACAAATCGAGCGAAAGCCGGAGCGACCGTTCATTGAACAGGCGGAAGGCCTGTTCGGGACCCTGCAAAACCACCTTGACTTCCGTGAGCTGCGGTTCGTCGATCCGCCAGGTCTGCGGCGCGTTCTTGTATTCGATGGGAACCAGAAAATCGCGGCGGACGATATCGCGCTGATAGCCGAAGGCGACCCATAACATGCAGGCCAGTGCCAGAGCGATGACCTTTTCCTTGGTGTTTTCCCTGAGCCAGCCCCAAAGCGGCCTTTTCCGGGGCGCGGGCTGATAGCGAATGTCGTATTTTTCCAGAATTTCATTGAGGGCCGAGGCGCCGGGCACCACCGTCAGCGTTTCCCGGTCGGCGACGGAAATGGTTCCCCGTTCCTCCGACACGACAATGCAAAGGGCGTCCGAGCGCTCCGTCAATCCCAGCGCCGCCGTGTGGCGCAGGCCGATATTGCCGTGCTGGGCGATGTTGACGGAAAGAGGCAGGTGGCAGCCGAACAGGGCGACGCGGCCGTTTTTAATGACCACCGCGCCGTCGTGGCCCATGGAATGGGGATCGAAGATGCTGGCCAGCAGGGGCTCGCTGAGCCGGCCGTCGAGCGCGATGCCGCCGGTCAGATGGCGGTCCAGCGGATCACTGCCCGCAATGACGATCAATGCGCCGATGCGCTTTTTGGCCAGATTGCCCGCCGTCTCGGCGATGATCCGCGCCGCCTTTTCCATCTCCGACAAGGGCCGGACCTCGCGGCGCAGATTGCCCAGCATCGCCAGGCGCTCGAAAAAACCGCGCAGGTCTTCCTGAAAGATCACCACCAGCACGAAAAGCAGAATGGCGAAAAAGCCCTGCAGGACAATCAGCGTGAGGTAAAGCTGGAAAAACCGGGCCAGGAGGTACACGCCACCCAAAAGCAGAATGCCGATCAGAACAAAGCGCGACGCCCGCGTCTTGAACCACATCAGAAGCGCGAAGATCATCGCGGCGATGATCATCATATCCAGGACATCCTGGATCCGGATGCTCTTGATCACCGTTGCGGCGGCAGTGAGAAAATCCATAAGATTTGCTTTCCGGTTCGGGAGAATTTTCCGCGTGTTTTATAACGGCATTTCCAACAGTGTGTCAAGCCCGATTGCCGTAAAAACTCCGGGGCACCGCTGCGGCGGCCGGCCCAAAAAAAAGGCCGGCCGGCCGGCGGAAAATCGTTCCCGCCTGCCGACAGGCCTCCAGACGTCGCCCCGGGGAGTTTCTGGCCGCGAGCCGTCTCCCCGGACGTCGAATTTATTTCTTGTAGCTGTACCAGCCTTCGCCGGTTTTCTGGCCGAACTTGCCTTCGGTGACTTTTTTCACAACGCTGGGCGAAGGAAGATCCGCCGCATCGCCGGTTTCATAAAAATGGCTCATGCCGATGTCGTAGGTCAGGTCGATGCCCGTGAGATCCATCAGGCGGAACGGACCCATGGGATGGCCGGCGCCGTA
>DBPV01000110.1:4760-7844 GCA_002304995.1 Syntrophaceae bacterium UBA1411
TCGTCGGAGACATGCGGCCCCTGGACGACTTCCACCAGCTTCATGACCAGCGCCGGATTGAAGAAGTGCAGGTTGCAGACCTGGGAGGGGCGCTGGGTGACGTCGGCAATCCGGGAGCTCACGATGAAGGAGCTGTTGGTCGCCAGAATGGCGCCGGGAGGAGCAATCTTGTCCAGATCGGCGAAGATCTTGCGCTTGAGGTCGATGCGCTCCAGGACGGCTTCAATAACCACGTCCGCGTCCTTGACCGCTTCCTTGAGATCGCCGGTAAACGAAATCAGGCTCCGGGCCTTCTTGGCGTCTTCCTCCGTCATCTTCCCCTTCTGCACACGCCCCGGCAGATAGCCTTCGACGAATTTCTGGGCCTTTTCCAGCACGGCGGGAACGACATCCGTGCTGACGGTTTTAAATCCGGAGAGCGCGCACTGGAGCGCGATCTGATGCCCCATGTTTCCAGCCCCAACGACACAAACATTTTTTACATCTTCAATCTTCATGGCCTATCCTCACTTTCTTTAAGTTGCTGATCCCGTCAATTCGTTGCACGACGCCGGCCGCGCGCGGCCGCAGACAATCAAGGGTTGACTGCTTTAGATAGGAAGGCGACCCGTATTTGTCAAGCACAATTTGCCGCGGACATCACTTTAACGCATCTGTCCGGCGGCAGGCATTTTCGGGCAGACTTGCTTCGGCCGGCAATCGCTGTAATTACAACGATCGTTGAATATAACGGCACATCCCGCCGTTCAGATTTTATCCAGCAATATGCATATTTTACATTGACAATCAAACCGGTTCTGCTATAAGAACCTCCATCTCGATGAAAGGACCTTCAGAAACCGGTGAAAAAAGAGGCTGCGCCGAAAACAGAGGCCACACCCAAAAGAAACAAAGATCTGTTCTATAAACGCCAGATGCAGATCATCAAAAAGGCCACGCACCTCTTCATGAAAAAAGGCTACGCGCAAACTTCCATGCGCGAAATCGCCAAAGCCACCGGCATCGACATCCGCAATCTTTATTACTTCATCAAAAACAAGGAAGACATTCTTTTTCTGGTTTTCGATATGCTCCACAAACCGGAGCTGGAACTCTTCGAAAAACAGGGCATCATGGACATCGACGATCCCATCGCGCAGTTGAGCGCCGCCATCCGCGGACTGCTCGACGCGGGAGGACGCAACCTGGATGACGAAGTCCTGCTTTTGTACCGGGAATCGAAATCACTGCCCAAGCGCCTTTTGAAAAACATTCTGGCCCGCGAAAGCGAGGTCGTCTCGCATATCGAAACCATTTTGAAGAAGGGCAAGGCCAGGAAGATTTTTGCCGTCGAGGACACTTCCTATACCGCCAACCTGATCGTCTACCAACTGTGCGTTTATCCCCTGCGCCACTGGAACATGAAGGAATACAACCGGGAAGAGCTGTCTGATCTCATGGTAAAACACGTTTTGAAAATGGTGCTGGCCTGACACAGCCGCCCCGAAACCTGCAATCAAATAAAGCCGGAAGTCATTTCCGGCTTTTTTATCTGCAACGGACAGTTCACAAAACAACGCGGCCTCCCCGGGACGGGCATCCTTCCTGGATCCGTCCCGCGGGGCCGCGCCGCTCCCCTTTTTTTCAATATCCTAGGCCAGGAACTTGATCTGGACGCCGCGCAAAATATCTTCCGCCTCTTTCACGATGGTTTGCACCAGGTCGGCCACTTTGGGCATGCTGCTGATGCGCTGGGCGCATTCACCGGCAGCCATCATCGCCTTGGCTTTGTCGCCGGTGCAAACGGCGTGGATGCACTCTTTTTCATACTCGATGAGGCTTTGCGCTTCCGGACTGGCATAATCGTCCGGAAAGCCGAGGAAAATACCGGGAGACTTCTTCAGCGTGTTGACCGCATGCTCCGAACTGCGCGGATTTTTGATCCACCGGGCAGGTCCGACGAATCCGCGGGCCACCAGCGTTGCCCGGTCGCCGGATTCCACGACAGCTTCCTTCCAGACCTGATGAAAATCGCTTTCCTGCGTCGCCAGGAAGCGCGTTCCCATCTGCGCGCCGTCGGCGCCCAGAACCAGCGCGGCGGCCAGCGTCTTGCCGTCGCAGAATCCGCCGGCGCCGCAGACCAGGGTCTTTTCATCGGACACCGCCTCAACCACGGCGGGCAGCAGAATCATGGAGTGCACCGGTTCCCAGGAGGTATGGAATCCGCCTTCGTGGCCGGACGCGACGATGACATCGACGCCGGCCTTCTTGCAGCGCTGCGCGCCCTTGACGGAAGGCACAACGTGCATCCAGGTAAAGCCGGCGCCCTTGATCTTGTCTTTCCAGCCGACCGGATCGCCCGCAGAGGTAAAAATGACTTTAAAGTTGTTTTTCATGTCCGGATTTTCTTCACGAACCCGGATGGCCGTGTCGACAATGATGTTGGCCTGCTTGATCAGTTCCGCCGAGACCATGACATTGATGCCGAAAATTCCGCCCTGGTCCTTGGTCAGGCGATACGTGCGCTTGAGCAGTTTTTCCATGACGGTCGCCATGTCGTCTTCCATGGTCGATTCCGCCGTCTGAATAAAAGCCTCATAGATCCAGGGCTGGGTTTCCTTGTCGAAAAGACCGCTGGTGGAAAGCAGTCCCAAAACGCCGGCATTGGCCGCCGCCACGCAGAGGTTGTTGTTGGAAAACGGGCCCATGCCCGCCTGAATAATGGGGTATTTGGTTCCGAGCATTTCACACAGTCTTGATTTGATCATGATACGTCTCCTTTTTTAATGATGATGCCGATGAGGGACCCGGCCCTGCCGTCCGCATTATTACAACGAACGTTGGTTCTTGCCATTAATAAGAGGCACTGTTTTTGTCAAGGTCTTTTTCCGAACGACCACCGGTCATCCGCGGCTTTTGCCGGGCAGAGAAAGAAAGCCTTTGTTTTCGCAGGCAAAAGAACGGCATCGCCCGCCGGCCGGGCCACACCGAAAATAATGCTTGACAGAGCCCCGACATCCATCTAATACAACCAACGCTCGTTGTACACACCTGTACTGCACGAAAGGAGACATCCGAAATGACCATGAAGACGAAAAAAATCAC
>DBPV01000112.1:0-17659 GCA_002304995.1 Syntrophaceae bacterium UBA1411
CGCCGTGCCCCTACAATTCGCCATATCCCTACCATTTGCCGCATCCGGATTCTCATGGTCTGTTTCCCATTTTGCCGGATTATCGATAATGTATTGGCGGATCCGGTTCAATTCGTTTTCGTTGCGGATCACATGTTCGTAATAATTGCGTTGCCATAATGGTTTGCCCGGTGTTTGATGCATTTCGTTGATGCGTTTGGTAACGGCGGATTTAAATGAACGCATGACCGTTGGAATCGACCCGGATACCGGTTGCCCGAATCGTTCCACCGTAGGGGCACGGCGCGCCGTGCCCCTACCAATTGCCGTGCCCCTATCATTGGAAACAACAATAATTCCGTGAAAATGGTTGGGCATCACCACACATGCATCCAATTCAACGCCTGGCCGGATGTCGGCGGTTTTCATCCATTCCTCCATAACAATTCGCCCTGCATCATTCAATCGCATCTCGCCATTTTCAATGTCGCCGAAAATAAATTCCTTATTCGTTGCGCAGACGGTGATAAAATATGCCCCGTTCTGTGAATAATCATAACCGGACAGACGAATGGAGCGGCGATGATGTTTGTCGGGCCTGTATTTCATATCCCCAGCTCCTCAAAATTCTTCTTGATCGTCGCGGCCAGTCGTACGGCCTCGGCGTTGAGGTCTTCGATTTCCACATGGATTTCGCGCAGGGTTTCCTCGAAGTCGAATTCTTCATCCACTTCTTCGGGGGCGACGCCGACATAGCGGCCGGGGGTAAGCGACCAGTCGTTGGCTTCAATTTCGGCTCGGTCAACCAGCTTGACCAATCCTTCGACATCGCGCAGTTTTGCCTCCGGGAATCTCTCGGTCAGCCAGTGGGCCTGTTTCCAGAAATAGCGCACCTGCTTGAGCTGCTCGACGGCAATCTGCCTTGCTTCATCGGCAGTTTTACGGCCGCGGGTGATGTCGCGCCCCGACCAGACATCACTTTCTTTGGTGTTGCAATCGTTTTCGCAGATTTCAATCAGCCGGGACATGAGCTTGAAAAGCAGGTCGGCCTGCTTAATCAAGTCGCGGCTGGCTTCGGCCAGCGGGGCAAGACGTTCCACCGCTTTTTTGAGTTCGCCGTTGGTGGTTGGGGCACGGCGCGCCGTGCCCGTACTTTCCCATGCCGTTTGCTGTACGCCAAGCATTTTCTGAAAAGTTTCGACATCCTTTTTGAAATCGGTGTATGTGTCGTTTAATTCCTTGAGTGTTTCTGCGTGAGGGCCGTCTTTGGCAAGTGTCTTCAGAAAGGGCTGAAGCGTTTCGCGCAGAGCATCACTTGTCTTGATGAAAGACGGTAACGGTTCGATGGTTTCTCCCGTATCATCCTTGACGGTAAAGCAGGCCGCGCCTTCCTCAAGGGTCTGCCGGCAGTAGCCGGCCACCAGTTCCAGGAATTTTTCAGAGCAGTCCCGGTAAAGCCAGACGATGGCCAGAAGATTTTTCTCCTGCTCCGGAGAAAAATCATAAATCTTGCGAGTGACCTTGCGGTAAACGTTGCGCGCATCAATCATAAGCACTTTGTCTTTGTGCGCTTCGGGTTTGGCGCGGTTGAGAAACCACAGCTCGCAGGGAACGGTACGGGTATAAAAGAAGTTGGAGCGGATGGCGATCATGACATCCACATCGCCGCTTTCGACAAGCTTCTGGCGGACTTTGGCCTCATCGCGGCCGGCGCTGGAAGCCTGAGAGGACATGACAAACCCCGCTCGACCATGCTCATTGAGATAGCTGTAAAAATAGCTGATCCAGATATAGTTGCCGTTTTGGACCTTGCCCTTCTTGTTGACCCCCGGCAAACCGAAAGGAATGCGCGGGTCGCTTTTGATCTTGTCGGCGTCTATTTCATCGACATTGAAGGGCGGATTGGCCAGAACAAAATCGGCCTTCCCCAGCAGTTCATGCGGGTCTTCATAATAGGTGATGGCTTTCTGGATGTTGCCTTCCAGACCGTGGACGGCGAGATTCATCTTGGCCAGGCGAATGGTGGTGGCGTTTTTTTCCAGGCCGAAGAAGGTGAGCCTGTCCACCGGGTTTTCATGGCGGCGTTCGACAAAGCGGGCGCTCTGCACGAACATACCGCCGGAACCGCAGGCCGGATCAAGCACGATGCCGCTTTGGGGCGCCAGCACGTTGGCGATAAGCGAGACCAGCGAGACGGGTGTGAAAAATTCGCCGCCGTCGTGGGCTTTCTGATCGGCAAACTGCGTGAGGAAATATTCGTAGATGCGGCCGAACACGTCGCCCGATACGCGCTTGAGTTCTTCGGGGTTGAGGGTGCGCAAAAGCTGGCCCAAGACGTCGTTGTCGAGTTCCTGATATTCAGCCTTGGGCAGAACGCCGCGCAGGTTTTCATAGTCGGCTTCGATGGCTTCCATCGCCGCGATGATAGCTTTGGCCCGGTCGTCGCTGTCGGTCAGCGCGACCAGATAATCAAACTGGGCTTTTGATTGGAGAAAAATGGCGCTCTTTTGCGAAAAGTCTTCTTTGGTTAATGGCCTTGACTTACCGCCTCGCGTGGGCAGTTTCGCTTCGATGTTGTCTTTTACTGCCAGATAGCGGCTGTAGGCATGCCGCAGGAAAACAAGCCCCATGACGGGCAGAAAATATTCGTTACTGGCGTAATTGGAATTGGCCCGCAGGGTATCCGCCGCCGTCCAGAGCCGCTTTTCAATCGCTTCAATATGCTCAAGCTGGGGCATAACGCTATTGTCTCCTGTCTTCCATGAACAGATTCAAAATCACTTAATCATGATATCTTCTCTGTGATTTGCATGCAGCGAGCCCATAACAGAGAGCTTGGTCTTCTGATGCTTCGCCGCTGGTTGATGAAGCCCACTGAATGATACAACTTCTTAATAATATTGCAAGAATAAAAAACAATCCAACAGGAACGGCCTAAAAAACGAAGGTTGAAAATCAACAAACAGGGGATCACTCGTTCACTAAAAGACAATGAACCCCTTCGCCGCCCGGACCTGCGCCGCGCCTGGAATTTACACAGGCCGGGGGAAGAAACGCCACGTTCACGTTTCCTTCCCCCGGCAAAGATCAACTTTAAAAGTTTCTACAGAACAGGCTGCCTATTCCTTCAGCAGCCACTCGACGAGCTCTTTTTCGAAGACGTCGAGGGCGTGAGCCGCTTCTTCGCGCCGCAGGTATTTTTTGGTGTAGGCGTAAGCCTGCCCGTCGAGTTTGAACAAATCGCGGGCCAGAGTCCTGGCCGCCGCCATCACGTCTTCACCCGGGGGGACAAGCCGGTCGACAATGCCCCGCTCAAACGCTTCGCGGGGCGAATAAGCCCGCGAGTGCAGCAGGGCTTCCTTCCAGTGCTGCGGCGGAATGGAGGACCGGCAGATCAGCGAAATCCAGGTGGGGATCACCATCTTGTTGGCAACTTCATTGATTTGAATTTTATACGGGCCGTCGCCGATCATAAAACAGTCGCAGGCATAGGAGAGGATGGCGCCTCCCGCGATGGAATGCCCCGTGTACGCCGCAATCGCGGGACGGGGAAACAGGTAAAGCCGCAGCATCGTTGTGGCAAACAGTTTTTGAAAGCGGATCTGCTCCTCCAGCGACAGCGTCGGCAAAAGCTTCAAATCGAGGCCGGCTGAAAAGATGCCGGGCCGTCCCGTAAAAATCAGCACGTTCACCCGGTCGGCCAGAGCGCGGTCCAGGGCCTCGTTGAACTCCTTGAAGAAGTCCCAGTTCATGACATTCATCTTTCCGTCATCCAGGGTAATGACGGCAATCTGATCTTCAACGGCATAGTGTATCTTGGTCATTTTTTTCCATCTCCTCGCTGAAACGATTTTAATTCGCCGCAATCGTGCCAACATTCCGCGGCGAGGTCAAGGAGATTATCCGCTTTCCTCCGCCGTTTTCCGTCAGGCGCCGCGCACCTTGTCGCGCCTGCCGGAGGATCTGATCATCCGTTTGCGGTTTTTAAATAAAGCAGCGGCCGGCGGCATGCTTCTTCAGCGCGGCTGCGGTTTCCTTCCGATAAACCATTTTTCTTCCACGCCGGAAACCGGCGAGGCATGCACGCTCGCGTCGAATCCGGCGGCGGCCAGAAATCCGGCAACCGCCTTTTCCCGGCGGAAGCGCCGCGGCGTCCCGGTGATTTTGAGGCGCGCCTCCTCCATCCATCTTTTCCAGGGAAACTTTCTTTCTGACGGCACGGTCGCGCGGATCACCAGCGCGCCGCCCGGAGCAAGCCTCTCATAGATCCGGCGGCACACCAGCCGCAGCGCGTCGTCATCCAGGTAATGCAGCATGTCGAGCATCAAAACCGTATCAACCGGCCCCTCCGTCTCGGGCAGATCCGGCGCCAGTCCCGTCTGCACGTCTCCCCGCCCGCCGAGGACGCGGCGGGCGATAAGCGCCCTTTCTTCATCCGGTTCCAGGCCGAAAACCTTCGCCTCGGGATACAGTTCCAGAAGCCACACGGCCGGCACGCCGAAGCCGCAGCCGATGTCCATGATCCGGCGGGGATCGCGCACATAGCGGTCAAGTTCGGCAAACATCGGATCCAGCTTCATCTTGAAGCGGGCGAACACCCGTGGATAGCCGGGCAGCAGACGGTAGCGCAAAAGGACGCGGCGGACATGCCCGCGCGACCCCGCCTGCAGCGGGCCTGTGGGAAAATCGAACGGCGCGAATATTTTCTTCATCAGGAACGGCAAGATGAAGTAGGCGCCCAGAAGCGAATAGCCGATGCCCAGAAGTGAAACCAGGCCGATGCTCTTGAGCAGCGAATGGCGGGCCAGCGCCAGCACGCCGAAGCCGATGAAGGTGGTCGCGGCGGCAAGAAAGATGGAGAGCTTGACGGTATTCATCGCGGGCGACTGCTCGTCCGGATGGCGCTGGTAGGTGCAGATGTAGTAAACCGCGTAGTCCACGCCCATGCCCAGAATCACGACCCACAGCATGATGCCGGGAATGTCCAGGGGGCGGCCCAAAAGCTTGAGCGTCCCCAGCGTCGAGACAAGCGCAAACGCCACGGGCGCCAAAACGGCGAGCGCCAGGCGCCACTCCAGAAAAAAGAGAAAGATCACGACGATCAGGCCGATGCTGACGATAAAGGCGATTTCGACGAAAATATCCTTCAGAAATTCGCCCAGGCGGCGGTTGAACAAATCCGCGTCAAACAGGCTCGCCAGACCCGCTCCGTCAAGACGCAGGAAAAATTCCCGGGCGCTGTAATTTTTTCCGGCCGTAAGCAAACTGAGCTGCGCGAAACCGTCGGCCGTCGGGGCGATGCCCAGCAGATCGAAATATTCGGGTGGAATCGCCACCGGGGCCGGCGCGTCGGCGGAGAGCCTCCGCAGGAAGGAATCAAAGGCATCCGGCGCAAAACCATTTTCTCTGGCCGCTTCCCGCAGATTCCGCCCCAGCGCCGACACGCGGTCGGGCGTCCAGAAGGCGCGCCAGGCGGCAAAATGTTTTTCAGCCGCTTCCCGCGACGGAAAAACCTGTGTCGGCAGAAAGACCGGGGCCAGTTTGCCGCTTTTGACCTCGCCTGCGAGAAACGCCTCCAGCCGCTCGTTTTTCTTTTGCAGCGCCTCCACGGTCGGCGCTTCCACGAGGACGTAGCACCGGCCGGAAAGATTGCCCCAGATGTCCTGCAGTTTGGCTTCGGCGGCGAGCGTCGCGGGGCTTACGGAATTCATCGCCTGCAGGTCCACGTTGAAAACCGGTTTGGCGAAAAACAGCATGACCAGGCCGAAAACCAGCGCGCCGGCCGTCTTCCACCAGGCCGGGGCGGCGATGGCCCGGACGGCGCGCACCAGCCACCGGTTGGACTCGCGCCGGGCCGGCGGCAGGGCCGGAAAGATCCGGGGGAACACGACGTGCACGAAAGTCAGGGCAAATCCGACGCCCAGCGCGGCAAAAACGCCGATTTCCGCCAGAATTTCAAAATCGCTGACCAGGAGCAGCAAAAAAGCGCCCACCGTCGTCAGGACCGCCGTAACTTCCGCCGACCACACCTCGCGCGCCGCCTCGCGGCCGGCTGTGGTCCGGGGCTGATCCAGAAACAAAAGATACGTGAGCCCCAGATCGACCGTAAAGGCCAGAATCGCGCCGCCGAAGCCCACCGCCAGAAGCGACATGGACTTGAAGAGAAAAGAGCAGACAAACAGCGCCGCGACCGCTCCGACCATGGACGGCAGGAGCGCCGCCAGGCCGATGAGGGGACGGGGAAAGGCGAGGATCAACAGAAGCGCAATGCCCAGCGTCGTGAGCAAAACCGCCAGCCGCATGTCGCGTTTGGCGACGGTTTCGTTGTCCAGCGCCGCGCGGTAGCCGCCCACGGGCGTGAGAACGTAGCGGTCGTTGAGATCCGGGTGCGCCGCCAGCATCCGCCCCGCTTCCGCAAGCGTTTGGGCGATTTTCTCCGCCTGGGTCGTATCCGTTCCCGAGCCGGCCAGACGGGCGATGATGAGCGCATGGCGGCCGTCGGCGGAGAGCAGCTGTCCGGACTGGAACCGGGCGGAGCCGGCCGGCAGGAGCGCGGACATGCGCTCCAGAATCACGAAGGAAAAACCCAGCGGATCTTCGGCGATCATCTCCGCCCGGCCGATGCCCTGCAAGTCTTCGAGACTTTGCCGGTTTTGCGCCATCGTCTCCCGGATCTTCTCCGGCGCCACGAGCGGTCCGATCCGGCCTTCGAGATCGTCCGCGGAAAAGAGCGCCGGCAGGCCGGCGCGGACATGCGCCATCAGCCGGGGAAAAGCGCCCGCCTCGTCGGCGATGCCGACGCGCGCAAACAAACCGCTTTGATTTAACTTCTCCTCCACGAGACGGACCGCCCGCACCAGTTTGTCCGGATTTTCCGAAGCCTGTTCGAGGTCGATGAAGACTCTGTCGGAAACGGGCAGATGGGCGATCACCCGGCGGGCGGAGGCCAATATCGGATCGTGACGCGGCATCGATTCCAGAATGTCGGTTTCGATCTTTAAATGGTAGGTTTCCCAGAAAAACAGCAGACCCACGACCAGGGCCGTGACAAGAACGATCGACCATTTTATGGGGTATCGGCGAGGCGGCATGCAAACCTTGAGGCGGTCAGGGTTATTTTTACTTATCGCGCCGAAATTAACCATATTTCCCGGAGACTGGCAAGCGAAAACCGGCCGGGGCGCCTTTTCCGACGGGCGCCGCCCGCGGCCGTCTTTTTTCGTTAAAGATTTATCCGGCATTGGTCGATGAAAACAATAAAACGTCATTTTATTTTGAGCAGAGCATGAAGCAGGACACAAAACCCGACATCAACTGGAAAGCGAAAAAAGTTCTGGTGGTTGACGATTTTTTCAATTTCCGCCTGACCCTCAAGAACATGATGCGGGCCCTCGGCATTCTGTACCTCGACGACGCGGCCAACGGAGAAGAGGCCGTGCGCAAGATGGCCGTGCGCCGCTACGACATTATTTTGTGCGACTACAACCTGGGGCCGGGAAAATCGGGCCAGCAGGTTCTGGAGGAGGGCCGCTATAAGGGACACATCAGCGCCGCCACGGTCTTCATCATGGTCACAGCCGAAAACACGGAAGAGATGATTCTCGGCGCGGCGGAGTATCAGCCGGACGATTACCTCATGAAGCCTTTTGCCAAGGAAATTCTGGAAAAGAGAATCCGGAACATCCTGACAAAAAAAGGCAACCTCCGGAACATTGAAAAGGCGATCGACGACGGCGACTATGATCGCGCCTGTGGAATCTGCGACGACCTGGCGGCAAAAAACACCGGCAATCTCACTGAGATTCTCAAGCTCAAGGGCGAAGCGCTCTTAAAAAAAGGGGACTACGGAAAAGCCGCAGATTTCTACGACGGCATTCTGGCGCGGGGCAACGTTGTCTGGGCGCTTCTGGGACGGGGGCGCGCCGATCTTCTGTCGGGCCGCTACGCCGAGGCCCAGGCGACTTTCGAACAGATGATCGCGCAAAACAGCCGGCTTATGGCGGCTTACGATTATCTGGCCCAGACGCTCGTCAAAATGCGCCGGCCGCAGGAAGCGCAGGACATTCTGATGAAGGCGGCGGCGATTTCGCCCCGCGCGCTCCTGCGCCGGAAAAATCTCGGCCGACTCGCCTACGACAACGAAGATTTCGATACCGCCCGGACCTCTTTTCAATCCGTCGTGGAGCAGGGAAAGCATTCCTGCCTGAAAAGCCCCGAAGACTACACCCGGCTTGCCAAAACCCTGACGCGGCAAAACGCGCCGCAGGAGGGACTGCAGGTGCTGGCCGGCGCGCGCAAAGAGTTTCCGGACGACGAAAGCACGCGCCTGCACGTGAGCGTGGCTGAAAGCTATATTTACACCAGGATGAACAGGACCGAGGACGCGGCGCGCGCGCTGGCCGGCGCCGAACACAGCGCAGCCAGGCTTTCTTCCGACCTGCCCGACGCCCTGGCGCTCGACCTGGCTGAGGCCTATATCATGGCGGGAGAAACGGAAAAGGGAAGCGCCATCGCCAAAAGCATCGTGAGCCGCCGCCACGACGATGAAGAGACGCTCGACGGCGTGCGCCGGCTGTTTTCCCAGGCGGGCCTGGTTGCCGAAGGAGACAAACTCATTGAAACCACGCGCAACGAAATCATCCGCCTCAACAACGAAGGCGTCGCCATGGCCCGCGAGGGCAGACTGGACGAGGCGATCGCCTACTTCGAAGAAGCGGCCGCGCGCCTGCCGGAAAATAAAATCATCAACGCCAACGCCGCCCACGTGATCATGCTCCGCGCGAAAGAAGGGGGCGGAGACGCCAAAGACCTGGAAAAGGCGCGATCATACCTGGACGCCGTCCGGAGGATTGACGAGACTTACGGCGATTGGGCCATGCTCATGGCCATGTACCGCGAACTTTCCGCGCAGGAGGAATAAAATGGACTATTCCATGAACTTTTCCGACATTCTGGCTTCAACGCTGCACGACACCAAAAATTCACTGGGCGTCCTGTTCAACAACCTGGAGACGATCATCGCCCACTGCCGCGAACAAAACTGCGCCGGGCATGCCGAATTTTACACGCTGCAGTATGAAATCCAGCGTCTCAACTCCAGCCTGATCCGGCTGTTATCCCTGTACAAGGCCGAAAAATCGCAGCTCGCCGTCAACATCGACTACCACAGCATCGGCGATCTGCTCGAAGACACAGCCGCCGCGCATGAAATTCTGCTCGGCTCCCGCGGCATCCGGATCACCACCCGGTGTCCGGACGGACTTTACTGGGCGTTCGACCGCCAGCTGGTCGGAGGCGTTCTGGACAACGTCATCAACAACGCCTTCCGCTACGCGCAGGCCGGCGTGACGCTCGCCGCTTCGGTTTCCAACGGCTATCTGGCGCTGCAGGTGGAAGACGACGGCCGCGGGTATCCGGCCGCCATGCTGATCAACGAAGACGGCCGGCCCGGTCTCCAGACGAACGTCGACTTCCAGACCGGCAGCACCGGCCTGGGATTGTACTTTGCGCTGATGGTCGCCGGCATGCACATCCATCAGGAGAAAAAGGGATTCATTTCCATCTGCAACGGCAAAGAGCGGGGCGGCGGCGTTTTTTCCATGTATCTGCCGTAAAGGACATCGGACCATGGCAGCCAAAATTACCAACATCACGGAGCTTTTCCATCGCTTTCATCAGTGCGAAATGCAGCTGCGGCAGGGCCGGATCGCGGCCTGCCTCGTCGGGTTCAGGGAAATTATCGAGCGGTCGCCGGCCATTCCGAAAACGGAAAAGGAAAAAAACGAACTGCACCAGGGCATCGAGCTTTTCCTGCGCAGCTTATCGGCGCATAAAAAATTCCAGGACATCTTCGGCGCCGTTTCCTTCACCGACGCCGATCTGGAAACCAACCTGGAATTCATTAAAAGCATGATCGTCGCCCAGGAAGAGGACATCGTCGAGCGCATTCAAAAGGACAATGAGGCGGCCGAAATGCAGCGGCTGGAAATCGACCGGGAAAAGGAAAAGCTGCGCGAAGAGGCGCAGAAAAAAACCGCCGCGGCCGTCGCCTGCCTCGACCAGGACGACCTCGCGGCGGCCCTCGACATCATCGGCGCGGATGAGCACCTCCGGGAAGCCGTGGCGCAGCACTTCAACGAACGGGGCATGAAGCAGCGCGCGGAAAAGCAGTTTGCGGACGCAGCCGTGAGCTATTCCAAAGCCATCGCCGTTTCGCCCGACGATGAAAATCTCTACTACAATATGGGTCGCGCGTATTTCGAGGCGGGCAATCCGGAGAAGGCGGAGGAACTTCTCGCCTCCGCCGTCAAGCTCAATCCGGCCTTCAAGGAGGGAAGGGTCTTTTACGACTACCTCTCGCGGCTGAACGCGCCCGTGCCGCTTTCCGCCGAAAAAAAAGCCGAGGGGTTTTTCGGCAAGTGGTTTCAGAAAAAACGCTAAAAGCGCGGGCGCCTGTCGCCGCTTCCTTCCGTCCGGCACTTTCCGTTGTGGACTTTCATCTCCACCACTGCCTGGAAAAGCTCCGCAGGCGTCAGAATCTTCCGTTCCACGAAATACATCCCGATTTTCGGCTGGAGGCGTTTTTGCTTTTCCAGAAGCTCGGCCAGCTGGCGGCGGGAAAGCCGGCCCAGACGCAGCGCGCACTCGCCGAATTTTTCTCCGTAGCGCCGTTCGCGCAGAATATCGACGATATCGCGGCCGGCCAGCCAGCCCCAGCTCTGCGCCAGAGCGCCGACGGACGGCCGCTGCAACCTCTGCCAGACGACGGCCTTGACCAGCGCCGAAAGCGAGATCCGCCCCGCGTAATACAGGTACTGCCCGAACAACAGCCGCCGGGCGGGAATGCGTCCCGTGTAAAGCGGCTCTGCGGGGGGGGCGGCGGCATCGGCGCGCGCGGCCGGACGGGTCCTGCGGCGGCGGTACAGGGCGCCTTGCTCATCGAGCGAATACTTCTCGGGAGCGGCCAGAAACTCCGACAAAAGCCGATAGGCCAGACTGATTTCCTTGAAACGGTCCGCCATGAAATCCGCCTGCCCGTCCAGCACCGCCGCGCGGTCGGGATGCGTTTCCATCGCCTTTTTGCGGTAGGCGGCCCGGACGCCGGCCGGCTTCAGATACCGCAGGAACTCCACCGACACGTCGATGTCCGTTCCGAAAAGCGATTCGCAGGCCTTGAACAAATCCTGTTGGGTGACTTCGGCAGGCGTCACTGCTTTCGTTCTCCTCGGCCCGCCTCCGGGCGGACCCGCGCGGGCGCCCGTTTAGGGGCGTCCGTTCCCGATTTCAATACCGGTGGAAAATCCGGTCGAAGATCAGGCGGGTAAACGTTTTGGCGTTGCGCAGGAAATCCACGAACGGGCGGAAATGAGAGATGCGGGTGCCGTCGGGACTGTAGAGCACGCTGATCGGCGCTTCGAAAACCGGAATGGCTTTTCTTTGCGCCTGCACCAGAATTTCCACTTCAAACTGAAAGCGCCGCGCCCGCACAGGCAGGCTCAGGGCCTCCGGCAGCGGATAAATTCTCATGCCGCTTTGCGAATCCGAAATGGCCGGACCGCCGGACAGGCGCACCCAGAAATTGGAAAATTTGCGGCCGAACCGGCTGGTCCAGGGAATGTGCGCCCCGGAAATGGCGTCCATGCCTTCGCGCGCCCCGACCACCACCGGCCGCTTTTTGAAGGGAATGGCGTCGATCAGACCAAGCGCGTCTTCCGGGTCGTGCTGGCCGTCCGCGTCGACGGTGATCGCGTAGTCGGCCACGTGCGAGGCGGCCATGAAACCGGTCAGAATCGCCGCGCCCTTGCCTTCGTTTTTTTCGTGGCGCAGCACCTGGATGTTCTTGATTTCTGCGAGACGCTGCGGCGTGTCATCCGTCGATCCGTCGTCGACGACAAAAACGGGAAATCCCATGTCCCGGGCTTTTCTGGCCACCTGCGCGACCGTCGCGGCATGGTTGTAAGCGGGAATAATGAAGGCAAAGCGGCCGAGGTTTTCCGGCGCCCGCGGATTGTCGGCCGCCGTCTGTCGTTCGTTCATCATCCGTTGTTGTCCGTTTTGCGTCGTCATCCGTCGGAGACCATCCTTAAAGTCAAAGTTTCAAAAAGGCCACGCCCCACGTTCCCGGCCCCATGTGCGCGCCGGACGTAAGCGACAGGGGCTGGAGCACAATGTCCGCCCGCGGGTACAGCCGGCCGATCTTTTCCTGCAATCCGGCGACCAGATCTCTGTTGTCCGAATATTCCAGCATGATGAGCGCGGCGTCGTCCGGCGTCAGAACCGCGGCCAGCCTGTCATGCGCCATTTTGATCTGCTCGGCGCGGTTGCGCACCACGCCCATCTTTTTGGCGCCTTCCGGCTGCGGAGAAATCACCGGCTTCATTTTCAGCATATCGCCGAAAAAGGCGCTGGTCTTGGAAAGCCGGCCGCCCGCGGCCAGGTACTGGAGCTTTTCGAGAAAGACGTATTCCTCAGAGCGGGCGACCGCGTCCCGGGCAAAGGCAATCGTCTTGTCCATGTCCCGGGTTTGCAGGAGATATCGCTGCGTCGCCAGCACCATCACGCCCAGCCGGCCGGACGCCGCGCCCGTGTCGATCACCGTCAGGCGATTTTCCGGATCATGCTCTTTTTTCCATTCCATCGCCACGGCATAGTTGCCGGTAAAGACGGAGCCGACGCACAGGTACAGAACTTTTTCAAACCGGGCCAGCACGCTGGCGTAAAACTGATGCCTTTCAAACACGGAGGCCTGCGACGTGGACACCTTAATCCCGCCGCTCATGGCGCGGTAAAGCTCGGCGGGATGAAAATACGTCTCGGGAAGGGATTGATCCCCTGCGTTGAGATAGCTCGCCAGGAGCGTAAAGCCGTACTTGCGGGCGTCGTCGCGGGTGAGCGATCCGGCGGCGTCCGTCATCACATGCAGAGGCGAATCCGCAGGCGCGTTCATGAAGTCCCGGATCTGCAGGGCCAGATTGTCGTCTTCCCAGGTCATGACGGATCCCAGAGCGCCCATTTGCGAGCGGACCTTTTCCCGGTCGTCCGTGTGGAGATGGATTTTGTACAAGTCCCCGTCGCGGAGAATGACGGCGCTTTCCTCGGCTTCGGCGACTTTCGCCAGATCCTCCGCCCGCGCGCCGGCCTTCACCACGAAATCGACGCAGAATCCGCTTTCCGCCTCTTCGCGGAAGGAAGAGGCAATTTTCAGGCTGCCGGCGAAGACGTCCGTGACCGGCCGGTAGGAATCGGTCCGGCCGGCCAGCGTGCAGAAGAATCCTTCAAAAAAAATGTACATGCCCAGGGCGCCCGCGTCCACCACCCCCGCCTGGCCAAGCTTCGGCAGCAGTTGCTTTGTTTCGCGGACGGCTTCGCCCAGGCGGGCGACAATCCGCGCGGCGCTTTCTTCATCGCCTGCAAAGTCCTGTTTGTCGAGCGTTTCTTCAAGCGCGTCAAACACGGAGAGCATCGTGCCGGGCTTGGGCCTGCTCACCGCCTTCCAGGCGCGGGCGTTGGCTTCCCGGACGGCCGGTGCCAGCTCGGACGGAGCGGCCAGCGCGTAAAACGCCGAGAAGAACTGCGAGGCGATGTTGCCGGAGTTGCCCCGCGCGGCGACGAGCAGCCGGCGGACCAGCCGGTCGGAACTTTCGCCGGCCAGACGCAGCGGCGACAGGCTGACGGCCAGGTTCCGGCCCGTATCGCCGTCGGCCACGGGATAAACGTTGATCGCATCGAGCAGGTCCGCCCAGGCAGCCACCCTTTCTCCGCCGGCTATAAAAGCCTTCTTCAAAACATCATCCATCATCACGCATCCAAAAGCCGGCGAATATCCTCCGGCAGGGAGAACAGGGTTTCCATTTCCGGCGTTTTCACGGCAACCTGCTCGGTGCGGCCCCGCGCGCAGACGCTGTCGTCGTCAACGCGGCGGATTTCGAAATCCACCACCAGCTTGATGTGGGCATCCACCAGCGTGGCCTTGACGATGATTTCGTCGCGGTGCTTGAGCGGAAAAATATGCTTCGTCGCCGTCCGGATGATGGGGAAAATGATTTTTTCCCGCTCGTAATACGAATAGAGATCGACGCCGTGGTGCTCGAAAAGCGCCGCGCGCGCGATTTCAAAATAGTTGAGATAATTGCCGTGCCAGACGATCTGCATGGGATCCAGGTCGAAAAACGGCACGCTGATCCGGACTTCGAAGCTTTTTTTGCCCGCGCTCATGACTGCCCCCGAAAGAAATCCGTGTAGCGGATGACCACGCACATCCGTTCAATATCTTCGTCCAGCGGCCGGTCCTCGATCACCGGGTCGCTGACCTGGCGGATGTCGCCAAGCGCCCGGGCCAGGAGCGGACGGGCCTTGATGTCGGCGCGGATGTCGCAGGCCTGCGCCGCGGCCAGCAGATGAATGGCCGCCACCCGCTCCGCGAGCGTACAGACGCGTTCCGCGTCGCGGGCCGCGATGGTGCCCATGCTCACCTTGTCCTGATTGTGCGATTCCGTCGACCGCGAAAAAGAGGCGGCGGGCATTGTGGCTTTGAGCGCCTCGGCCGCCAGCGCCGACGACGCCAGCGACATGGCCTTGAAGCCGTGGTGCAGACCGGCCGATCCGCCGTTGACGCGCACCAGGTCGCCCGGCAGCCCCCGGTTGACGTTCGGATTGACGAGCAGCATGATCTGGCGGTCGCACATGTCCGCGGCGGACGCGAGCGCCGCCTTGAGGCCGTCCATGGCAAAGGCGATGTGTCCGCCGTAGAAATTGCCGCCCATCAGCACCTGCCCGGTGGCGGGATCGAAGATGGGATTGTCGTTGGAGGAATTGGCCTCGATTTCCACCCACGGGATGATCCAGGAAAGCGCATCGTCGAGCACGCCCAGCACCTGCGGCGTGCAGCGCAGCGAATAGGGATCCTGCAGGGTTTCCAGCGCATCGTCCTCGAGCTGCCGCACGGACACTTTCGCAAGCAGCAGACGGGCGATTTCCCGGGCGACGGCCGCCTGGCCGGGAAAAGGCTTGGCCTCGGAAATCACCGGATGATAGTGATGGGCGTTCCCCCGCATCGCGTGCACCGACAGAGCGGTGGCGTATATCATCGCGTCCCGGATGCGCCGGGCCCGCTCGACGGAGATCGCGGCGATTCCGGTCATGGTCGTCGTGCCGTTCACCATCGACAGGGGTTCCTTGGGTCGATAGACGTAGGGCTTCAATCCGGCTTTCTTGAGCGCCTTCGCGGCCGGCATCACGTCGCCTTCGTAAAACACCTCGCGCTGGCCGGCCAGCGCCGCTCCGATATAGGACATGGGCGTCAGATCGCCGGAGGCGCCCACCGACCCCTCGCCCGGCACGACGGGCGTAATGCCCGCGTTCAAAAAGGCGGCCATCTGCTCCAGAAGCCCCAGCGACACGCCGGAGTAGCCGCGCGCCAGGCACAGAATGCGCGTCAGCATTGCGGCGCGCGTTTCTTCGATGCCGATGGGCTCGCCGGTCCCGCATCCGTGGAATTTCAGAATATTGGGACCGTTTTTCATGGCCGCCGCCAGATCGATCCGGTTTCCGCACGATTTCCCGTAGCCCGTGTTGACGCCGTAAACCGGAACGCCCTTTTTCAGGGACGTCATCAGCGCCTGCTCGGTTGCCGCCATCCGCTTCTGAAACGCGCGCGAGCGGCTGATCGCGACGGCGAGGCCGTCTTTGGCGACGGCGATAATTTCCGCAAAACTGACCGGGCCGCCGTCGATGACGAGGGCGGCCTTTCTGCCATTTTTTTTCATGGCCCGGCTTTTCTCCTTTCCCCGAAGCATCCTGTTCAGGCGCGGACGCGCGGCTTGTACGTGCCGTCCGCCTTTTCCTTGTCCATGACTTTTTTCAGCATCTTGAACATTTTATAATTGGCCGGCTCTTCTTCATAAAACCGGTCCCAGCAGTAGTAGTACATTTCCTGCAGCTTTTCCGGCGTCATCATCTTGGGCTGGAAAACCACCTTGCCGCAGGTATAGTCGCTCCAGTCGTAGGAGAAGATCCGCCCCTCCTTGTGCAGGTCGTCAAACGTGCGCGTGTGGACAAACGGCGTGAGAATGGTGAACTCCGCCATGTCCAGCTCGATTTCCAGGAGAAAGTCCATCCACCGTTTGATGTAGTCCTCCGTGTGGTAGTCGAGCCCCAGAAGGATGCTGCCCTCCACGGCGATGCCGTAATCATGATAGCGTTTGATCCGGTCGCGGATGTAGTCGGAAGAGTCGAAAATCGTCTGGTAGACGAACCAGGCGCCGGCCTGCGCCGCGAGATCCAGAACCTCGTCGTCGTCTTCGATCGGATGGCAGCACCATTTCTTCTTGAGCGGAATCATTTCCTTAAAAAGGCCGATTTCCCAGTCGCGGTCCTGCGCAAGCGAGTTGTCCACGATGAACAGGCGGTTGTTGTCGATCGCCGCCATTTCCGCGACAACCCGGTCGTAGGGGCGGGCGCGGAAACTTCGGCCGCCCAGGAAGCGCACCGCGCAGGGATAGCAGTTGAAGCGGCAGCCGCGGGACGCGTGCACCAGATCGACCATCTGCACGCCGCGGTAGTTGTACAGATCGCGTTTGAGGATGTCGCGGCGGGCCGTTCCCACGTTTTCGATCGGCGGAAAGTTCTGCATGTAATTGTAGACTTTCTTAAGCCGGCCGGCTTTGAGATCGTCAAACACCTGCTCCAGCCGCCCTTCGGCTTCGCCCAGAAACACCGCGTCGGCATGCTGTTCGCACTCTTCGGCGTGCAGCATCGCGGCGATGCCGCCGCAGATGACCTTGATGCCCCGGGCGCGAAACGCGTCGGCGATTTCCCAGCCGCGCTTCACCTGGGCGGTGAGCATCATGGACACGCCGACAAAATCGGTCCGGGCGTCGAGATCCACCGGCTCGACGTTTTCGTCGATGAAGGTCACCTCCACATCGGGAGGCAGGGCCGCGGCCATCACGACCGGTCCGTGCGGCGGCAGGATAAATCTCGTCTGGCGGTCCAGCTTTTCCCATTTCGGATAAATCAGCAAAAATTTCATGGCATCCCTTTTTTTCTTTTTTTATTTGGTGACGGCTTTGGCGATGATCGTTTTCATGATCTCGTTGGAGCCGGCGAGGATCCGCGTAATCCGGATGTCGCGCCAGGCGCGGGCGATCGGATACTCCTCGCAGTAGCCGTAGCCGCCGAACAGTTGCAGACAGCGGTCGGCCGTGCGCCAGGCCATTTCCGTCACCCAGAACTTCGCCATGGAAACGTCGATCACAACCGAATTTTTTCGCCAGTGCTCCACGATCAGTTTGTCCACAAACGTCCGGCCGATTTTGACCTCGGCCGCCATTTCCGCGAGCGCAAACTGAGTGTTTTGAAATCCCGCAAGCGGCTTGCCGAAAACCTGCCTTTCCTTGCAGTAGCGGATCGTTTCTCCGAGCATGAACTCCGCCGCCGTCTGCGCGCCGATCGTGCAGACGAGGCGCTCCTGCTGGAGGTTCTTCATCAGATTCCTGAAGCCGGACCCTTTCGGTCCCAGACGGTTTTCCTTCGGAATCCGGCAGTCGGCGAAGAAAAGCTCCGCCGTGTCCTGGCTGCGCCAGCCGATTTTTTTGAGCTTCCGGCCTTTTTCGAAGCCGGGCGTCCGGGCCTCCACCAGAAACAGGTCCACGGCGGCGTGCGGATTCGGCTCCCGGGGATC
>DBPV01000112.1:17675-18883 GCA_002304995.1 Syntrophaceae bacterium UBA1411
CGCCGTCTTCCTCGGCCGTGGTCCGGATGCCGGCCAGATCGCTGCCCGCCTGCGGCTCGCTCATGGCGATCGCCGTGAGGATGTCGCCGTTTACGCACCCCGGCAGATATTTTTTCTTTTGTTCGGCCGAGGCCAGCTGCACCAGGTAGGGCACGACGACGTCGCCGTGCAGGCGGGCGGAAAGCCCGTAAAAATTGGCCCTGGCCATCTCCTCGATCATGATGGCGGAATACAGGAAATCCGCGCCCTGTCCACCGTATTCGGGCGGCACCGACAGGCACAGATAGCCCCCCTCGCCGAGCTTCTTCCAGGCCCAGCGCGGCACGATGCCGTCTTCTTCCCACGCGTCGACGTGGGGAACGATTTCCTTGTCCAGAAACCGGCGGAAAGCCTCCCGGAAGATCCGGTGTTCCTCCGCGTAGGGAACCAAGTCCATGCTACTGTTCCTCCACCCGCTTTTTCAGAATCCGCTTTAAAATCTTGCCGCCGGAGTTGCGGGGAAAATCCTCGACAAAAAATATCCGCCGGGGCACCTTGTAGTGGGCGATTTTTCCGGAAAGCGCGGCGAGAATCTCCGTCTCCGAAAGGGTCCGGTCTTTTTTCAGCGACACGAACGCGCCGACCACCTCACCCCGCTTGGCGTCGGGAAGGCCCACCACCGCCGCTTCGCTGATCTCGGGAAGCGACTGGAGCGCCCGCTCGACTTCCGCCGGATAAATATTTTCTCCCGACGAAATGATCATTTCCACCTTGCGGCCCACAATGTAAAGGAAGCCTTCCTCGTCGCGCCTCCCCATGTCGCCTGTGCAGAACCAGCCGTCCCGGAACGCGTTTTGCGTCGCCTCTTCCCTGTTCCAGTAGCCGGAAAACACGTTGGGGCCCTGCACACGGATTTCTCCCGGTTCGCCGGGACCGACGTCGCGGCCGGCATCGTTGACGATGCGCAGGGTGACGTGAAACACTTCCTTGCCGACGGAGCCGGCCTTGCGGATGGAGTCCCGAAGATCGAGCGAGGTCAGGCGCCCGGTTTCGGTAAGCGCGTAGCCCTGAACAAAGCCCACGCCTTTTTCCTCCTGGTATTTCCGGATGACCGGCAGGGGAATCGGCGCGCCGCCGGAAATGAAAAAGTGCACGTGCGACAAATCCGCGTCTTGCCACTCCGGCGCGTCCGCCATCATCTGGTACATCACGGGCACGGCGAACATGTA
>DBPV01000112.1:18966-21060 GCA_002304995.1 Syntrophaceae bacterium UBA1411
ACCAGCGATTTGTAGGAGCGGTCGATGCCGTAGCCCAGAAGCGAATGAATCGCCCCGAACAGGATGTTCTGATGGGACAGGACCGCGCCTTTGGGATCGCCCGTGGTGCCGGAGGTGTACATGATGAAAAGCGGATCGGTAAGCCCGACGCCCGGTCCGGCCGCCGGCTCGGACGCCGCGGCGCCTTCCACGTAGTCGGCAAAATAAGGATCGGCTCCGCCGTTGGCCTCGCCCAGGCAGTAAAAGCGCTTTATGGCGGCGCCCGCGTCGCGGAGGCTCTGCGCCTTGGCCGCAAAATCGGAAGAATAAATGAGGATTTCCGGCGCGCTGTCGCTAAGGATATAGACAAGCTCCGGAACGGCCAGGCGGGTGTTGAGCGGCACCATGATGACGCCGGTTTTGGCGCAGGCAAAAAATATTTCCAGAAACTCGCTGGAATTGGACATCAGGAGCGCCAGGCGCATGCCTTTGGCAAGGCCCAGGTTTGTCAGGGCCCCTGCGGTTTTGTTGACCCGCCGGTCAAACTGAAAATTGTTGTAGGCTTTGTTTTTGTCCGTCAGAAACGGTTGATCCGGAGCAATGATCGCCCTCTTGCTGATCCATTCGCCAATATTCAAAACAGGTCCTCTTTAACTTTCATAACGACTGAAAACCAGGTACGCGTAGGTTCCGCCGAAGGAGATGCCGGCCAGAACCGCGTGTTTCACNNCTCTTTCCACAGATAGCGCCAGAGCGCAAGCCCGAATGCCGCCGCCGGAAAAGCTCTCTCCGAGAGCCCCTTTGACGGACGTGATCCAGGGCGCGGGGCCGGCGGTAAAAATTTCCGCGTAGGCGCGCGCTTCCACCGCGTCCAGCATCCGCCCGCCGTTGGCCGCGGCCGAAACCGCCGACACCTCGGAAGGGTCGATGGCCGCATCGGCCAGCGCCCGCCGGAAAGTCCGCCGGATGCCTTCCGTGCCGGACGGCCATCCCGAAGGCGTGGCCCGGGACGACCCCAGACCCGCGCCGGTCACTTCACAGGCAATCGCTGCGCCGCGTCGGCGCGCGTGCGCCAGCGACTCCAGGCAGAGGATGCCGCAGCCCTCGCCGGCCACGTAACCGTTGCGGCCGGCATCGAACGGACGGGCGCCTTCTTCGCCTCCGTCGTCCGGAGACAGGCCGCGGAATTTCGAAAGCGCCTCGTAGTAGAACTTCGACAAAATGTCCGCGCCGCCGGCCAGCATCACGTCCGCCGCGCCGCGGCGGATTTCCGAAACCGCGTAGGCGATGGCGTTTTCCGCGGAAACGCCGAAATGCGTGACGGTCGTGTTGACGCCGCGGAATCCCAGCTCGATGGACGCATGGCCCGCCGGCGCATTCATTACCGTGTTGGGGACCAGAATCGGATTGACGGACGCCGGACCTTCCGCGAGAAGCGCGCCGGCAACCGAAACGGTAACGTCGGTCGCGCCGAAAGCCGTTCCCAGCAGAATGCCGATGCGGTCGCGGTTTTCCTCCGTCACGGTGATATGCGCATCTTCAAGCGCCAGGCGGGCCGACGCCGTCGTCAAAAGCGACGTCCGGTCCATCCGCCGCAGATTTTTAACGGAGATGAAGTCGCGCGGATTGAAGTCGCGCACTTCCGCGCCCAGCTGCGACGAGGCCGCCTGCGTGTCGAACGCCTGCACCGGACCGATGCCGCTTGCGCCGGCAAACAGCCGTTCGGCAAAGGCGGTCTTCCCCACGCCCAGCGGCGTGGCCATTCCCAGGCCGGTCACCACGACGCGCCTGGCGTCCGGTAAAGCGCGTTTCTCAGGCATGAACCGCCCCCTGTCCATCGTACCGGCCGAAAATCACCGTTGTATTGTTTCCGCCGAACGCAAAGGAATTGGAAAGAACCACCTGCAAATCGGCCCGGCGGGCCCCTTCGATGACGTAATCCAGATCGCATTCGGGATCGCGTTCGCGAAAATTGACGGTCGGCGGAATAAATCCCCCCGAAAGAGCCAGCAGGCCGGCGATTCCCTCCAGCGCGCCCGCCGCGCCCAGCGTGTGGGCGTGCATGGATTTGGTGGAGCTGACGGGAATGTCGTACGCCCGCTTCCCGAAGACTTC
>DBPV01000112.1:21203-23180 GCA_002304995.1 Syntrophaceae bacterium UBA1411
AGTCCCGCGCGTGTCCGGTCGAAAGGACGGCAGACGTCCTCGTCCACCGATTTCAGGGCGTTAAACGCGGCATAGGTGATCCGGCACATCGGCTCGACGCCGCCCGCCAGCATGATCCGGGCCTGGCCGCAGGCGAGAAGATCCCGGGCATAACCGAGTGCGGTGGCGCCCGCGGAGCAGGCCGTCATAAACGTGGTTTTCGGCCCGCCCAGTCCGAGCGCGGAAGCGATCCGGTCGGCCGATGACGCGCAGTAAATGGTCACCAGACGGGAAAACTTCGCTTGCTCCATTCCTTTTTTCAAAAGGTCCGCGTAAAAATTTTCCGCCTCGAAAAGCCCGCCCGAGCCGCCGCCGATGGCCACTCCCGTTTCTTCCTTAAGGGCGTCCGTCAGGAAATCGAGTCCGGCGTCGGAAAGCGCCTCCAGCGTCGCGGCAAACGACAACTGATCGGCGCGCGACATTCTCTTTAAGGAAAACCTTTCGGGAATCGCCCGGCGGGGATTGAAGCCTTTGATCTGGCCGCCTTTATGCGTGCGGAACGCGGTCGTGTCAAACAGGTCGATTTCCGCGATTCCGCAGCGGCCCTGCCTTAATGCCGCGGCAAACTGGGGAACATCGGCGCCGATGGCGTTTTTCGTTCCCATTCCCGTAATAACAATGCGTTTTCTTTTTCCGGCGTTCAATCTCCGCCCCTTTCTTTTTCGGTTGGTCCCCGAACGGCCGAAACTTAAAATGGGCAAGACAAAAAGTCAAATAAATATTCAAGAAATACCCCTGCCAGCGCTTCCCCGCGCCGGGGCGGACCTCCGGTCCGGCCATCGATCCGGGGCGGGCAATAATCGGTTGACTTGACCGTTCATCCTTCCTATACTGGCTCTCCATCGCCCAAAGCACGGACGCGCGTTTGAGTCCGGTCCTGACCGAAAGCGGAGACGTGATGATACCCTACAGGAAGCAAATCATTTTTGTCGTCGTCAGTATCGTGATCTGTGTCGCGCTGATCGTCTCCATCTTTTTTCAGGCCCGGCGCGGCGCCTTGCGGGAAATGAACGAGCGGCAGAAGATTTACGCCGCCCTGGCGGCCAAGGGCATCGGGTCCGTGCTGGATCAAAATCTGGCCGTTCTCCAGGCCCTGTCCCAAAGCAACCGCGTCATCCGGATGGAAGAAGACGGCAAGACCGTCCTCCAGGCGGCGCTGCAAGGGTCCGGCAAATACGTTCAGGGTATCACCCGCGTGAACAGGCACGGAAAAATCGTTTACACCTTCCCCACCGTTCCCGGCGCCGTCGGAACGGATATTTCCGGCCAGCCGCATATCCGGGAAGCGCTGCAAACGAAAAAGCCGGTGGTGAGCGATATTTTCGATGCGCTTCAGGGATTCCGCACCATGGCCGTCCATGTGCCCGTTTTCCGCGGAAAAACCTTTGACGGCACAGTCGGTTTTTTAATCAACTTCAGCGATCTGGCCAAAGAATATCTGAATAATCTTTATATTCCCGGCAGCCGTTACGCGCTTCTCGTCAACTCCCGGGGCAAGATCATCCACTGCATCAATCCCGCCCATTCGGGACGGCCGGCGCTTGCCTACTTTCAAAACGACTTCGAGGCCGCGGTCATGGTCAGAGACATGATCTCCGGCAAAGAAGGAGAAACGACTGTTGCCGTAGCGCACTTCTCGGACGGGCCAATAAAGTCCCGGCGGGCTCACGCCGTGTATGCCCCCCTGCGCGTCGGAAACGGCTACTGGTCCGTGGCGGTGGTATCGACGGAACACCTGATGCTGCCCTGGGCAAAAAACATCCGCACGCAGCTTCTCGTCCTCGCGCTCATGCTGATCGTTTTCCTTGTGCTGACCGTTTACACCATAGCGCGCCTGCGCAGCGCCGCCGTTGAAAGGCAGCAAAGGAAGAAAATCGAAGACGACCTTCTCGATTCCGCCCGCGAGATCTCCGATCTTTATCACAACGCCCCCTGCGG
>DBPV01000081.1:0-8758 GCA_002304995.1 Syntrophaceae bacterium UBA1411
TCGTCCTGGCTTTGCTCGGTGTCTTTTCGGAATATCGGACGAGGAGCATGTCGTCCTCGATAGATCGCTGGCGCCAGATGGGCGAAGAGTACCGCAAATCGGCGGAGGATGTGGAAGAGTCCACCCGGGAGCTGCGTGAGCAGGCCGGGGAAATGGCCAAAAAGTTCAAAGAGCAGGCCGAGGAAGCCAGGAAACAGGCGGAAGAAAACCAGTAACCGCTGATTTTTATCCGGCGCGGCCGTTCCTTATTGAAGGGTCGGCGCGCGCCGTTTTTCAAGGGAGTCGCTATGACCGGAATGGACGGAAAGCCGCTGCTTGCGGTGGTGGACGGCAGCAACTATCTTTACCGCGCGTATTACGGCATTCCGCCGCTGACCAATTCCCGGGGATTTCCCACAAACGCCGTTTACGGCTTTACCACCATGCTGATGAAGCTCTTGCGCGAAACGAATCCGGATTATGTCGTGGTGACGTTCGACCTCAAAGGGCCGACGACAAGGCACGAAGAGTTCGGGGATTACAAAGCCACGCGCAAACCCATGCCCGACGACCTGATTCCCCAGGTGCCGTGGATTAAAGATGTGATCCGGGCGTTTTCAATCAGCATCCTGGAAAAGCAGGGGATCGAGGCGGACGACTTGATCGGAACGCTCACGGTTCGCGCCGTGGAAAAAGGGTGGCGGACGGTCATCGTCTCCGGCGACAAGGATCTGATGCAGCTTGTCGGCGATTCCGTCACAATGGTCGATACGATGAAGGACAAGACTTACGACGCGGCGGCCGTGAAAGAAAAATTCGGCGTGGGGCCGGATCGGGTGGCGGAGATTCTGGGGCTGATGGGAGACACTTCCGACAATATTCCCGGCGTGCCGGGCATCGGACCGAAAACAGCCATGCGCCTCATTGAAGAATACGGATCGGTGGAGGCGGTTATCGCCAACGCGGAAAATCTGCGCAACGTCAAGCTCCGTGAAAGTTTTCGCCTGCACGCCGATCAGGCGCGGCTGAGCCGGCAGCTGGCGCTCATCCGCACGGACGTGGCGGTGGACTTCGATCTTCAGGATGCCGCGCGCCGCGCGCCGGACAACAGCGAACTGGCGCGGCTTTTCGGCGAGTTCGAATTTTCATCTTTGCTCATGCAGGTCAAGACCGATGCGCCGAAACCAGGCCAGGAAACCCAACGCGTGTCCGATCGCGAGGGGCTCGGCCGCCTGGCCGGGCGTTTGGCGCGCTCAGGAGAACTGGCCTGCGAAATGATCTGGGAAAAAAGCAATCCCCAGGAGCTCATCGGGCTTGGCCTCGCGGTGGAAGACGAAGCGTTTTACCTGCCGCTGGGTCAGGCGGAGGCCGGGACGCAGCTTGCGGCGCGGGAAGTCTTCGCGGCGCTGGCGCCGGTTTTCACCGACGTCCGGATCAAAAAATATTTTTACGATCTCAAAACGGCGCTGGCGGCGGTCGAAGACCTGGCGGTTGATGCGGCGGAGGACTTGCAGCTTGCCGCCTATCTGCTCAATCCGGCGCGGCACTCCTATGCGCTCGACGAGGTGGTCTGGGAGTATCTGCATGAGCGGATTTCCTCTGCCGCCGACGTTTCAGGCGGCAAGGGCAAGACCTATCCGCTTGCGGCGGTGCCGGCCGACAAGATGGCCGCCTGGGCGGGCGAGCGGGCCCGCGCGCTGGCGGCGCTGGCGCCGGCGCTGGCCGTCAGGCTCAGGAAGGCGGACGCGGAGTCGCTTTACCGCGAGGTCGAAACGCCGCTTTTGTTTACGCTCGCGTCGATGGAGAAAAAAGGCGTCCTCGTGGATACGGCGCTTTTGGGGCGGATGTCCGAGGAACTGGGGCAGCTTCTGGCGCTTTCCGAAGAAAAGATTCACCGTCTGGCCGGAGAAAAGTTCAACATCAATTCCCCCAAGCAGCTGCAGACGATTTTGTTCGACAAGCATAAACTGCCCAAAGGAAAAAAAACCAAGGAAGGCTACTCCACCGACGTGGACGTGCTTTCGGAGCTGGCGAAAAGCCACGAACTGCCGGCTGAAATCCTGGCCTACCGGTCGCTGGCCAAACTCAAATCCACTTACGTGGACGCGCTCCCGCTCCTGGTTCATCCGCAGACGGGCCGGATTCACACGTCCTACAACCAGACCGTCGCCGCGACCGGCCGGCTTTCCAGCAGCAATCCCAATTTGCAGAACATCCCCATCCGCACGCTGGAAGGCAAGCGCATCCGTCAGGCCTTTATCGCCGGGCCGGGCTCAGTTTTGATTTCCGCCGACTATTCGCAGATCGAACTGCGTGTGCTGGCGCACCTGTCCGAAGACAGGACGCTGCTTACGGCTTTTGCCTCCGACGAAGACATCCACACGCGCACGGCGTCCGACGTTTTCGGCGTTTTTCCGGAAATGGTGAACCCCGACATGCGCAGGCAGGCCAAGGTCATCAACTTCGGCATTCTTTACGGCATGAGCGCTTTCGGTCTCGCCAGGGAGCTGGGCGTGCCGCAGAAAACGGCGCAGGCATACATCGACGGCTATTTTGACCGCTACAAAAAAGTGCGCGAGTATCTGGACGGCATTCTGGAAGGGGCCAGGCGCGACGGCTACGTCTGCACGATTCTCAACCGCCGCCGCTACCTGCCGGACCTCAAAAGCTCCATTCCCTCCGTGCGCCAGTTTGCCGAACGCATGGCGATCAACGCCCCCATTCAGGGGAGCGCCGCCGATCTGATCAAGGTCGCCATGGTCAATATCGACAACCTCTTCAAGAGAAAAAAAATGGCCGCCCGTCTGATCCTGCAGGTGCACGACGAACTGGTCGTCGAAGCGCCGGAGGCGGAAAAAGAAGCGGCCATGACGCTGGTCAAACAGGAAATGGAAGAAGTGGTAAAACTCAGGGTGCCCTTGAAGGTGGAGATTGCCGCGGGCCGCAACTGGGACGAAGCGCACTGAGCAAGACAGACAGTGGGCTGTTCGTCTGAAGGTGTAGAAAACAGCAGAAAACAAATATCCGCCGGGACATATAACGGCGCATGCAACGGAATCGGAGGTCTGATACGTGCAAAACATTTTCCGTTTTCAGAGGTTGTCTTTTATTGTATTGCTGCTTTTGATCGTTGCGTATCCCATAAATCAGGCTGTTGCCGGAACAAAGACCTTCATCAAGGAATACACCTTCCAGGCCGGTGATGAAGACAGCAAGAATTCGAGCCGGGTCATTGCGCTCAGGGAAGTTAAAAGGCTTCTGCTGGAAGAATTGGGAACCTATCTGGAAAGCACCACGGAAGTCCGGAATTTCCAGCTCTCCAAAGATCAGATTCTGACGCTTTCGGCCGGCATCGTGCAGACGGAGCTCATCGAGGAGAAGTGGGACGGCAAAACCTACTGGCTCAAAGCAAAAATTTCCGCGGATGCCGACGGCGTCGTCCGGGCGATTGATGTCCTGCGCAAGAACCGCGAGAAGACGCAGGAACTCGAAGCGATGCGGCGGAAGTCGGACGAACTGCTCGGCGAAGTGGAAAGGCTGCGCAGGGAAATGGCGGCGCAAAACGGCGGACGGGAGGGCCGCAAGGCGGCTTACGACGCGTCGATCAGGCAACTTTCCGCGGCGGAATGGATTGAAAAAGGCCATGCCGTTTCGGGGCCGCGCGACGACTTCCAGGCGGCCTTCGAGGCTTACAGCCGCGCCATTGAACTGGACCCCGCCAATATGCAGGCCTATTATTTCCGGGCGCGGATCAGCGAAAAAAACCGGGCCTTGTCGGACTACTACAAAATACTGAGCCTCGCGGCGAAGACGTCGGAGGAGCATCTGATCCGGGCCTGGACCTACAAGGAACTGGAAAAGCGCGATGCCGCCCTGTCGGAATTCGGGCAGGCGATTGAGAAGGCCGCCGGTAACAGGGAAAAGGCGGCCGCTTATTTTGACCGGGGAAGATATTATTTTCTGTTTCGCCCCCGGCCTTATGTGACTGGTTCCGGAGAAGATATTCCCAACGCGCTGGAACTTTCTCTGGGCGACTTTAATCAGGCCATTGCGCTCGATCCGACCGATCCCTCCTATTTCCACAACCGCGCCAACATCCTTCTGGCTCTCGGCCGGTACGACGCGGCGATCAGCGATTTAAGCGCCGGGCTGAAGATCGATCCCCAAAGTGCGGGCCTCTATTCCGCCCGGGGACAGGCTTACCAGTTCATGAAGAAGGACGAGCTTGCCGTCGCCGATCTGAGCCGCGCCATTGAACTGGAAGGGCCGGACCACCTCTTCGCCGCACACGATTTCATGCTGCGGGCCTCGAGCTACGAAAGAATGGGGAAATACGACCTGGCGCTGGCCGACTGGGGCATCATGGCGGAGAAAAATCCGGACAACCCTTATTACCTGGGAGAAATGTCCCGTCTTTACGTTCAGACCGGGAAGTACGACAAGGCGATTCAAAGTTACAGCAGGGTTCTCGCGCTCAAGCCCGAGTCGTACCTGGTTCGCGGAGCGCATTACAACCGCGCCCGGGCCTATGCGCTTCGGGGAGAAGCCGAAAACGCCATGCAGGATTTAAAGAAGGCCATTCAACTGGATGCCGGTTATCGGAACGATGCCCGCAAAGACGCGGCCTTCGCCTCTCTGCGGCATCGTCCGGATTTTTCCGCGCTGGTCGGAAAGTAATCGCGATGCGGCGTGCCGGTTTTACGGCGTGGCCGCTTTCTTTCCCAGTTCAAACGCTTCCTGCAAGGCTTTTTTGTTGCCGGCGATGTCGCCTTTGGCGGCGGCCGCCGCCTGCACCGCTCCCAGCCAGGTCAGTTTCGTCATTTCCGCGGTATTTTTGAAGACGGATACGATGGGATCGCCGGTATGCGGATTCGGATCGCCGCAGACGGTCAGAAGGCCGATGCGCTTGCCGCGCATTTTGGGATACACGCTTTTGTGCCAGCGCCAGTCCGCGTCGAAGAAAACGCACCAGCGGTCCAGGTAAGCCTTCATCTGCGCCGTCATCGTCCAGAAGTAAACGGGGCAGGCGTGGATGACGGCCTGCGCCTCCAGAATCCGGCCGGCGATGTCCGCCATGTCGTCCTTGATGGCGCAAACACCCGTCTCGTTGCATTTCTGACAGTCCTTGCAGCCGGCGATGCGCATGCGGTCAAGGACGAATTTTTCGACGTTCGCTCCCGCTTCCTTCGCGCCGGCCAGCGCCCGATCGAGCAGGAGATCGCTGTTGCCGCCGATCCGCGGACTTCCCAGTATGCCCAGCACCTTCATAAAAGCCTCCTTAATATTTCTTTTGTTTTCAGTTGATCCGGCTTGAAGAATATCTCTTTTGCGCCTTTTTGTAAATGGCAGACAAAGCGCCGGGCCGGATAAAAAAATAAAGAAGGAAACGGTCAAATGTGTTAAAAATAAACGGTAAAAAATACTCACAGAGGCGTCGTACAATCGCCCGCCGCGCATCGCCGTGCGCCGGAAGCGATCGACGGCCGGACGGACCGGACAATGCCGAAACCTTATTTTCTCTATACGTATCGAGCCGCCTCAGGCGCGCTCGCCGGAAGACCGGAGGGAGCGCCCTTTGCCGTCATTGCCCACCGCGGCGCGTCGGCGGATTATCCTGAAAACACGCTCGTCTCTTTCGCAGCGGCAATTGCCGAGGGCGCGGACATGGTGGAGCTCGACGTGCAGCTCACGTCGGACGGCGAGGTGGTTGTTTTTCACGACGAAAAAATATCCCGCACCACCAACGGCCGGGGGCGCGTCGGCGAGCACACGTTCTTGCAGCTCCGGCGGCTGGACGCGGGGAGCTGGTTCAATAAGAAATTCCGGGGTGAAAAGATTCCCCTGCTGGCGGAGGTGCTCGACTTGTGCAAAGACCGGATCGCCGTCAATGTCGAAATCAAGACGGAGGCGGTGACGGATGCCGCAAGCGACGGGATCGAGGAAAAGACGCTTACGATCGTCGATCGGGCCGGCATGCGGGAGCATGTCGTTTTTTCCAGCTTCGATCCGCGGGCCGTTTTGCACGTCAAGCAAATCGACGCCGCCCGGGCCGTCGCCGTTTTATTTGAAAAGAAGTATTACGGAACCGCGGCGCCGTCGCGGGTGGTGGAACAGCTCGGCGCGGACGCCTTCAACTGCTCCTGGCGGGAGCTTGACGCCGCATGGCTTCTCGACCTGAAGCAGGCCGGCATTCCGGTCCACGTTTATACGGTCAACACTCCCGGACGGATGAAGCGATTGATAAAGATGGGCGTGGAAGGGATATTCACCAATCGCCCCGCCGTGCTGAAGAAAGTGCTGGAAGATTCATGGAGCAAAATGAAGCCTTAAAGGAAAAGATGGCGGGCGCCCCCCGGAGCCCCGGCGTTTACCTGATGTCCGACGCGCAGGGCAAGGTCATTTACGTCGGCAAGGCCAACGACCTCAAAAGCCGGATCGCCTCCTACTTCACCGGCCGCGACACGCGGCCGATGGCGCCGTTTCTGATGGCGCGGGTGAACGATATTGCGTTCATCACCACCGCCACGGAAAAAGAAGCGCTGATTCTGGAAAACAATCTCATCAAGCAGCACCGGCCGCGCTACAACGTCATTCTGCGCGACGACAAGACCTATTACCATCTGTCGCTCAATCCCGCGGATTCTTATCCGCGTCTCCAGCTCGTGCGCCGCAGAACGAACAGCGCCGCTTTGTATTTCGGGCCTTATCCGTCGGGGCTCGCGGCCAGGGAGACGCTGCGGTTCGCGCAGCAGATCTTTCCGCTGCGCACGTGCCGCGACCGGGATTTCCGCCTGCGCGCGCGGCCCTGTCTGGAATATCAGATCGGACGGTGTTTTGCGCCCTGCACGGGACTGATCGACGAGGCTGCCTACCGCAAGCTGGTGGAAAACGTCGTCTCCTTTCTGCACGGCCGCCGCCGCGAATTGGTCGCCGATCTGAAAAAACAGATGGAGCAGGCGGCCGAGGATTTGAATTTCGAAGAAGCGGCGCGCCTGCGCGACCGCATCGAAGCGCTGACGCACGCGCTGGAAAAGCAAAACGTGGACTGGGGCGGCGCGGAGGATATCGATGTTCTGGGCGTTCACCGGGAGCATGACGTCTATCAGTTGTGCCTGCTGTTCGTGCGCGGCGGCAAGCTCATCGGCAGCAAGTCTTTCACGCCGCTCAAAACCAGAGAGGACGAGGGCGAAACGGTTTCCTCCGCGATCCGGCAGTATTACGACGCCTCCAACGCGGTAGGCGAGATTCTTCTGCCCTGCCGGCTGCCGGATGAAGCGGTGATCGCCGAATGGCTGGCCGATCTGTGCGGCAGGAAAACGCAGCTCACGGTTCCGCAGCGTGGACCGAAAAAAGCCCTGCTGGACATGGCCGCCGCCAATGCCCGCGAGCTTTTGGCCGCGTCCCGGAAAAAGGAGGATGAAAAGGAAGCGGCGCTTGCCGTCCTCCAAGAGAAGCTGGCGCTTTCGCGCTTGCCGCGGCGGATCGAATGCTTCGATATTTCCAATCTGGGAGGCAAGAACGCCGTCGGATCGCTCGCGGCCGTGTACGACGGCGCGCCGGACAAGTCCCGCTACCGCCGCTACCGGATCCGCACGGCCGACGAGCCGGACGACTACGGCATGATGCGCGAAGTGCTGACCCGCCGCCTGAGCGGTTCCGATCCGCCTCCCGATCTGATCGTGGTGGACGGCGGCAAGGGGCAGCTCAGTGTGGCGCTTTCCGTTTTAAAGGAACTGGGAATAAAGCTGGATGTTGTCGGACTGGCCAAGGAGGAGAGGTCGTTTACGGCGCTGAAAAGAAAGCTGCAGGGGAAACCGGACCGCAGCGAGGACCGCGTCTATCTGCCGCAGCGCAAGGACGCCGTGTATCTTTCATCGGCGCCGGCTGCCCTGTCGATGCTGCAGCGGGTGCGCGACGAGGCGCATCGCTTTGCCGTGGCGTACCACCGCCGGCTCAGGCAGAAGGCGGATTTTACATCGCGCCTCGACGACATTTCCGATATCGGCCCCGCGCGCAAAAAAGCCCTGCTTCGCCATTTCGGTTCGCTGCGCCGGGTGCAGGAGGCGTCCGCGGACGATTTGCAAAAGGCGCCGGGAATTGGTAAGGAACTGGCCGAAAAAATTTATCAGGCGTTGCGGGTGAAATAGGGAAGCGTCGGCCCTGCTGAAACGTTCGGCGACCCTGCCCTGCAACGACGGGTGTAGTGTAAAAAATGGACTTGATTACCGTTATTCTTCTGGCGGTCGGCCTGGGCGTCGACGCGTTTTCCGTGGCGATCGGGATCGGCGCGGCCAACAGCAAAAAATCCTGGGCGCCGGTTTTGCGCCTGTCTCTGGCTTTCGGTCTCTTTCAGTTTTTCATGCCGCTCGCAGGCTGGCTGGCCGGTTCGACCGTCGTGGATTTGATCGAGCGGTTCGACCACTGGATCGCTTTCGGCCTGCTTGTGTTTATCGGCCTGAAAATGATCCGGGAGGGATTTGAAAAAGAAAGCGATGGAGAAAAGACGGATAAAACCCGGGGCTGGCCGCTGCTTTTGCTGTCCATTGCCACGAGCATCGACGCGCTGGCCGTGGGCTTCAGCTTTTCGCTGCTGAAAGAGCCGATTCTTTTTCCGGCGCTCATCATCGGAATCGTCTGTTTTGCGATGACGGCGGTCGGCATGATTTTCGGCAAGGCGCTGGCGCGGGTCTTCGGCAGAAAGGTGGAGATTCTGGGCGGCCTGGTGCTGATTGCCATCGGCGTGAGGATCCTCGTCGAGCATCTGTAAAAGAGGACCACC
>DBPV01000081.1:8889-9043 GCA_002304995.1 Syntrophaceae bacterium UBA1411
GGCGCAGGGGGAGGTGACCACCCCCGTCACTTCGTGACACCCCCGCCGGCGGGGGACAAAAGGCCGGGTTGGGTAACGGCGCAAACGGAAAAGTGCGCTTATAGCTCATGGCTCATAGCTCAGAGTCATGTCAATGTAGGGCGGACCTTCAGGT
>DBPV01000121.1:0-1697 GCA_002304995.1 Syntrophaceae bacterium UBA1411
ATGGAAAACGCATACGTTCACGGATATCATTTGCGGGAAAATATTCGTCTGCAGGATCAGGCCTCCACGCTGGCCGACCTGCTGCATGCCGATACATCCTATCCGGCGGGCAGCCGCGTTCTGGAAGCCGGCTGCGGCGTCGGCGCGCAAACCCTCACGCTGGCCCAAAACAGTCCCGGAGCGCTTATCACCTCCGTCGATATTTCAGAGACGTCGCTTGCCGAAGCTGAAAAAAGCGTCCGGGCCGCCGGTCTGGCCAACGTCGAATTTCTGCGGGCGGACATTTTTAACCTGCCTTTCGGGCTCGATGCCTTTGACCATATTTTCGTCTGTTTTGTCCTGGAGCATCTGCCCCGTCCCGTCGAGGCGCTCCGCGTCCTGAAGGGGCACCTCAAAAAAGGCGGCACGCTGACCGCCATCGAAGGCGACCACGGCTCCGTTTATTTTCATCCGGAAAGCGACGCGGTCCTCCGCGCGATTGCCTGCCAGGTGGAGCTGCAAAAGCGCGCCGGCGGGAACGCCATGATCGGCCGGGAACTCTACCCGCTCCTGCGCCGGGCGGGATTTGCAGCGGTAACCGTGTCGCCCCGCATGGTGTATGTCGATGCGAGCAAGCCGGAGCTGGTAAGCGGATTTACGCGAAAAACCTTTACGGCGATGACCGAGGGCATCCGCGAGGCGGCCCTTCGGGCCGGACTCATTGCACCGGACCTGTTTGACCGGGGCATCCGGGATCTGTACCGGACGGCCGAAGAGGATGGCGTGTTTTGTTATACGTTCTTCAAGGCCGTGGCGGTAAAGTGACGGTCAGCTTTCGGCAAGCGCCCGGCGGATCGGCCGATCCGGCTCCCAACGCCTTTTCTCCACCTGCCGCCTGAAATCATTTCAGATTTCCAGTCCCCGTAACGAACTGCATCGGATGGAAAAGGAATTTTTGTTTTCCGCCTGCCTGGATGACCTTGCCTAAGCGTCATACTCCTTTATTATTATAAAGCCTTGATCCTTTTTTTAGGCGCGACGGAAAAAATACTTGACAGTATATAATTTTGATATATATACAAGTTACATAATCGGCGCAGTTGATGATAAGGAGAAAAAATGTCCGTCAAGTATGCCATTTTGGGATTATTGCATTACCGCAACATGCATGGCTATGAAATCAAAGGCCATATTGAGCGCCATTTCGGACACATGTGGACCATCAACTACGGCCAACTCTATCCGAATCTGAAATCCATGCAGGAAGAAGGGCTGATTACTCTGGCAGATGTGAGCCCTTCGGATCTGGGGGGACCTCACAAGAAACTCTACGCGATCACTGCAAACGGCAGAGAGGCCTTTGTCTCCTGGCTGGAGAGCGAAGACATTTCTCCCATGGTCCTGCGGGATCCTTTTCTGATGCGTTTCATCTTTTTTGGTTTCAGCAGCAAAGAACAGGCCGTGAAAATCATCGACCATCAGATTAAGATGTATGAAGAGCAATATACGCGTCGCACGCAACACCTGGAACGGTGGCGGCGGCGGGGGCCCTACGTCCGTCTGGTCGCCGAGCTGGGGGTTGAGTTCAACCAGATGTATGTCAAATGGCTCAAGCGGGCCCGCCGGGAAATTCTCGACGGCGGGGCGGATGAAGCCAAGGCAACACGCATGGAGTTGCTTCTGCCTGAAGAATAAGGCCGAACATATTGCCAAAAAAA
>DBPV01000121.1:1728-14732 GCA_002304995.1 Syntrophaceae bacterium UBA1411
TGACGCCGCGCGGCCGGTGCGCCAAACCAAAAAGGAACAGAAGAACCTGAGAGGGATGCATTTGAAACTTAGAAAATGAACACCAGAGGAGGGATCATGGACTATAGATTTGAATTGCCGCTCATGGCCGATATCGAAGCGGCGGGCTTTAAAGTGACGCCTCTCAGCGGCGTGCCGCCGGTCCCCCCCGTGGAAGTGATCGAACAGTACCTGCGCGACTCCAAGATCCTCACCATCTGGGAGGGAACGTCTTTCATCCACGCCAACGATTTCAACGGCCTGAAAGTTTTTCCTTTCCATTCTCCACTCAACTTCTGCTTTGCCTTACCCATAACTTCCGGGAAAGCAGGAAATAAAGCCCCTGATTGGATCCACCCCGGACTGTTTTCTCTAGACCACGATCCTGTCCGGCCGTTGAGGCAGACTCCGGCCGGACGTCATGAATCAAACGGAGGCCCATCATGAACAAGGTTACAACCATGCAGAAAGCCGTTGCCGAAAACATTCACGACGGAAATTTCGTCTATATCGGCGGCTATATCTGCCGAACGCCTTTCTCTGCGGTTCACGAACTCATTCGTCAGGGGAAAAAAGACCTCACCATCACGCGCAGCAATGCCGCCGACGATTTCGACATGCTGATCGGTGCGGGCGTCGTGAAACGGTTTATTTCCACATTCATCTCTCTGGGAGTCTACGGTCTTGCCCGCTGCTACCGCCGCTCTCTGGAAAAAGGCATCCCCCATATAATAGAGGTGGAGGAATACACAAACCTGTCTCTGCCGATGATGCTGATGGCCGGAGCGATGGGGATGCCCTTTATTCCCGTGAAGGATCTGCTGGGCACGGACCTCATGAAGATCAAGGGGTTTCTCGGAGAGAGCAAATACAAGCTGATCGACTCGCCTTTTGACGGAAAGCCGGTTCTTATCGTGCCTGCACTGAATCCCGATGTGGGAATCATCCATGTTCAACAGGCCGATGAAAACGGAAACGCCCAGATCTGGGGCATCGGCGGAGATTGCAAGTACGGTGCGAATGCCTCGAAGAAGGTCATTGTGTCCTGTGAGCGCATCGTCAGCCGCGAAATGATCGGCAAGGATCCATCCCGCACTATTGTTCCGGACTTCAAGGTCGTTGCCGTTGTCGAGGAGCCTTTTGCCTCCCATCCCGGTTATACGCCGGGTTTCTATGACCAGGACTTCGGTTTCGGATACCTCTACAAAGAAGCGTCGAGCACGGAGGAGGGGTTTCATGCTTTTCTGAAGGAGTGGGTTCACGACGTTCCGGATCGGGCGGCCTATATTCAGCATTTCATCGATCGGTTCGGCTATGCCGCTTACAAGAAACTACAGGCCAAATTCGATTACGGATATCCGGTCAGCTATGAATATTAAAAGGGGAGGCAGAAATGAACGAACACCCGAATGACTATATCAAGCCGGAACTGATGGCCTGCTGTGGAGCGCGGGAAATTATGGATGGCGATGTCGTCGTCGTAGGCACGGGATTTCCGACCATGTCGGCCAACATCGCAAAACATACGCACGCCCCGCGGGCGGTTCTGCTGCAGGAATCGGGCGTCTATGACGCCCGGCCCAGGCGTCCCGCCCTGTCTGTCGGCGATGCCTGCCTCAATCCCGGCGCGGCCATGATTGGCGGACTTGTCGATGTCATGGGCATGTTCCTCCAGGGCGGCTGGGTCGATGTGGGCTTTCTCTCCGGTTCGCAGGTGGATCGATTTGGCAATATCAACACGACCTGCATCGGTTCCTATGACCAACCGAAAAGCCGGTTGCCGGGTAGCGGCGGCGCCAATCCCATCGGAGCCCTGGCGAAACGGGGCCTCATCATCGTCCAGCATGATCCGCGGCGACTTCCCGCCCGTTTGGATTTTATAACGACACCCGGATACATCGACGGGCCCGGCGCCCGCGAGAAGTTGAACATGCCGCCCGAAACGGGCCCCAGTATCATCGTGACCAATAAGGCCGTTCTGCGTTTTGACCCGGATACGAAGGAGGCCTTTGTGGCGAGCTATCATCCCGGACACACCATTGACGAGATCCGGCGTTCTACGGGGTGGAATATTCAGGTGGCCGATGATGTCCACGAGACTGAACCGCCGCGGGTGGAAGAATTGAGCGCGCTTCGCAATATTCTTGATCCGCACCGGATGATCAAAATCTACGAGGGCAAAGGGTACGTATAATTTCCGAAATGGAGAATCGTCATGAATCATACGCAACAATTAGCAGCGTTTCTGGCAAGGATATCCTTTAACGAATTGCCGACCGCCGTCGTTCATAAGGCCAAGCTCTGTGTTCTGGACTATGTGGCCAATATCTATGGATCGCTGGAGCTGGACGCCGTGATGGGCGTAGCAGCCTACATCCGCTCTCTTGGCGGACCGCCTGCCGTCACGGCGCTGGGATGCGGTTTTAAAACGGACCTTCACCACGCCGCCTTTGTGAACGGAACGACGGCCGAAGCCATCGAGGCTCAGGACGGCCTGCGTTTCGGCGGCAATCATCCCGGCACGGCCGTTATTCCGGCCGCTCTGGCTATGGCGGAAATGACAAAGCAAGGCGGGAAGGCCATTATCGAGGCCATCGTTGCCGGTTATGAAGCGGCAAACCGGCCGGCAGCGGCAATGCACCCCTGGCATACACTGGGATGTTTTCTTCCGACGGGAACCTGCGGGACGTTTGGCGCGGCAGCGGCTGTGGGGCGCCTGAAGGGGTATGATGCCGTCCTGATGCAAAACACCTTGGGATGCGCCGGTTATCTGTCGCCGATCTCTATGGCCGAGCAGCTGATGGGCGGCTTCACAGTCAAGATCGTTCAGGGCGGTCAGGCGGCGCTTTCCGGTCTGATGGCAGCCGGACTTGCCCAAGCGGGAATCACGGGAGACAGACAGGTATTTGAAGGATCCGAGCTGAAAGGCGGGTTTATCCAGATTACCACCAAAGTTGATCCGAAGGTGGAAAAACTCACGGAAGGGATTGGTGAGCAGTTCACGATTCTGGATATATACTTCAAACCCTACACGGCTTGCCGCCACACGCATGGTTCCGCCCAGTCGATTCTGTCACTCTTGAAGGAACAACATCTGGATACTGATGAAATCAAGCAGATCGATGTCTTTACCTACGGAATGGCCGCCATCGCCGTTGGAAAAGGGATTGCCCCGGGAGATACTTTTGTGAATGCGCAATTCTCCATTCCTTATGTCGTTGCCGTCTGCCTTCTGGATGGTGCGCTGGGACCGAAGCAACTGACCGAAAAGCGAATGGTCGATTCGAAGCTTCTGGAGCTGGCGAAGAAGGTGACCGTCCGGATGGACGACGAACTCAACAAGATATACCCGGAGAAGACCGCCAGCCGTGTGGAGGTTGTCCTTGCCGATGGCCGACGACTCATCAGGCAAATCGATATTCCCAAAGGCGATCCGCGCGATCCCATGGAAGCCGCCGATCTGGCAGAGAAGGTCCGGTTTTTTGCCGGAGACAGGGATGGCGACAAAACTGAACGGATCATAGAAATGGTCCTCAATCTGGAAAATATTGCGGACATCCGGGAACTGACCGAACTCATTTAACCGGAAAAAATAATCTATCAGTGCAGATAAGGAGTTGAAAATGGATTTTTCGTTAAACGATGAGCAGAAGATGCTGGTGGAAACCCTCAAGACCATGGGGGTGCGCGAGAAGTTCAAAGAGCGCGCGATGGAAATCGACCGGACGGGAGAATTTCCTCATGACTTGCTTGCGAAATATGGAGAAATGGGTCTTCTGGGAATGACCCTTTCGCCGCAGTACGGCGGCGGCGGCCAGCCGGCGATCAACGCCATCCTGGCTATTGAAGAGCTGGCCAAATACAGCCCCATGATCGCCTCGCCTGTCTTCGAATCCAATGTGGGACCTGTGCGGGTCATCGATTTGTTCGGAACGGAGGAGCAGAAAAAGACGATCATTCCCGGTGTCTGTGCGGGGAAGAACAGTGTGTCCGTTTGCATGACGGAGCCTGAGGCCGGGTCGGATCTGACATCCCTGGCAACGAAAGCCGTGGAGGACGGCGATTCTTACATTCTCAACGGCCGCAAAGTCTTTATCACCGGCGGCGGACATGCCAGCCACTACATGGTCTATACGCGTTTCGGCGATATTTCCGGATACAAGGGCATCGGCGGTATTCTGGTGGAAAAGGGTTTACCCGGATTCACGTTCGGCAAACAGGAAGAGTTTATGGGGCTTCGGGGAATGCCGTCTTGCGACTTGATTTTCGAGGATGTCCGGGTGCCGAAGAAAAACGTCGTCATCAAAGCCGGTGATTTCAGCAAGCTCATGTGGTCGTTTGACATCGAACGCTGCGGCAACGCGGCCATGTGCCTCGGCACAGCCGGCGGAGCGCTGCGGGAAGCCATTGACTATGCCCAGACCCGCCATGCCTTCGGGCGGCCTATATGCGAATTTCAAGCCATTCAATTGATGACCGTAGACATGGCGATGAAGCTGGAAGCGGCAAGGTTGCTGGTATACAGGGCGGTCGCCGGAGCGGGGCAAGGTCTGCCTTCAATCTACGAAGCCTCAATGGGTAAGTGTTATGCCAACCAGATGGTCATCGAAGTGACCAATACGGCCATGAAGATCTTCGGGGGCTATGGCTACAGCAAGGAATATCCGGTGGAAAGAATGCTCCGTGATGCCCATGCCTGGGGCGTGGCCGGCGGTACGGTACAGATGCTGCAAAACACCATGGCCAGTGTTTTATACGGTCGGCGCTTCGATCAGCGCCGGGGGAAATAGGATTTTAACCCATAACGGTGTTGATTCTGCGCAAATTCGATATCGGGGGAAGCAGCCTGATTTCGGTGAGGCGGACGCTATATTAAATGTTTAACGGTCTGCTGCATTAAACATTAGATGATCAAACATCAAACATTTCAGAAGGAGGTACGACTATGTATGATTTTGAAACTCCCCGATTAACATTTCAGTTTGTGAGTCCCAGAAGGATCATTATGGGCGAAAACTCCATCGCAAGCCTTGGGCAGATCGTTAAGTCGTATAAGGTCGGCAAGGCCCTCCTGGTAACCGACAAAGTGCTGAGAGGACTTGGCGCCTTGGCTCCGGCCGTCGATTCCCTGGAACTCGCAGGCATTGATTATGATATTTATGATGATGTTGAACCGAATCCTACCATCGCGAATGTCGAATCAGGCATTGCGATGGCCAAGAAAGACCATTTCGATATCGTCATCGGGATCGGCGGAGGCAGTCCGCTGGACGTGGCCAAGGGCATCTCGCTGATGGCGACGAATCCGGGCAGAGTGAATGATTACCTCGGCATGTTTCTGCCCGTCCCGGAAAAACCCCTTCCGCTGATTCTTGTTCCGACAACCGCGGGCACAGGAAGCGAACTCAGTTTCGGCGCCGTTTTTTCAGACCATGAGGCGCATAAGAAAACGCAGATTTATAATTACGAAGTGATTCCTCTGGTGGCGTTCATCGATCCCATTATGATGATGGGATGCCCCGCGAAACTGACAGCCGCGTCAGGATTTGACGCCCTGACCCATGCCGTAGAAAGTTATGTGACCAAGAATGGCAATCCTTATTCCGAGGCTTTGGCGGCTCAGGCCATTCGACTGATCAGCAAGGGCCTTCTGCCGGCGACCAAAGACGGTAAAAATATGAAAGCCAGGACGCAGATGGCGTTGGGGAGCACCTTTGCGGGCATGGCCATGTCTGCATCCGGGTTGGGAATTAACCACGCTATCGCGTACCCGCTGACCACACATCACAATGTGCCGCACGGAACTGCCAATGCCGTGTTTATGCCCTACACCATGACGTACAACGCCGAAGAAGTTCCCGAGAAATACGCCAACATTGCTGAACTCATGGGGTTGGATGTCAGCGGCCTTTCACCCAAACGGGCAAGTCTGAAAGCGATTGAGGAGATCATAAGATTTCTGAAGGAGTTGGATATTCCATTGAATATCAAGGAATTCGGCATTAAGGAAGATGAGCTTTTCGGTTTTGCCGAAATAATCATTCGAGACTATGTTCCCCTTTGTATGTTCAACCCAAGGTGCATGAGCCCGTTTGATGCGTATGGACTTTATCTCAATGCGCTCAATGAAGATCACATCTGGACAACGAAACTCAGCGATTAATCAAGGAGGCCACACGATGAAAGGGTATATGGGAAAGATATTGAGAGTGAATTTAAGCCGGCAGCTTTCTTGCGAGGAAACGCTTGATCCGCAAATCATCAAACAATATTTGGGCGGTGTGGGAATCGCGACAAAGATACTTTATGATGAGGTGCCCCGGAATACGGATCCCTTTTCCGAAGAGAACAAGCTGATATTTGCGTCCGGCGTATTTACAGGCACCGGGTATCCCGGGGGCGCTCGCTTCAATGTGGTCACAAAGTCCCCGTTAACCGGAATATGGCTTGGATCATCGGCAGCAGGATATTTTGGCACAAGGCTCAGAGCGGCCGGATATGATGCTCTGATTATTGAAGGATCGTCAAATAAACCCGTACTGCTGGATATTCATGATGAAAAGGTGGATTTTGTCGACGCCTCGGCTTTGTGGGGATTGGATACCTTTGAAAGCAAAGAACAAATTGAAAAAAAGCTCGGGAGGAAAAATCTAAGCACCGTACTTATTGGACCGGCTGGAGAGAAACGCGCGAGGACCGCCGCGATGATGGTGGATATGGGAAGATTTACAGGCCGGGGCGGCGCCGGCGCCGTGATGGGTTCAAAAAATCTTAAAGGCATTACTGTGTCCGGCATAAAAAAAATCGAGGTGGCGCGGAGCAAAGAATTCAAGGAGCGTATCCGCGAGGGGGTTAGTGCGATCAACACCAGTATTGCCGTGTTTCCATACAAATTAATGGGCACGACCTTAGCCATCTCCAGGGAATTCGAAAGCGGAGACGTGCCGACGAAAAATTTTCAGTTGGGCATGTGGGAGAAATCCAAGGACCTCGACGGCATGAAAATGGCGGCAAAATCATATTTTAAAGAAATGCCGCCGACCTGCTTTGCCTGTCCGGTCCGTTGTTCAAAGTTTACGGAAGTGCCGGATGGTCCTTTCAAAGTGGATGTGGGGCCCGCTCCTCAGTATGAAACACTGGCGGCCCTGGGCTCGAACTGCTTAAACAATAACGTCGAGTCGGTCATCAAATCCAATGATCTGTGCAGCCGCTATGGAATAGACACCATATCCACGGGGGTTACGATTTCGTTTATCATGGAAGCTTACGAACGCGGGGATATCACCTCGGAGCAGTTAGGCGGCATAAAGCCCACTTGGGGAAACACAGACGTTATCATTGATCTGATTCGGATGATCGGCGAGAGAAGAGGCATCGGTGAGTTATTAGGCGAAGGCGTAAAAAGGACGGCCGAAAAATTTGGGCTCTCCGACAAGGGGTATGCCATCCACGTGAAGGGGATGGAGGCGCCTATGCATGATCCTCGATCTTTATTCTCCTTCGGAGTCAATTTTGCCACATCTCCCAGAGGCGCCTGTCATCTGCGTGGTCCCTCCATGCTGTTTGATCAAGGCATCGCCATGATTGACGCCGGCGTTCCAAACAGGTCCACCCGATTCAACCAGAAGGAAAAAGGACTGGCGGCAAAAGCGGCGCAGGATGCGTCAAATATCATCGAATCGTTGGGGCTTTGCGTGTTCTGCGCCATGTCGGTGGCGATGTTTGGCATGTTTTCGAAAATGGCAGAGGCCTTGGAACCGCTCACCGGCGAGCATGTCACTGTTAAAGAAATTTGGGAAATAGGAGAGAGAATCAGCAATCTGCAGAGAGCGTTCAACCTTCGCGAAGGAGTAACCGCTGAAGCCGACCATCTGCCTTCCCGTCTCCTGGAGCCCTTCAATGAAGGCCTTGCAAAAGGACAAGTTCCGGATGTTGCCGTCCACATCAAGGAATATTATCAGGCTCGGGGATGGGATCCCAAAGGAGTTCCAACGGAAAAGACCCTCACGAGATTAGGACTGGATTGGATAACTCCAAATCTTCACTAGGACGACGTGATAGATTGGAAATCCTGAATCTGTATATGTTGAGTAAGTAAGCCCTCCCGGTTCCGGCGTTGTTTTGTCCGGGGGGAGGGCTTACCGAAGTCCCCGGAAAAAGCCGTGGCGGCAAAGTGACGGTCAGCCTCCGGCAAGCGCCCGGCGGATCGCCGCGCCGATGTCGGCAAGCCGGTAGGGCTTGCGCAGGTAGGCGCATGCGCCCAGCGCCAGCGCCTGCTGCACGCGGTCCGTTTCCGTATAGCCGCTCACGAGGATCACCTTTTGCTGCGGATTGATTTCCAGCATCCGCCGGTACGCCTCCAGTCCGTCGAGGCCCGGCTCCATCATCATGTCCAGAACCACCAGCGCGGCGGGATTGTTTTTCAGATCTTCCAGCGCTTCCTCGCCGCCGGCCGCCGTCCGGACGTTGTACCCCAGACGGGTAAGCAGACTGGCGGCGATTTCCCGCTGCTCCTGCAGGTCGTCCACCAGCAGAATCGTTTCTCCCTTTCCCGAAAGGGCTTCCGGGGCCGGTTCGGGCGGCGGCGCTGCCGCCGCATCGCGGGTTGCGGGCAGATACATGGTAAACGTGCTTCCTTTCCCCCGACCGCTCTGCACGGCGATGTAGCCGGAATGCTCCCGGATGGTTCCCCACACGACGGCCAGGCCCAGGCCGGTGCCTGTTCTGCCGAGGACTTTCTTGGTGTAGAAGGGTTCAAAAATCCGGCGGATGTCGTTGGCGGAGAGGCCCTTGCCGTTGTCGCGGACCGTGAGCGTGACGTAGTCGCCTTCACGGATGCCGATGTAGCCGGGCAGGGGTCTGTCCAGGTAGCTGTTGGCGGTGCTGACGGTGATTTCGCCGTGTTCGGCGATATTGTCCAGGGCGTTGGCGATCAGATGGTGCACGGATTTTTCCAGATACACCGGCGATCCCTGGATGGTGAGCAGATTTTCCGCGAGGGACTCGGTAAGGACGATGCGCGGGCGGCCTGCTTTAAGCCGCTGGAATTCCGGAGTCTGGAGGACGTTTTTGACGAGGGTGTTGAGGCTCAGGGGAGACGACACGGTGACGCCGCGTCCGGCCAGGATCTGCATGTCCTGGATGATTGCCGCCGCCGTCTTGCTGGATTTCATGATGGTGTGCAGATTTTTTTTCAGCGGGTGACTGTCCGGCATCTTCATCATCATCAGTTCGGTGTGGCCGACGAGAACGCCCAGGACACTGTTGATCTCCTGCGCGACGCCGCCGGCCAGGGTCGCCAGCGATTCCATCTTTTCGGTGCGGTGGAGCTGTTCCATCAGCGCCTTGCGCCGCTCCTCTTCCCTTTTTCGCTCCTCGAGGTTGACGAAGATCACCTGTACGCCCACGGTTGCTCCATCTTTCTTGACGGGCGTGGTGATCGCCTGCAGCCAGATGCGACCGCCGTCTTTTACGGTGACGGGGATCTCGAATGTCTGGCGGGCCTGGCCCTTGATTCGCGTCAGAAATTTTTCCTGCAGGAAGTTGCGGGTCTGCTCGTCGAACGCCGCGAGCGCAAAACCGTCCTTGCCGATGATGTCCCGGCGCGACCAGCCCATCAGTTCCTCGATCCGGCGGTTGACGGATAAAATCCGCCCGGCGAGGTCGAGCGTGCAGACGCCGACGGGAACATAATCGAGAAAATCGCGGAATTTTTCTTCGCTTTCGCCGAGGGCGTCTTCGGCTTTCCGCCGCCGGGCCTGCTCTTCCGTCAACCGGCTGTTGACGAGCGACAGGTCGGTTTTGCGTTTTTCAACGAGCTCTGCGATTTGCCGCCGGGCCTGGTCGAGTTCCTCTTCTCCCCTGCGGCGCTCGGTGACGTCGTGTCCGCAGAGAACAAAGCCCTGCACGGCGGGATCGTAAAGGAGATTGACGCAGGAGCCTTCGAGCGTCCGGATCGATCCGTTCTTGTGCCGGATGCCGATGCAGGCGGAGATCCGGGCATTCCGGTCCGGAATGGCTTTGCCGAAGGCCAGAAGCGCCTGCGGCTTGTCGCCGGGGGCGATGTAGTCGAAGGCGTTCCTGCCGAGAAGCTCCTCGGGGGCATAGCCCAGAATATCTTTTACGGACGGATGGGCGTAGGTGACGGCGGCCTGCATGTCGACGACGATGATCGGGTCAGTCGCGTTTTGCACGAGGGCGCGAAAGAACGCTCCGTCGCGCGGCGCCAGGGAGCGCCGGCCGGCGGCGGGCCGGGCCGCGCCGATCGTCTGGCCGAGGAAACTGCTGATGGCCGCCAGGCTCTCCTGCGGTTGGGCCTGCAAAATGAAATGCGGCCCCTGAATTTTTTTTACCCGCAGATGCGGAATGTTTTGCTCGAAATCGCGAAGGCAGCTCCCGGGCGCCACCCGGTCGTCCGCGGCCTGGAGATACAGGCAGGGAACGGTGATCTTTTCCAGATCGCCCGTGACGTCAAGGCGGTTGATGAGCCCCAGCCGGAAAAGCAGAGTCTGCGGCGGCACATCTGCGTGTACTTTTTCCCACAGCGGCAGAAGCGTCGTCAGATGACGGTTGTCGACCATGACCCACCGCAGCAGGGGACGGGGCATGTTCCGGCCCAGACGGACGGGCACGCGCAGCAGGCGCAAAAGGCGCCAGGCCAGCGGCCGCGGCGGGCGGGCAAAGGTGGCGCATAAAACCAGCGCGCGGGCCCGCACCAGGCCGGAAGCGACCATGCGGACGGCCACCGGGCCGGAAAAGGATTCCGCAATCACGACCGGGGATGTGCCGGCGGGAATCTGGTCGGCCGCGCAGCGGACGGTTTCTTCAAAACTGAGGTGGCGATCCGCGGGATAGCGGACAATCGTGGCCAGGGAATCCGGCGGCAGCAGGGACAAAAGGGGATCAAAGGAGTGCCCCGTGCCGTCCAGGCCGGGCATGAAAACCAGATGCTGATTGCATAGAAACGTCGTCATGTCGTTTCACCGTTTCCGCCGAAAGGTTATCGCCTCTGGAAAGCGCAACAACCGAAGTCATCTGATGGTATGCGCGTGTAAATGTATCTTTGCAGGACGTCACCTTAATCTTTCACGGCGTCGCTGTCAATCCGTTTTTGCGCGGTTTCTGCCGGAGGAGGGGAAGCGTCCGTTTCCTGCCGACGAGTCGTTTGCTGATCGCCGGCCCCGGCTCCGCGCGCTTTTTTTAGTGCAAAAAGCAAATCCCGCTTGGCTTTGCCGGAAAAATATGTATATTAAAAAAAAGGTTCCTGAGTCGGTAAAATGTTTCTCGAAGCCCCGGGAACCGGGCGGACCGGGCCGTCGCCGGTCCTGCCGCGCGGAGAGGATAAACCGAATTATCTGAGATAAAAAACAGGGAGGATGCCGGTGCCGGTTGACGTTGCGCCTGAAAAAATTCCGGTTGTGCTGCTGTATAACGTCGATCCCGACTGGACGGAGGCTGAAAAGGAGGAAGTCATCAGCCTTTCCACGCACCTTGGTCACGCCCTCATTGAAGTCGGACACCCCACCGTTTTCGTGCCTCTGGCCGACGATGACGTCGCCGGCCATCTCCATTCGTTCGATCCCGCGGAGTATATCGTTTTCAACTGGTGTGAAAGCCTGCCGGGCTTAAGCCACAGTGAATGGCTGGTGGCCAAGCGCCTCGAGATGCTGGGCTTCACCTTTACCGGCGCGGACTCGGAAGCGCTGGCTCTGGCCCAGGACAAGTTCCGGGTCAAGCTGCTGCTCGACCAGGCCGGCATTCCCACGCCCGCCTGGCACATCTACCATCCGGGCGAACCTCTCACGTGGGACCGGTTTCCCGCGATCGTGAAGCCGATGAACGAACACTGCTCGGCGGGGATCACCCGCGATTCGGTGGCGCTCGACGCGGCGCAGCTGGCCGTCCGCCTGCCGTTTATCCACGAGACCTACGCGCAGCCTGCGATTGTCGAGGATTTCATCGACGGACGCGAATTTCACGTTTCGGTCTGGGGAAACGATTCGCTCTTCGTGCTGCCGGCCGCGGAAATGGACTTTTCCTTCTTCAACGATGTGAAGGACCGTTTGTGCACGTACGATTCCAAGTTCATTCCCGGCTCCCGGCACTATGAAAAGATCGAAACGCGCCTGCCCGCGCCGCTTGGCGCCGAAGAGCAGCGGGCGCTGGAAAAGGTCTGCTGCGACGCTTACCGGACGCTTGGCTGCCGCGACTACGCCCGCATGGACATCCGCCTGCGCGACGGCGTGTTTTACGTTCTGGACGTCAATCCCAACGCCGATATCAGCCATGAAGCGAGCATGGCCTGCGCCGCGGAAGTCGCCGGCATTCGTTACGGACAGATGGGCAGCCGCATCGTGCGCATGGCCGCCCGCCGCCATCCCGTTTTCGGCCGGGCCGCCTTTGCCCGGGAAGGGGATAAAAAGAAGACGGCCGCCAGAAAGCCCCGGGTGCGGCGCGTGACTCCGCTGCCGACGCCCCGGACATCCTGAAGCAGCGAGCGCGGGCGGCGGATTCCGGAAAACAAACCTCAGGTTAACCTTCGAGTTTTTCCCCGTTCATTGCTTGAAGTTCAAGGGAAATCAACGATTAGTGCCGGACAAAATTAAAAATCCACTTCTTGAGACAAAGATGGTATAAGAACGCACTTTCAAAAATTTATCTTCCGGCGGGAGCATGTTGTGAGCAAAAGCTTTAAAATTCAAAGTCTTCTTCAAAAACAGGTGTTGATTCTGGACGGAGCCACGGGAACCGAGCTGCAGAAGAAAGGTCTGCCGTCGGGTGTCTGTCCGGAAATCTGGTGCCTGGAAAATCCGGCCCTTCTTTCGGACGTGCACGCGTCCTATGTGCAAGCCGGCGCCCAGGTCGTCTATACCTGCACGTTCGGCGCGAACCGTTTCAAACTGGGACAGTTCGGCGTGAAAAAAGACGTTTATGCGGTGAACCGCGAGCTCGCGCTTTTGGCGCGGAAAGCCTGCGGCAAAAAAGCC
>DBPV01000047.1 GCA_002304995.1 Syntrophaceae bacterium UBA1411
AATATTCTCAATCTGGAAAACGAGTCGGAAAACAAGGACTACATCAACGCCATCTTCCGTCCGTTCCATTCCATCAAGGGCGTCGCAAGCTTTCTCAATCTGGAGACGATTCGGGCCCTGGCGCACGATCTCGAAAGCCTGCTCGACAAGACCCGCAACGGGGAACTGTCCGTTACGCCTGCCCTGATCGATGTCGTGCTGGACGGAGCGGACGCGCTCAAGACGCTGATCGGCCGGCTGCGCGATGTGCTGGAAGGCAAGGCCGCCGACGAGGGCGGGCTGGACATTCCGGCGCTGACCGCGCGCATCCACCGGGTCGAACAGGGATTCGACGCCGCGGCGGGAAGCAAGAAAATCGGCGAAATTCTCGTCGAAGAAGGCGTGATCTCCAAGGAAAAACTTGAGGAGACGCTGAAAATCAGTGAGGTGAAGCCGGACCGGAAAATCGGGGAGACGCTGATCGAACAGGGCGTCGTCAAGCCCAAACAGGTTTCCCAGGCGCTGCGCAAGCAGATGGACCAGGTGACGGACCTGACCACGATCCGCGTCGATACGGCCAAACTCGATGATCTGATCGACATGGTCGGCGAACTGGTGATCGCGCAGTCGATGATTTCACAGGATCTGCGCGGCGCGACAACCGCCGACAAGAGGCTGGTGCGCAATATTTCCCAGTTTTTCCGCATCACGTCCGCCCTGCAGCGGGTGTCGACAAGCCTGCGGATGATTCCCATCAAACAGACGTTTCAGCGGATGTCCCGGCTGGTCCGGGATCTCGCGAAGAACTCGGGCAAGGGAATTGCCGTGGAACTGGTGGGAGAGGAGACGGAAATCGACCGCAACATGGTTGACGAAATCTACAATCCGCTGGTGCACATGATCCGGAATTCCGTCGATCACGGCATTGAAACGCCGGAAGAGCGCATCCGGGCGGGGAAGCCGGAAAAAGGCCTGATCACGCTCAAAGCGTATCATCGCGGCGGAAACATCGTCATCGAAATCAGCGATGACGGCCGGGGTCTGGATCCGAAGAAAATTGCCGCCAAGGCGGTTAAATCCGGACTGGTGCATCCGGACGATGCTTTGAGCGATGCCGAAATCTACAGGCTGATCTTCCTGCCGGGGCTGTCCACGGCGGCCAAGGTCACGGATGTGTCGGGACGCGGCGTGGGAATGGATGTCGTCAAGCGCGCCGTCGAAAAGCTGCGCGGCAAGATCGAAATCGAAAGCGCGGCGGGCGAGGGCACGACGTTTGTCACCCGTTTTCCGCTGACGCTGGCGATCATCGACGGGATGATCGTCAAAGTGGGGCCCGAGAGCTATGTGCTGCCCACCTCTTCCATCCGCCAGGCGCTGCGCCCCGCCCGCGAAAGCTATACCTGCGTGGCCGGACGCGGCGAGATGATTAACGCGATGGGCAAGCTGATGCCGCTGGTTCGTCTGTGCGATGTATTCGGCATTGATCCGCAGCACCGGGAGCCCTGGGAGGCGATTACAGTGGTCGTGGACAGCGAAAGCGGTCCGCGCTGTCTGATGGTGGATAAAATTATCGGCAAGGCGGAAGTTGTGGTCAAGAGTCTCGGAGAAGGGCTGAAAAATATCCGGGGGCTGGCCGGAGGCGCGATTCTGGGCGACGGCCGCATCGGCCTGATTATCGATACGGAAGGGCTCTTTGAAATGGTCGAGGAGGGCTGAGGCTTCTTCCCCGCGGAAGATAAAAATAAGGTGAGGATGAAAAAAATATGAACGAAAAAAATATCAAGATACTCGTTGTGGACGATTTCGCGACCATGAGAAAAGTGGTCCGCAATCTTTTGAAGCAGGTGGGATATGAAGACATCGTGGAGGCGGAAGACGGCGTCATGGCCCTGAAAGCCCTCAAGTCGCAAAAAATCGATGTTGTCGTTTCCGACTGGAACATGCCGAACATGAGCGGCCTGGAGCTGCTCAAGGCAGTGCGCGCGGATGCCGATCTGGCCAAGACGCCATTTCTCATGGTGACCGCCGAAGCGCTGCAGGACAACGTCGTCGCGGCGGTGAAGGCGGGGGTCAGCAACTACATCGTCAAACCGTTTACCGCGGAGGTTCTGAACGAGAAGATTAAAAAAATCATGGACAGCATCAACAAATAGTCCCAGGCCATCGGCAGAAATAAACGGGAAAGGAAGGCAATGAACGTCAAATTTATCAATCCTTTTTTGGAAGGAACCATCAGTGTGTTGAAGACCATGGCTTTTGTGGAGCCGCGCGCAGGAAAGCCCTACATGAAAATGGACAATCTGGCCAAAGGGGACATCTCCGGAATCATCGGGCTTACGGGATCCGCCACGGGCTCGCTGGCGCTGAGCTTCAGCGAGGCGGCGATCCTCAAAATCGTTTCCAACATGCTTGGAGAAAACATCAAGAGTGTGAATACGGATATCAAAGATGCGGTCGGTGAAATCACCAACATGATTTCAGGCGTCGCCCGCAAGAATCTGGAGGCGCAGGGTTTCAACATCCAGGCGGCCATTCCCACAGTGGTAGCGGGAAAAAGTCATTCCATCACCCATGTCATGGGCGGTCCCAGCCTGATCATCCCCTTTGAAATCGACGAAGGATCGTTCGTCGTGGATGTCTGTCTGTCGGAATAAATGTTTTTATGGCTGTAAAACGATGATACTGATGCGCCGGTTGCGGGCATCCCGCGGATCGAGCGGTAAAAGAAGCTCCTGGTCGGCGTAGCCGACCACCCGGGCGATGCGGCCCGGATCGATGCCGCCCGCCTCCAGTTCGCGGCGCGCAGCAGACGCCCGGGCGGTGGAAAGCTCCCAGTTGGTGACTTGTCCGCCCGCGAACGGCAGCGAATCCGTGTGCCCCTCCACAACGATGCGGCCCGGCATGCTCTGCAGATTCTCCGCCACCAGGCGCAGAATCTCACGCGCTTTGGGCGTCGGCGTATCCGAGCCCAGCGCGAACATTATGGACCCTTCCGTGTCGATCACCTGAATGCGGATTCCGCCTTCAATCACATCCACCAGAATCTGGTCCCTCACTCCCGCCATCCGTTCGTCGATAGAGGTGCGTATTTTTTTAACGGCCTCCTCGTCGGCTGCGCTGAGATCCTTTTTGGCCTTCTTTATCCCGAAATCCACCGCGCCTTTTCCGCGGGTATTGCTGAAGGGGGCTTTCAGGGATTCGTTTCCGACCTCGCTCAGAAACTTCGGATCCGTCACCCGGGAATCCTTCATGGTCACGGCGGAAGAACCGCTCTCCTGGAAAACGCTGTACCTGCGGAAATACTCGGACAGGGCGGCCCGCTTTTCCTCGGACACCATGCTGAGCAGCCACAACAAAAGAAAAAAGGCCATCATGGCCGTGACGAAATCGGCATAGGCTACTTTCCAGGAACCGCCGTGCGCGTCGCCGGAGCGCTTCTTTTTCACCTTTTTGATGATGATGGGCGGGTGACGTTCGTCCATGTGTTCCTTCTTTCCGGATCGTTATTTTTTCGCCCCGCGCAGAGCCTCTTCCATTTCCAGGAAGGTGGGCTTGGCTTCAACCGGGATCACGCGTCGGCCGAATTCCACCGCGACCTTGGGCGCGGCGCCGCCGCCGATGAAAGCCAGGAGCGCTACTTTGATGACATTCAAGTATTGCAGTTCTTCGTTGGCCGTAAACTCCATGTTTTTGGCCATCGGACCGACGTAGCCGTAGCACAGCAGCACGCCGGTGAAGGTGCCCACAAGCGCCGCGCCGATGCTCGCGCCCAGCACTTCGGGAGGCTCCTTGATCTTGCCCATCGTGAGGACGACTCCCATGACGGCGGCAACAATCCCCAGGCCGGGCAGGCCGTCGGCGACCGTGCTGACGCTGTGCACGGGCGCCATGGCTTCCTCATGGTGCGCTTCCAGCTCCTGATCGATGAGCGCTTCCAGCTCATGCGGCGCAATGGTGGTGGTCATGACGGTGCGCAGCGTGTCCGTAATCAGGCTCACGGCCGCCGAATTTTTAAGAATCCGGGGATAGGCGGAAAACAGCGGGCTCTGTTCGGGAGCGTCCACATCCGATTCGATGGAGACCAGCCCCTGCTGGCGGATTTTATAAAAGATGCCGTTGATCATGAGCAGCACATCAATATAATCCTTTTTGGTATAGGGCCTGCTGGTGAAGACGCGGATCGTCGATGCGCCCACCGCCCTGATGACCTTCATCGGGGAGGCGATGACAAAACCGCCGACAGCCGCTCCGCAGATGATGAGCAGTTCCACGGGCTGGATGATGACGGAGATGTTGCCGCCTTCGAGAAGATAGCCGCCCAGCACGGCGACGGTGACGATTGTAAAGCCAATCAGAGCAATCATGGGCGAGAAAACATTACCTCCTTTTTTCCCGCAGGATTTCCCGTTCCGTTTCAAAAACGAAGCGGATGATTTCATCCCGGACGAAATCATCAATATGAATGAAACGGACGGCCGTATCGTATTCGGAAACCGCCTCGCCCGACTCCAGGACCTCGCCGTACAAAAAAAGCGCGACGGGCTTCTGCAGGCCGATCATGACCTTGATTTCCAGGATGTCGCCGGCGGTCAGGGATCCGCCCGTGTTCAGCCGCATGCCGCCGCCGCCGATGTTCACCTTGGCGACGCTGAGGCAGTGGAACCCGTCGGAGTGGCGCGTCATCATCCGGATGATTTCATCGAGCTTGGCGTTGATCGACTGAAGCCATTGCGCAATTAATTGATCGTCAGGATTGGGCAAAGACTTGAACTCCGCCAGAATGGATTCTCCGGCAACCCTGGAACGACAGGTGTCGATATGCTCCGGATGAATGACTTTCCATTCCATCGGAACATAAACATCGACGCGGGAGTATTCCCTGTTCTCCGCTTTGTCTTCTGTTGTTGCGTTTGTCATAAAGCACTCCGGGAAAATATTTTGTAGGCTTCATGCAAGCACGATGCCACGGCGCGTTTCCGCCGGCGGAAGCGAAAGGTCTCGGGGCTGCCGGCTTTTGAACGGCCGGCTGTAAAAAAACACGTCAAGATGTTGACAAACCGGACGGACGGTTGACGGATTTTATCAGGTGGTTCCGTTTTGCGCGTTCTGCGGCAGCGCCGCAGACTTTCGCGGCGCCTGGTATATAAATTGCTATTGACCGGTGTCAGTATTGTTGAACGAGAGAAAGACAATGGCGGCCCGGAAAAAAATTTTTTTAAAAAAGGTTCTTCCCGGATTTATCGGATTATGTCTGACCCTGGGCTTAAGTGCAACCCTGCACGCCGGCGGTTACGCCGTCCACGTGTCGTCCTATAAAACGATCGGGCAGACCGGAGCCGACCTGCAGGCGATCCGCGCACAGGGATGGAGGGCCTTCGTGGCGCCCGCGAGCGTTGCGGGAGGCCAAAAGTGGCACCGGGTCTATGCCGGTTCGTTTGCGTCCCGCAAAGAAGCGTTTCAGGCGGCCGGAAAGATGCAGGAGCAAAAACTGATCGACAAGATCTTTGTCCATTATCTGCCCGGCGCGCCGAAAGCACGATTGGAGAAGGCGACCGCAAAGATTTCTGCTGCTCCCACAAATGAGCCAAAGGACCGGCGACCGCCGGCAAAAAAGCGGGAGGAGGCTTTCCGGGCGCTGATGATGGGAGACCGGAAACTGATGCCGAAACCGCCCGCAGGGAATGACAAGGCGCCTCCGCGGGAAAAGGTTTTTGCGGATCCCGAAGAAAACGATTTTTCCGAAACGCATCCGCGCTCAGACATGTACAACCAGGCGCTGGCGCTGATGGCGGAAAAAAATTACGCGCGGGCGCTGGCAACCTTCAAGGAATTCGTCAGCCAAAACGATACGGACAAGGAATGGGGACAAAAGGCGCTGCGCCGCATGGCGGATTGCCACTACCGCCTGGGGAAGGCGGGCAGCCGGCAGGATCTTTTGATTGCCGTGGAATTTTACAAAAACACGCTGGAAAACTTTCCCGATCCCCGCAAGGAAAACGCGCTCACCTATTACCGTCTGGCCAAAACGCATGAAGCGCTGCAATCTCCCGCCGAGGCGGGCGCGCACTACCAAAACCTGATCACCCGCTATTTCGATTCTCCCTATGCGCCCGAGGCCCATTTCCGCATCGGCGAAATCCATTACCGGGAAGGCCGCTACGCTCCGGCGGCGGAGGCTTTGATCCGTTATCAGCTGAAGTATCGCAGCGGCGCACAGTCCAAACAGTCTTTTTATATGATCGCCCATTCCTTCTTCAAAACCGGACGGTCCGCCGACGCCGAAGTCTGGTTTCGCGAAGCGCAAAAAAAGTGGCCCGACTTGTCGGGACTGCCGGGGGAACTGCTGATTGACGCCGGAAGTCATAAAACGGCGCTCGGGCGTTTTGACGAGGCGGCGCACTTCTATTCCTGGTACGTCAACCTGTATCCGGCGGACGAAAAAACAAAAGACGTGCTGCTTAAACTTGCCGACGCCTACCGCCAGGCCGGCCAGGGAATTCCGGCGCTGGCCGTTTACGGCCGGCTGATCGACCGGTATCCCGGAACCCGGCAGGCGGATGAAAGCATGCTGGCGATGGCGAAGCTGGGTATGGAAAAACCCGAAAGAAAAGTTTTTCGCTTCGCAGGCCATCTCGACTTTTACCGGCAGCCCCTGGAAACCTGCGATCAGCTTCTAACCAGGCATCCGACAGGCGAAATCGCCGAAGAGGCGCTTCTACAAAAAGCGGAGATCCTCATCAAAAAAAATGAAAAAAGGAAAGCGGCGGATGTTTATCTCGAATACCTGCGGCGGTTTCCCGCAGGCCGGAAAACCGCCGCAGCGGCCCGGGGCCTGAAAACGACATCCACGGCGCTGATCGACGAATCTTTCGCGAAGAAGGATTATCTGGCTGTGGCCTACGTGTACTTCAAAGCTTACGGGGCAGTGACGCTCGGCGCGGACGAATATCCGCAGGTCGACAAAATCGCGCAAAGCCTGCAGACGCTGGGCTTTATCGGCGACTCCGTCGATATCCTTCGGCGCTACCTTCCCAACGCTGCAAGGGAGGACGTCACCGTAAAGGTTTCTCTGGATCTGGCCCGCGGCCGAATTCTGCAGGGCAATTACGACGAAGCCGGAC
>DBPV01000126.1 GCA_002304995.1 Syntrophaceae bacterium UBA1411
GAAATCGGCAGCCCCGCACCCATCGCCAGAATTCTGCCCAGGTTCATGCCCTGCTCGCATTCCGGGAAGGAGCAGCCGACGATCAAGTCGTCTATTTCGGCCGGATCGATCTGCGGCAAACGCGCCAGCAGGCCTTTCAGAACCTGAATACCATATTCATCGGATCTCGTCTGCGCGAGACCGCCTCTTTTATAACGACCGCCTGGACTTCTTACGGATTCAACAATTACAGCATCACTCATGATTTTCCTCCTTCATGTCATGAAGACGCGGGGCATGCTTTATTTCACCCGCCGCGTCCGTGATTTATCGATGTTAGTTACGCAGCGGTTTGCCGTTGGTCAGCATGTACATAATGCGTTCCTGGGTCTTCTTTTCGCCGCAGAGGCTGACAAACGCTTCTTTTTCCAGTTCCAGAATCTCCTGCTCGCTGACGTACGTTCCTTCCGCGCAGTCGCCGCCGGAAAGAATGTAGGCCACTTTCTTCGAAACGTGCAGATCGTATTCGGAAACGAACTTGCCGTAATACATATTCTGAAGAATGGCGTTCACCATGCCCCGGAAATTCTCACCCATCACGGGAATCAATGCCGGTCTGGGCGGTTTGTAGCCTGTCGCCACCAGAGACAGGACAATTTGCTTGGCCTCATAAATCTGCTGGTCGCGGCTCATGTTGATTCTTTCAGATTTGCGGACATAGCCCAGTTCCATCGCTTCCGCCGCACTGGTTGAAACTTTCGCCATGGCGATGTTTTCAAAGGCTTTGCCCATGTGGTACTGCAGATTGAAACCCTGCGCGATCAGGCCGTCGGGAATGCCTTCGGTCAGACGAACCAGCAGTTCCTTGCAGCCGCCGCCCGCCGGAATCACGCCGACGCCGACTTCAACGAGGCCCATATAGGTTTCGCCGTTGGGAAGACAACGGGCGCCGTGCATGGCGATTTCGCAGCCGCCGCCCAATGCCAGACCGGCCGGAGCCGTGACAACGGGCTTGGAGAGGAACTTCATCCGCATGTTGGCGCCCTGCAGAGCTTCAACACCCTGCTCAATCAGATCCCACTGGCCCATCTGGGCGGCCGCCAGCACCTTGAAGACGTTGGCGCCGGCCGAGAAGGCGCGCGGATCGTGGTTGGCAACGACCATTCCCACGAAATCTTTTTCGACGATATCGCAGGCTTCCGTCTGTAATGCGGTGAAATCTTCATCGATGGAGTTCATCTTGGTATGGAATTCCAGACAGGCAATCCCGTCGCCGATGTCGATCAGGCTGGCGCTGGCGTTTTCCTTAATGATCTTGCTGCGCGACTTGAGATCCGGCAGAATGATGATGCGCGGATTTTCGTCAATCTTGGCATAAGCCTTCTTCTCGAAATCATAGTAGTACTTGCCGTCCGCCTTGGTGGTGTAGAAGGATTCGCATCCCTTCTTCAGCATTTCATCCACCTTCTTGGGGACTTTCAGTTTCATTTTTTTCATGACTTCGATGGCTTCCTTGACGCCCACGGCATCCCAGGATTCAAAGGGTCCCAACTGATGGTTGTAGCCCCACTTCATGGCGTTGTCGATGGCCATGATATTGTCGCAGATTTCACCGACGCGGTTGGCCGAATAGATGAAGTTTTTGCACAGATACTCGCGGGCATATTCACCGGCCTTGTCTTCCGCGTAGAAGACCGTCTTCATTGAATCCGCGACGCTTTCCTTCTTCTTTGCCGCGGAAATCGAGTTGAACTTGGGCTTGCCGGCGGGCACGTATTCCATCGTGTCCAGATCCAGCATGAGCTTTACGGTCTTACCCTTGGCATCCTTTGTTTTTTTGTAATAGCCCTGCTTGGTTTTGTTGCCCAGCCATTTGTTTTCGATCATTTTGTCCAGATACGGGGCGGATTTGAACATATCCCGCGCCTCATCATCGGGAACGGCGTCATACAGATTTTTCGACACGTGATAACCGGTGTCCAGGCCGACGAGATCGATCGTCCCGAAGATTGAGGTGCCCGGACGTCCGAGCGCCTTGCCGACAATGGCGTCCACTTCGTCCACTTTCATCTTCTTTTCGAGCATGATGTGCCCGGCATTGGACATATCGAAGCAACCGATGCGGTTGCCGACGAAGTTCGGCGTATCCTTGCAGATCACGACGCCTTTGCCCAGCGCCTCTTCACTGAATTTAACCATGAAATCGACAACTTCTTTATCCGTTTCCACACCGGGAATGATTTCCATCAGCTTCATGTAGCGGGGAGGATTGAAGAAGTGGGTCCCGAGGAAACGTTTCTTCAGAGCAGGACCGAATTTCGCGCTGATGTCCTTGATGGGAATACCGGAAGTGTTCGTCGAAACGATACAGGTCGGTTTAACAATTTTTTCCACCTTGGCGAAAAGTTCCTGTTTGATTTTGAGGTTTTCAACGACAACTTCGCAAATCCAGTCGACGTCGGCCAGCCACTTCAAATTGTCTTCAAAGTTGCCGATCTTGATCATGGACGCGTTCTTCTTGGTGTAGAAACTGGCGGGTTTGGATTTCGTCACACCGGCCAGGCCGTTCGCCGCAAAGCGATTCCGCCAGGCGGGGCTTTTTTCCGTCAGACCCTGCTTCTTGTCGGCGTCCGTCAGTTCGAATGGAATGATATCGAGAAGGTAACACTCGATACCGGCATTGGTCAGATGAGCCGCGATGGTCGCGCCCATGACACCCGCTCCTAATACAGCCGCTTTTTTGATCTCTAATGACATTATTCTCCTCCTTCTCTTTCTTATGAGCCCCTTTAGGTTTTTAAGACTCATAATGTGTTTGAGGCCAAGCTATGCCTCCATTAACCTTCAAACCTCTGATATTCCATGAACCGAATCCTCCCCGATTCACTGATCATTGCGCGCTACAAAAACGAACCGATCACATCCTTTCTCCAATTGTATTTCCGGCGGCCAAAAAATCTTCGCCGTAGAAAATCCAGCGAGGAGTTTTTTTAGTCTTAAAATGTGGCGGCGGGAAAAAGAAAGAATGGTGTTTTGAAAAATGGAGGGATGGGGACGACGGACGGATGAAGCGGATATCCGTGACGGAATTTCCCGATTGCAAAGCCATGAAGCGAAAAATGTGATGGTGAAGACTTCAGGCATTCCGTGGCTCCCTTTCCACATTGAACAGAAGTCAAACTAAATGAAATTGATTTTACCCTGTGGACACCTATGGGAATCAATTCCGGATACTCAGGAAAGAAACAACAGATGCTGCAACGACATTCTGTTTATCCGGATTTTCGGGCTGATCGGATCCGGAATTTTCCGACCCTATCCACCTTATCTCCGCGCTCCCTGAGGGATCACTTTCAGTCACCTTATGGGCTTGAGTCAATTACTGACTAAAAGTCAAACTGTTTTTAAACCAAACAAACACTATTGTCAAGGCAAATCAGGACGCCCGATGAACAAATGCGGCGCGCATGGATCAGCGGCTAAAAATCGATCCGGAAAACGGCGTAATGCCCGTCCTGGAAAAGCATTCGGGTGTGTTTTTTCAAGAGGTCGTAAAGCTTGCGTATCTGCTCCGGAGGATAGTGTTCATTCAAGTACTGCAAGACCAGATCATAACGCAGCAAAAGATGCGTGCAGCCGAGCGACCGCAGGTACGCTTGAAAAGCGTCCGCATCGCCGGCCGTTTTCATTAAATTCTGAACAATGTCCATTCCAAAAGAGGCGTTTTCTTCATAATTTCTATCGAGGTAGTAGCCGCGCCCCGCGAGGAGAACAAGCCGGATTTTTGCATTTTCTGCCGTATTTTCATTAATGTACCTGATTGCCGGATAACTGCCGTCATGCCTGGCGATGAACTGTTCCCGTGTTTCTTTTTTCAATAGAAAATCAAAGGGATCGATCGCTTGAACATAATTTTTCAGGTAGGCGGCATTGAATCCGAACAGAAAAACCAGGATCAGCACAAGGACCGCCGGACCGGCCGGCCGAAATCGCGGCATTTTGTCGGAAACGAATCCGCAAAGATTTTCCAATCCCAGGACCGTCAGGATGACGGCAAACGGAACCGCCGGCAGAATGTAACGGATCCGATGCTGATCCAGAAAAAAAGCCATCAGGACGACAAAGCCCGCAAAGCCCAGAAATAGAAGTTTATCGGCCAGGAATTTCCTTTTGATGAACGCAAACGGAGGGGCCAGAATCAGAATCGGGTTCAACACGCCGTCGAAATAGCGCGGGGAATGATCCTGCCCCTGAAGGAAAAACCGGACCGGAATCAGCAGGATTTCCCAGATACTTTCGCCGTAGAGCATCTCTCTTGCCTTGAACATCCCCATGTAGGCCTGTCCGGAGACCATTGAATAAGTTCCCTGCCCGTCCGCGCCATAGCCGCCGAATATGCCCTTAAACAGCGGATAGATGGGATTGCCGGTCAGTATGGCATTCTTGATCAGCCACGGCGCAAAAAGCGCAAGGGAAATGCAAAAGAAAAGAACGCCCCCCCGCAGCGACTGCGTCTGCCTTCCCGTATCCCTGGCATGGAGGAAGACAACCGCAAGCGTCAGAAAAAACCAGGCCAGGAGAGCATTGTACTTGGCGCCGAGCGCCAGGCCCATGGCGACGGCGGACGCGAGAAGCCAGCCGTTTTTCTCGTAATTCGATTCCTTCCAGACGGCCAGGGCAAGAACACTTGCCGTCGTAAAGAAAACCAGCCCCAGATCGACATAGGCCATCGTGGAAAGTTTGGCGATCACCGGCGTGGAAACAAACATCGCCGCCCCCAGAAGCCCCGCCGTCCGACCCGATCGCCTGTTCAAATACAGATAAATC
>DBPV01000029.1:0-3113 GCA_002304995.1 Syntrophaceae bacterium UBA1411
GCTTACGCGGACCACGCCCAGATTCTGGGGCAGGAAGACGACAAGGTTTACGCCTTTGTTCAGGAGGCGCTCGCGGCCATCGCCCGGGAAACCCTGGATCTGAACGGCTGGGTCGGTCTGGTCCTGAAATGCGGCGAAAACAATCTGCGCGCGATGGAACTGCTCGACGCGGGCAATACGACGGCGTTCGGCCATCCCGTTCCGACGAAGGTTCCGCTGGGCGTGAAGAAGGGCAAGGCCATNNTTTACACGCACGGTGAAATGCTGCCCGCCCACGGCTATCCGGCGCTGAAAAAATATCCCCATTTCTACGGCCACTACGGCACGGCCTGGCAGAATCAGGCCAGGGAATTCGCCGAATTTCCCGGCGCCATTCTGATGACGACCAACTGCATTCAGAAACCGCGGGATTCCTACAAAGACAACATTTTTACCTGCGGCCTGGTCGGCTGGCCCGGCGTCCGGCACATTGCCGATGCCAATTTCGAACCGGTCATTCAACAGGCGCTGGCCCTGCCCGGATTTCCCGCGGACGTCGAAGGCAAGTCGGTGATGGTCGGATTCGCCCGCAACGCCGTGATGAACGTGGCGGGCGCGGTGATCGACGCGGTCAAGGGCAAGGCGATCCGCCACTTTTTCCTCGTGGCCGGCTGCGACGGCGCCAAGCCGGGCCGGAATTACTACACCGAGTTTGTGGAAAAGGCGCCGAAGGACACGGTGGTTCTCACGCTCGCCTGCGGCAAGTTCCGCTTCTTCGATCAAGAGCTGGGCGACATCGGCGGCATTCCCAGGCTCCTGGACATCGGCCAGTGCAACGACGCCTACTCGGCCATTCAGATTGCGGTGGCTCTCGCCAATGCGTTTAACTGCGGCGTGAACGATCTGCCCCTGTCCATGATCCTGTCCTGGTACGAGCAGAAAGCGGTGGCGATTCTGCTGACGCTTTTGTATCTGGGGATCAAGGACATCCGCCTGGGGCCCTCGCTGCCCGCGTTCATCACGCCCAATGTGCTGAATGTTCTGGTGGAGAACTTCGCGATCAAGCCGATTTCAACGCCGGATGAGGATTTGAAGGCGATCCTGGGATAATATCCTTTTCCCCATCCAAAAACTTTTTTGCCGGAGCCGTCCTCGCGACGGCTCCGGTTTTTTTTGCTTGGTCAACCGCCTGTTTCCTTGTCTGCCGGGAAAAAAGAGATTGCTTTTAGCGCCGGCACGCACAATAATCGTCGCCTTCAGCGTCAGATCTTTTCAAGCCGGGCCGGGCGCTGCGAAAAATGATTCACCAGAACAACCCTACAGGAGGAGAGTCTATGTCGGACCACGACGAGTCAAACGCTTATTCAAACTGCAAAAGCGATGTCAGTGTCTGCGCCCGGGCCCGGGCCAGACTGCCCGCGATTGCCGAAGCCTTGATTGATCATTGCCGCACCGGCGAGTGCTTTACGCATGTGGACGATGAGCCGCTGCCGGCGGAAAGCCGCGTGATCGACCTCATCGAAAAGTTTCGCGAGGTTCTCTTTCCGGGCTATTTCACCCGGGAAAAGATCGATCCGGTCAATTTCCAATACTACATGGGGCAGACAGTCAGCCTTCTGTACGACCGGCTGGCCGAACTGGTGACGCATAACATCCGTCACGACTGCCTGCGCTACGATCTGGCCTGCAGCGACTGCGAGAAACGCGGGCGGGAGATTGCGCTCATCATGCTGGAAGCAGTTCCCGAACTGCGCGGTCTTCTGGCCGGAGACGTCCGGGCTGCCTTTGAAGGCGATCCGGCCGCCACGTGCCATGATGAAATCATTTTCAGCTATCCCGGCATTTACGCCATGAGCGTGTATCGCGTGGCTCACAAACTTTACGATTTGCAGGTGCCGCTCCTGCCCCGCATTATGACCGAACACGCCCACAGCGTTACGGGTATCGATATCCATCCGGGCGCAGTCATCGGAGAACGCTTTGTCATCGACCACGGCACAGGCGTCGTGATCGGCGAGACCGCCCGCATCGGACGGAACGTGCGGGTCTATCAGGGCGTCACGCTGGGGGCGCTGTCGCTGCCGAAGGACGCGGGCGATCGCCTGCGGGGCAAAAAGCGCCATCCCGCGATCGAAGACGATGTGATCATTTATTCCGGCGCGACCATTCTGGGCGGCGACACGGTCATCGGCGCGCGGTCGGTGATCGGCGGAAACGTCTGGATCACCGAATCCGTGCCGCCCGATACCACCGTCCTGATGGAGCCACCCCGTCTGATTTACAAGTAACCGTAGGGGAGTGACGATGACGATGCGCGAGGGAAAGCTCGAAACAAAAAACGGAAAGATCTGGTATGCCGCGTACGGCGAAAAACGGCGGAAAACACCGGTGCTCGTCGTACACGGCGGCCCCGGCTTTCTCAGCATGACCGACGGCCTCGACTTCCTGTGGCAGGACCGTCCGGTGTATTTTTACGATCAGCTCGGCTGCGGAAGAAGCGACCGGGCTTCCGACAAGCGTTTCTATTCGGTGGCGAACTATATTGAAGAACTGGCGCAGGTGCGGGCCGGTCTGCATCTCGACGACGTTTATCTGATGGGCTTTTCCTGGGGGTGCGCGCTCGTTTGCGCCTATCTTCTCGAACGCCGGCCCGCCGGCGTTCGCGGCGTTATGCTGTGCGCGCCGCTTATTTCCAGTCCTGCCTGGGAGGAAGACCAGAGCGCCAACATCGCGCGGATGCCCCCGGATTTGCGCGAAGCCATCGCAGCCGGCGAAGCGTCCGGCGACTTCGGCGACGCTTACCAGCGCGCGATGCTGGCCTACTACGAACGGCACGTCTGTCTCTTGTCGCCCTGGCCCGCGTCCCTGGAGACGGCCTTTTCCCGGCTGAGCCTCGAAGTGTACAACACACTCTGGGGACCAAGCGAATTTACCGTCACCGGAAAGCTCCGCGATTTCGATCTTGCGCCCCGTCTTTCATCAATCGGCGAGCCGGTTCTTCTTACCTGCGGCGACCGCGACGAGGCGGGCGTCAAAACGGTGAAGGATTTTCAGGAGCGCTTTCCCCGCGCCCGCCTGGCGGTGATTCCGCAGGCCTCGCATCTGCACCAGATCGAACGGCCGCAGATTTTCGC
>DBPV01000029.1:3147-7285 GCA_002304995.1 Syntrophaceae bacterium UBA1411
TAAATGCGTCAAGAAAAAGCCCCGGCCGGATGTCCCGGCCGGGGCTTTGGTCTGTGAAGAGGAAAGGATTCTCTAATAGATCACGAGACTGCGGGCTTTCGGATCGCCCGTGTTGTTCAGGAGGAAGGTTCCAAGGCTGGTCAGGACTCCATCCGGATCTACGGCAAAGGCTTCGATCCGGTCGCTTTCCGTCGCAAAGAGGAATGTGCCCCGCGGATTGGCCGCCGCATAACCTCTGACGGGCGCGGCCGTGACAAAAGGCGAACCGGCGACCTGCGTCAGCGTGCCGTCATCCGCCACGGTAACAACGCCGATTTGATTGCTGTTGCCGCCCGAAAGAATGGCCAGGCTGCCGTTGCGGGCTGTGGAAATCGCCTGGTTGTTGGCGCCGATCACCAGTGTGGCAAGCAGCGTGGGGACACCGGCCGCATCAACAGCATAGGATGAATAGGCGCCGCCCGTGGCGCCGGCAATGCCCAGAGTTGCGGAAGAGAAGGCAAACGATGTCAGCGTGAAGCCCGCCGTGTAGGCAAAGGGCGATCCGGCAATGGGTGCGAGGCTTCCGTCGGCGGCGATCGCCAAAACGATGAAGGCGTTCGTGCCGCCGTCCGCCACATACAAAAGATCGTTGGCGACGTTGAGCGTGATGCCGTTGATGGACGCTCCGAAGGCGAAGGGGGAGCCGGAAACCGGAGTAAGGGAGCCGTCGGCGCCGATAGCGAAGACGGAGATGTTGGCCGTATTGTCGTTGCCGGCAAACAAAAATCTGCCCCTGTTATCGACGGCCAGACTTCCGCCGCTTCCCATGTCGCCGCCGGAGGCGATGGGCAGGCCGATTTGGGTGAGTGTGCCGTTGAGCCTGTTGATGCGAAACACGGTGATGGTGCTGTCTGTAACATTCGATGCAAAAAGAAGACCTTTGCCGCGCGCCAGCGCGATCCGGTTGGCGGAATAGAACCCCCCGGCCGACAGGCCGCCTGTCGCGTAGGGGGAACCGGGCAGTTCCGTCAAGGTCCCGTCCCGATTAATGATAAAGGCTGAAACGAAATTGTTTGTGGAATCCGTGTTGACGTAAAGATATTTTCCGGAGATGAAAACGACAACCGCGTCATCTTTTCCGCAGCCGGTAAACAGCAGCGCCGCGACCACAACCAGTGCTACAAAAAGATACTTCACTCTGCGCATGACTTGCCCTCCTCCTGAAAAAAAAGTTTAAGGTTGAAAAACACTCCGCATTAAAAAATAATAAAAGTCTCCAAATCCGTTGTCAACGGATTTTGCAGGACCCGAATCCATATTCAGACCGGATTTGCGCGTTTTGTCGTCTCACGCCGAAGACGGCGCTCTCTTTTTTTTAAAATAGGCATTTCCAACCGATTATCCCGTTGCAAAGATATCTCACTTTTGTCATAGTGACGGGGCTTTTCGGATGTCAGGACAAAGGCTGCGGAAGGAAGATGAGGGTGAGGCGCAAAAGCGGAAGAAAAGGCAAAGGAAGGCTGTCTGTCTGGGTTTTGCTGATCCTGTGCGCGCTTGCCGGCTGCTCCGGGAGCGACGCCCCCAAATCCGTTCTTCACTCGGCGGACCAGATGAACTCCCCCGCGTACACCATCGGCGTGGGACAGGGAACGGCCGCCATGACGGTGGTCGAAAAAAACTTCCCCCGCTGTAAAATCGAATATTATGCATCGCTGACCGACGGGTATCTGGGCGTGAAGTACGGAAAACTCGACGCTTTCGCCTTTGACCGGCACACGCTCAAATACGTGACCGTTCAGAATCCCGATCTGGCGCTCCTGGACGATAAAATCGGCGACGAACAGATCGTCGTCGGCGCCCAGCCGGGGCGTGAGGAACTGATGCAGAAGGTCAACGCCTTTATCAGACAGTACCGGCAGGACGGAACCTACCAGGCGATGTATGAGCGGTGGATTTTGGGGAAAAACCTGCAGATGCCCGATTTGCCGGAGCCGGACCGCCCGGCGCCGGCGCTGACCGTCGGCACGGACGGCCGCAATGAGCCGATGAATTACTATGCCGACGGGCGGCTTTCGGGATTTGACATCGAGTTTGCGAAGCGGCTCGCGCTTTTTCTGAACGCCCGTATCACCTTTCAGTCCATCGAGTACCCCGCCATTGTCGCCGCCGCGGCCGCCGGCAAGATCGATCTTTTGATCGCGAATCTCAACGCCACCGAAGAGCGCCGGAAGATCATGCTTTTTTCCGATCCCTACGTGGATTCGGAAGTTTCCTTCCTCGTGCGCAAGGACAGGCTGCCGGTGCGCCCGTCCGGGCGGATTACGCAAATTTCGCAGCTGGCGGGGAAAAAGGTGGGCGTCCAGACCGGAACGACCTATGAAAACGTGCTCAAGACGGCCGTGCCGAAAGCGATCCCCTCTTATTTCACCACTTTTACGGATCAGATCGAAGCGGTCAAGACAGGGCGGATTGCCGGATTTCTGGTCGATGAGGTGGTGGCCAGAGGCATGGTCCGCGAGACGTCCGGCCTCTCCTATATTCCCCGGTGGCTCTACACCAACGAATACGCGTTTGCCTTTTCCAAAAAATCATCCGGACTGCAAAAACAGGTCAACGCCGTACTCGAGCAGATGAAGAAAGACCAAACGATTAAAAAACTGGAAGACAAGTGGTTCGGCGCGGACGAGACGGCCAAGGTGCTGCCGGACTGCAGGCTGGACGGCCCCAACGGCGTCATCCGTTTTGCCACCAACAGCGACAGCGCGCCTTTTGTCTACGTTAAAAACGGCCGGCTAGTCGGCTACGATATCGAAGCGGCCATGATCATCGCCGCGAAGCTCGGCCGCCGGCTGAAAATCATTGATATGGATTTCTCGGCCATCATTCCGTCTCTGGTTTCCGGAAAAACCGACATGGCGGGAGATTTCATCACCATCACCGAGGAGCGGGCCAAGTCGGTTCTGTTCAGCATTCCTTACTATACAGGCGGCACCGTGGTGGTCGTGGCGGCGGACCCGTCCCGTCCCGTCGCTGCCGCCGTGACCCAAATAGCGCAACTGGCCGGCAAAAAAGTCGGCATCATCACCGGCTCCGCCTACGACGCTGTCCTCAAAAGCAAATGCCCCCGGGCTGTTCCCGAGTATTTCAACAATTTCTCCGATCAGGCCGAGGCGCTCAAGGCGGGAAAGATTGCGGCTTTTCTGGTCGATGAGCCGATGGCGCGCGACATTCAAAATCGCACCGGCGGCCTCGCGACGCTCAAGGATCTGCTCACGTCCGACGGTTACGCGTTCGCCTTTGCCAAAAGCCGGCCCGACTTGCAAAAGGACGTTGACGACGCCCTCCGGCAGATGCAGGCCGACGGGACGCTGCGGGAAATCGAGGCCCGCTGGTTCGGTACGGACGAAGCGGCCAGGACGCTCCCGGCTCTGGCCCCCGGCGGCAAAAAGGGAGTTCTCCGCCTGGCCACGAACAGCGGCATGGCGCCCTTTGTCTACCGCAAGGACGACTGTCTGGTCGGCTACGATATCGAGATTGCGCTTCGGATTGCCGACCGTCTCGGCCGAAAACTGGAAATCATCGATATGGATATTTCCGCAGTCCTGGCGTCGCTTCTCTCCGGAAAAAGCGACATGGCCGCCTGCGGAATCACCGTCACGGAAGAGCGCGCCCGGTCGGTTCTGTTCAGCATTCCCAACTATCAGGGAGGCGTCGCCGTCATGGTCGCCGCGCCGGCGGCTTTGCCGGAAGAGGCCGCGGCGGGCCGGGAGGGATTCTGGCGGGGCCTTAAGGCAAGTTTTGAACGGACGTTCGTGAAGGAAAACCGCTACCGGCTGGTGTTGCAGGGATTGGGCGTGACGCTCCTCATTTCAGTGCTGTCCGCGGTATTCGGAACAATCCTGGGCTTTGGAATCTGCGTGCTGCGCCGGGCGCCGTCGCGTCTGGCGAATATTCCGGCAAAGGTTTATATCCGGGCGATCCAGGGAACGCCGATCGTCGTGTTGCTGATGATCCTGTATTACATCGTGTTCGGCAGCGTGGATATCGATGCGATCCTGGTGGCGGTGATCGGATTTTCGCTCAATTTCGCCGCGTACATTTCGGAGATGATGCGCACGGGCATCGACGCGGTGGACCGGGGGCAGCATGAAGCGGCCTG
>DBPV01000029.1:7383-7837 GCA_002304995.1 Syntrophaceae bacterium UBA1411
CCGTTGATCGCGACGGCGGTGATTTATTTTGTGGTGGCGTATGCGCTGGTGTGGCTTCTGGGCCGTGTGGAAATACGGGTCGATCCCAAACGGCGCCCGCGCAGCGTCAGGGGAGTGAAAAACGCATGATTGAAGTGAACCATCTTGCCAAACACTTCGGCGACCTGGTCGTTTTGAAGGACGTCAATCTCCGCATCGAGAAGGGCGAGGTGATTTCCGTCATCGGCCCGTCCGGCACCGGCAAAAGCACGCTCCTGCGCTGTTTGAATCTGCTGGAGAGGCCGACCGGCGGCGAAATCATCATTGACGGCATTCGTCTTCTGGACCGCGGAACCGACATTTCGCTGCTGCGCCGGCGCATGGGCATGGTGTTTCAGTCCTTCAATCTTTTTTCGCACCTGATGGTGATTGAAAACATCATGCTCGGACCGGTCGACCTGCTGAAGATGCCGCG
>DBPV01000029.1:7850-8108 GCA_002304995.1 Syntrophaceae bacterium UBA1411
CCAGCAGCAGCGCCTGTGCATCGCAAGGGCGCTGGCGGTTGAACCCGAAGTGCTGCTGATGGACGAGCCGACCTCGGCGCTCGATCCGACGATGGTAAGCGAAGTGCTGGCGGTCATCCGGAAACTCGCAGCCGACGGCATGACGCTGATGATCGTCACGCACGAAATGAAATTTGCGCGGGATGTATCCACGCGCGTCCTGTACATGGACGAAGGGGTGATTTATGAAGAGGGGCCGCCCGACCGGATTTTCGTCCG
>DBPV01000029.1:8232-11483 GCA_002304995.1 Syntrophaceae bacterium UBA1411
CAACTGGTGATCGAGGAGCTTGTGGTCAACAAACTCCTGCCTGCTTCGGGCGACCGCGTCGACATCGCCGTCACGGTGGGCTATTCGGAAGAAAACGGCGTCGTGGAAATTCTGCTGGCGAGTGCGGGGAAACCGTATAACCCGTTTGCCGCAGTGGAAGAGGACGACCTGCCCATGACGCTTGTGGGCAGACTGGTTTCAAGCCACGATTACGCGCGCGAAGGGGAAGTGAACCGACTGCGGCTGACGCTGCCGGCGTGGGTGAAAAAAAACGCCTGCTGAAGTTATTCTGCCCGTCGGCGCTCGTCCTTTTTGGGCGGGGAGGAACTGTTATCCCGGCGGCAAAGCCGAGGCCTATCTGGCGCGGTTGGATTGAAGTCTGCCTCACGACCCGCTCCTGAATAAACCTTCGTACCGCATTCAGCACGGCTCGTCGAGGGCCATCATCTTGGCGATCCGCCGTTCGTGGCGGCCGCCTTCATAGGCCGTCGCCAGAAATTTTTCAATCATCTCGGTCACCGGAACCGCGTAAGCCACCCGGCCGCCGAAGGCGATGAAATTGGCGTTGTTGTGGGCTTTGGCCATCTCCGCCGTGAACAAATCGGAAATGAGCGCGCAGCGGATGCCTTTCACCTTGTTGGCGGCGATGCTGACGCCGATGCCCGTGCCGCACAGCAGAATGCCGCAGTCGTAGCCGCCTTTTAAGAATTCACGGCATGCGGCCAGGGCGATGTCCGGATAATCGACGGCTTCGCTGCCGGAGGTTCCCAGATCCGTGACGGCGATATTTTTCTTTTTCAGAAAATCGGCGATCCGGTTTTTCAGTTCAACCGCCCCGTGATCGCCGGCGAGAACGATTTTTTTCATTTTTTTTCTCCGGTTTTTAATACGCTCCCTTTTTCCTACAGCAGCGGGGCGATGTCAACAAAAAAACTTTACATCAAAGACGGATTTGCGTAAAAACCCTCCATGCGCAACTGGTATCATCGATATCTCAGCCATCTCCTGATTGAACGGGGAGCGGCCGAAAACACGCTCGAGGCGTACGGCCGCGATCTGGACCGGTACGTGTCCTTTCTGGAGGAAAAGGGCCTTGCCGCCCTGCGGCAGGCCAGGGCCGAAACCGTCATCGAATTTCTCGTACGCCTCAAGAACGACGGATTATCGGCGAATTCCGTAAACCGCGCGCTGGCGGCGCTCCGCGGATTTTACAGATTTCTGCTGGAGGAAAAGGCGCTCGACGAATCGCCGCTCGCGCACGTGGAGCTTGCGAAAGTCTGGATGCGCCTGCCCGATACGGTCAGCCGCGAGGAGATGGCGGCCATTTTATCCCAGCCCGGAGAGGAAACGCCCGCCGCGCTGCGCGACAGCGCCATGCTGGAGCTTCTTTACGCGACCGGTTTGCGCGTTTCGGAACTCGTCGGCCTGACGATGAACGGCATCAACTGGCAGGTGGGCTTTCTGACCGTGATGGGCAAGGGCTCCAAGGAAAGGGTGGTGCCCGTCGGCCGGACGGCGTACGACTGTCTGCGGCGCTACGTGGACCGGGCCAGACCCTCGCTCATGAAATCCGGAACAACGGACGTGCTGTTTTTAAACCGTTCGGGCCGGGCGTTCACGCGCCAGGGAATCTGGAAGATCATCGTTCGCTACGCGAAAAAAGCGGGCTTGCAAAAAAAAGTGCATCCGCATACATTCCGTCATTCCTTCGCTTCCCATCTGCTGGAGGGCGGAGCGGATTTGCGCGCGGTGCAGGTGATGCTGGGGCATTCCGACATCTCAACGACGCAGATTTATACCCATGTAACACGGGACCGGTTGAAGGATATTCACCGGAAATATCATCCCAGAGGTTGAAAAAAATGGCCCATCGTTTTCAAGGCCGGTTCGGAGCAAAAGGCGGCGCGGCCGTCGTCGTCGCGGTGATTGCGGCGCTGGCCGTTGTCGCGGCATTGTTCGTCTGGGGCCTGCCCCGCTTTTTCCCCGCGGGATACGCGGCCGTGATCCGGGCGAAAAACGCCTTTGCCTATTACGTCTTGCAGCAGGAGCCCCATTTTTATTATCTGCTGGTGGAAAAAAACGGCAAGGACATCCGCGTGGGGGCAAACGACGCCCTGCAGGTCACCTACCGGGATGAATTTGTCGTGAAGGCGGTGGCGAGCGACGACTGGACCGGGAAGTACACGTCCGTGACGGTGGAAGGCGCAAAAAAGGACGGCAACGCCCTGGGTGTGCTCTGGCGCGGCATCGACCTTGTCAATCGGGTCATGCACAGCGAGGCGGTTGCGAAGGGCCGGCAGGCGGCGGACGCTTACCGCATCCGCATCGATTACGCCGGGAAACCCCTCGCCGTGGTGCCGATTCGGCTCACCATTACGCCGCAGGACTGGCTGCGGTTTGCCGACAGCTCTTCGCAGACGGAAGAGCAGATCGCGAACCTGAAGAAGGCGATTGCCGCCAACCGCGGGGATGCCGGCGTACGCCGGATTCTGGCGGGCATCTATCTTCGCCAGAACCGGCTGGAGGAGGCGGCAAAACTCTACGAGGAAATCCTGCAGATCACTCCCGGCGACACGGGCGCCATGAAAGAGCTGGCGCGCTCACATCTCCAGACCGGCCGTTACGACGCGGCTGCCCAGGTGCTGTCGGGCCTGGCGAAGCTTGAGCCGGGCGACGCGGAAGTTTCGGCCATGCTGGGGCTTGCCTACAGCCACAAAAAAATGTGGGAGCGCGCAGCGGCGGCGTATACCGCCGCGGTCCGGATCCAACCGGACAATCTGGCCGTTCGGCTCCTGCTGGGGCAGGCCCTCGAAAAGTCGAACCGGACAACCCAGGCCGTTGAACAGTATCGCTACGTCGCCCTGCGCGACAAGAATGACGCGGCTCCGTGGCGGGCGCTGGGAGATATTTATCTGCGAAAGAAGCAGTATGACCAGGCCATTGCCGGCTACAGTGAAGCCGTCAAAAGAGCCCCCGGAGACGCGGCGGTTTACGCCAATCTGGCCACCGCCTACGCCCAGGCGGGAAAGCCGGCCGAGGAAATGACCTCTCTGATGAAGGCCGTCAAACTGGCGCCGGACGATCCGGTGATTCGCTTCAATCTGGCCGCAGCTTATGAAAAAAGAAACAAAACGGACGAAGCCGTGCGGGAATACGCATCCGTGCTGAAGAAGAATCCGGAGGATGCCGATGCACTGGAGCGGCTGGCGGAGCTGGCGTTTAAAAACAAGCAGTACGACCAGGCCGTCCGC
>DBPV01000072.1:0-161 GCA_002304995.1 Syntrophaceae bacterium UBA1411
TCAGATCGACGGCGCGTGGGGCACTGTGTTCGGCGACACCTCCCTGCCCACCGGCAAGGTGACCTACATGTTCCGCGGCGGCCCCATCATGATCGGCCTCCAGACCGGTAAAAACACGGAAAACAGCCGCAACGCGATCAACAACACCATTAAAGTGGACC
>DBPV01000072.1:287-3668 GCA_002304995.1 Syntrophaceae bacterium UBA1411
CTGCAGGCTGAATTCTATTATCTGTGGGGCAAACAGACGTGGGAAGGCGTTCATGACCTGATCGGCAGACCGGATCATCAGAACATGAACCAGATGACCGGCTGGATTGACGCAACGGGCGATTTCGGCATGTTCTATGTCGGCGGTACGTTCGCCTATGTGTCCGGTGATGACCCCGCGACGGATCAGGCCGAAGGCGGCACGCTCAGTGGCGGTCTCGACTGGAAGCCCTGCTTGATTCTGTGGAACAGCGATATGACCTACTGGACCAGAATGGCCCGCGGCTATGATGGAACCACCACGGCCGGCCCGATGAACAACGCCTACTTCCTGCAGGCGCGCGCCGGCGTTCGTCCGGTTGAAAAACTCGACATCATGGCGTCCGTTTCCTGGGCCCATGCCGACAAGACCCTGTCTGCTCAGTGGAACAGCAGAGACATCGGCTACGAAATCGATTTGACTGCTACGTACAAAATCACCAACAACCTGTCCTACATGCTGGGCGGCGGTTATCTGATTGCCGGCGACTGGTTCAAAGGCACGGACATTGCTGGTTTTGCCGAGCCGCAGAACAATTTCCTGGTGCTCAACAAGCTGACCCTGACTTTCTAGGCTGAAGCCTGAAGGCAAACAACAAGACCCGGCGGGGAAACCCGCCGGGTTTTTTTTGACGAACGGCCTCTAAGTGTGATAGGAAGCTTGCGCTTCCGGCGTGCCGTTGCGCCGCTTTCTGCTTAAGAATACCGTTATGCCCGTTAAGGAGACGCCATGAAACGATGCGGATTGATTTTACTGGTTCCGGCACTTGGCCTTCTTTTTTGTCTGCCGGCCTGGGCGGTGGATTTGAAACTCGGCGGGACGTATTACGCCGGCGGTCTTTATCTGGACAGGACGACGGTGAAAAAAGGCACGTCTTCCGACGGGCCGTCCACGGCTTTTTATTTTCAGCGCCTGCGGACGCACGCCGAACTGATCGTCGCCCCCGGCTTGTCTCTCATCACCCGTTTCGATGTGATGGAACGCTCCTGGGGCGCGCCCCGCGCGACGCCGGGAACGGCGCTGGATACGCTGTCCGCCGGCACGCGGGCCGAAAACGAAAATATTGCGTTTGACTGGGCGTATCTCCATTACAAGTCTCCCGTCGGCCAGTGGCGCGTGGGCTACCTCAACGACGGCGCCTGGGGAACGGTGTTCATGGACACCTCCATGCCCAGGGGCAAAATGGCCTGGAGCTGGAATGCGCCCAACTGGATGTACACGATTCAGATTGTGAAGATGGCGGAAAACAGCCGCACGGCCCTCAATCCCTCAACCGCCGCAGATCTGGACGGAGACAAGTACTGTACGGCTTTTCGTTACTCCTGGAAAAACGCTGAAGCCGGCATTCTGATTGGCCTGGGGCGTGACGCGGCAAGGAAACCCGCTCCGGATTCCTACAAGGGACTCTACAATAACTTCATGCCCTTTGCTCGGCTGAGCCTCGGTCCGGTGAAACTGCAGACGGAAGTGATTTATTTTATCGGCAAGCTGCGCGATTACGAAGATGACGCGGCCAGAACGGATGTGCAGCTTTCGGCCTGGTCGGGCTGGCTCGATGCGACGGCGGACTTCGGCAGGTTTTATGCGGGCGGGACGGTGGCGTACGTGGCGGGCGATGATCCCGGAACGGCGGACAAGGCTGAAGGCGACGCCCTGCGCAACAACGGCGGGCGCGACTGGAATCCCTGTCTGATCATGTGGAATGACGATTTCACTTACTGGGTCGGCAATGTGAACGGCTACGCGGACGGCGCCACGACGGCGCGCCAGTCGGGGCCCATGTACAATGCCTGGTTTTTCCAGCTGCGCGGCGGCGTGCGTCCCTGCAAGGAGCTGGATATCGCGGCCTTTGTTTCCTACGCCAACGCCGATAAAAAACCCACCGCGGCCTGGCTGTACAACGACTACGGCTATGAAGTCGATCTGACCGCCACGTGGAAAATCACCCGCAACCTCTCCTATATGCTGGGCGCGGGCTACCTGTTTACCGGCAAATACTACAAAGGGGCCTCCGATTTGAATGCGGTACGCGACAACTATCTGCTTCTCAATAAACTGACGCTGACGTTCTAGTTTGCCGCCGGCGCGCGGGAAAGACGGACGTCCGCCGCCTGCAACGCCGGTAAAGCTTTTCTGTCTTCAAGCGGGGAATCGAATGACGGCCGAAACGATCAGAATCGCCTATGGCGTGCTCCTTCTCCTCACGGTCATTATCGCGACATGGATCGTAGCGGTGACCTGGCGGTGGCGGCGCGTGCCCGGCTCAACGGCTCTGATGATTCAGATGATCGGAGAGGGCGTGTGGACGCTTTGTTACGCCCTGCAGATGTTTTCCTTTTTTCATCCCCCCGCCGAACCTTTCTTCTGGTCCAAAATGACGTTTTGGGGCGTGGTGATGATTCCGGCCGGTTTTCTCGTGTGGACGTCGCGCTACACCGGGAACGACCGTTGGGTCACTCCCTGGACGATTGCCCTTTTGTGCATCGAGCCGGTGGTCTTCAATCTCCTTGTGTGGACGGATTCCCGGCACGGTTTGTTTTCCGGCACCTTTTTGCTAAACGGCCGGCTGGGGGTCGCTTTCTATCTGCACACCCTCTACTCCTACCTGCTTTTGCTGGCCGGCGCCGCTCTTTTGGTCCTGCACTGGCTGCGGCTCCCGCCTTCCTACAAGAAACAGGCGCTGCTTGTGCTTTCCGGTCTTGTCGGATCGAGCATTTTTAATGTGATGTCGGTTCTGGTGACGGGGCCGCTGCTGCGGCTCGACATCTCTCCGCTGGGTTTTATGATCGCGGGCGCCATTTTCACGTATGCGCAGCTGCGCCACCGGCTGTTCGACATCATGCCGGTCGCGCGCCACGCGGTCGTGGACGGCATGCGCGACGGCGTCGTGGTTTTGGACAAGGACAACCGGATTGTCGATCTCAATCCGGCGGCGCAAACCATGCTGCATGTCCGCCTGGAGGAGTCTCTGGGGAAAATGGCCGGCGCGGTTTTGCCGGGCTGGGCGGATATCGAACGCGAAGCGGCCGCCGGGGATGAGGCCGTCATGGAATACCGTCTGGATGAAGCTGCTAACCGCCGGATCGAAATGCACCGGACGGTCATGCGCGACAAGCGCAACCAGCCGGGCGGCAAACTGATTCTGCTGCGGGATGTCACCCATCTCAAGAACATCGAGCAGGCGCTGCGCGAGACCAATACAGCGCTGCTTTTGAAAATTGCGGAAATTGAGGCGCTGCAGGCCAAATTAAAGGAACAGGCGATTCGCGATCCGCTGACGGGCCTTTACAACCGGCGGTTTCTGAACGAAACGCTGAGCCGCGAACTGGCGCAGTCCGTCCG
>DBPV01000089.1 GCA_002304995.1 Syntrophaceae bacterium UBA1411
CGCCTCAGATCAACGATGTTCTTGGTGTAATCATTAATGCCTTCGTCCATAAAATCTCCTTACCTCTGTTCGTTGTCCCCGCCCGCCAGGATTTTCTCGAGAGAGCTTTTGAGCTCCACCAGCGAGTAGGGTTTGACCATTGCTCCGACAAAGCCGTACTTCCAGTATTCTTCGATCACCGGATCGTTCATGTAGCCGCTGGAAATCACGGCTCTCGCCTCCGGATGGCTATCCTTCCAGCGGCGGATCGCAATTTCCCCGCCGTCGTCGCCGCGCATCGTCAAATCCATGATGATCAGCGAAAACGGGCGGCCGGCTTCCCCGGCCTGTCGATAATACGCCATGGCTTCGCCGTGACTCTGCGCGGTCACGACATCGTAGCCGATATGTTTGAGCATGCTGCCGGTGACATCCAGCAGAATCTGCTCGTCATCGATGAGAAGAATTTTCGCCTTCGGCACCCCCTGAGCCTCCGGGGAGGCCGCGGGCCGGGGCGCATCCCGTTCGCCGCACGAGGCCGGAATGTAAACCGTGAAGACGGTGCCCTCGCCCGGCGTGGATTCAGCGGTGATGATCCCGTCGTGGCTTTTGACGATGGAGTAGCAGATCGCGAGCCCCAGTCCCATCCCCTTGACAGAGCTCATGGGCTTGGTGGTGAAGTAGGGATCGAATATTCTTTTCATGTGTTCCCCGGAAATGCCCACGCCGTAATCCCGGACGTACCACTTGATGTAGGCTCCGGCCGCAAGCGGCACGATCTGGTCCTGTGCAAGCTCCGTATTTTCGGCTCCCACTTCGATGGTGCCGCCGTGAGGCATGGCCTCGCAGGCGTTCGACACCAGCGAGTGAACAACCTGGTGCATCTGCCCCTCGTCAATCTGCGCCGACCACAGATCGTCGGGCAGGCAAAAACGGCAGGCGATATTCTTCCCGCTCAGGGAAAAATTGACGGCCTCCCGGATGACGCCGGCCAGCGAGGCGGTTTTCCGCTGCGGCGAGCCGCCGCGGGAATAGGTAAGCAACTTCCGGGTCAGGGTCTTGGCCTTCAGGCATTGCTCCTCGGCGGCCGTCAGGCGCGCATACGCCGGACTGTCCTCGGGCACTTCCATTTTGGCCAAAGCCAGGGAGCCGAAGACCGCGGTCATGATGTTGTTGAAATCATGCGCGACGCCTCCGGCCAAAAGACCGATCGATTCGAGTTTCTGGGCCTTGGCCAGTTCCGCCTCCATGAATCGCCGGACTGTAACGTCGCGGCCGATGCACTCGAAAAACGCCACGCCGCCCTGGTCGCGCCGCACGGGAATCACCGTGAATTCCATGATAACCGTCCGGCCGTCGCCCGCCGTGCAGGACAAGGCCGCATTCCGCAGCACTTCTTTGGCGGCGTTGCGGCCGGCGAGCGCGCTTTTCCAGGCCTTCAGCTGCTGCGGAGGAATCACCCGAGCCATCACCTGCGGATAGTCGGCAAGCGCATAGCCCAGAATATTTTGTGCCGCGTCATTGATGTACATCATCCGGCCGGTATCCGCGTCAATGCGGAAAATCGCCTCATCGGCGTACTGGGCCATTCTTTCGTAAACCGCTTTGATTTCCAGGTTTTCCGCCTTGACGCGGTTGAGCTCGGTGCAATCGCGGATGACAGAGGCAATTCCCGCCAGATTCCCCCGGTCGTCATGGTGGATCGTGGCGCTGACGAGAAAATTTTTTTCCTCCCCGCCGGGAAAGTCCATCCGGCAGACCTGATCCACAAGCGGCTGCTCTTTCTGAAAAACCGCTTGAAATACGGATTCCTGCGCAACCGAATCGCCGTCGACGCTTTTAAAGCTCCACCGCGGATCGTTAAAATGACTGCCGACAATCTCCTCGTACCGACAGCCGACGATTTCGCAAAGCGCGCGGTTCACGTACGTAATCCGGCATTCCCGGTTAATCATCAAAAGCGCGTCGGAAACCGTGTACAGCAGGTGGCGAAGATCACCCCGTTCCTTTGTCAGTTCGGCAACTGCTTTTTTCAACTGTTCGATTTCGGATTGTAATTGATTGACGATCAACGATTCTTCCATCTTTACCCGCTGCCTTCCCGATCTGCGGTTCGGGTAAACCGTTTTTTGCAAGGCGCTATTGACCCACGGTTTAACGCGCCCTGAATTATTAACCCAATATCCGGGGCCTTGACAAGCACTTATTTCTAAAAAACCCCGCCGCCGCCCGCAAGCCGGCCGCGGCGCGACATAAGACTTGACTAAAGCGGCGTTTATTTGAATAGTTCGACCACAGACTCCCTTGCCGAGATGAGCCGGAAGCAAAAACGGCAAAATCTTAAAAAGAGGAAAACATTTCGATGAAAACCCTGGGAATCTGCCTGGGCGCCTCCACCATCTCCGTCGCCGCGGTGGCACACGAACAGGGAAAAAGCCGGATTCTTTCCGGCCGGACCTGGCCTCACGAAGGCAACCCCCGCGACATGCTGCTTACGGCCCTGAACAGCTGCGATCTGGCTTCGTTCGACCGCGTCGCCGCCACGGGCCGCAAGTTTCGCGAGCTTGTCGACATCACGGCGATTTCCGAACCGGAGGCGGTCGAATACGCCTGCCGTCATGTGCAGCCGCCCGGCCTGTTCTGTCCCGCCGTGGTCTCCGCCGGCGGCGAGACGTTCATGGTGTACATTTTAAACCGGCGCGGCCGGATCGCCGCCGTGCAGACCGGCAACAAGTGCGCCTCCGGCACGGGCGAATTCTTCCTGCAGCAGCTGCGGCGTATGAATGTCACGCTTGAGGAAGCGGCGGCTTTCGTTGCCACCGAGGAACCGCACCCCGTCTCCGGGCGCTGTTCGGTGTTTTGCAAATCGGACTGCACGCACGCCACGAACAAGGGCGTTCCCCGGGCCCAGGTTACGGCCGGCCTGTGTAAAATGATGGCCGGAAAAATTCTCGAACTGCTTAAAAAAGTCCCCCGCCAAAACATTCTGCTCACCGGCGGCGTGGCGCAAAACGCCATGGTGATCGACTATCTGCGCCGGGACATCGCCGGTCTGATCGTTCCGCCCGCAGCGCCCTATTTCGAGGCGCTGAGCGCGGCGCGGGACTGGAAACGCGCATCGAGGCGTTTCTGGACGTGATGACGGCTTACCGGCATCCGGCTTACCGCAGTCTTCCGGAGCAGGTCGCCGTCTTCCGGCCGGCCCAAACCGTTTTCGGCGCATCGGCAGCCTCCGTCACCACGTCAGCCGGTGAAACGCTCCCGCTTGCCGATCCGCGCGTCACCGTCCTCATTCCGTCCATGGGAGAAACAGCCGCACAAATGCTGGCCGCCGTTTTTGAAAGCGAAGGTTTTTCCGCCGTCGCGCACCCGGCGGCCGACGAAGCCATCCTGAAGCTCGGGAGGGCCCATACCGCGTGCAAGGAATGCCTGCCGCTTATTCTCACCGCGGGAACGCTGATCCACTATGTGCGCGAGCTGCGCCGGCCCGGCGAAATCGTCGCCTACTTCATGCCGACGGGATCGGGGCCTTGCCGCTTCGGCCAGTATGCCGTTTTCATGGAAGACCTGATCCGGCGTCTGGAAATTCCCGACGTGGCCGTCGTGTCGCTCACATCCGAAAATTCCTACGCCGGAACGAACGCCTTTTTCCGCCTGCGCGCCTGGTGGGCCGCCGTAATTTCCGATGCGCTGGAGGATATCCGCTCGCTCATCCTCGTCCGGGCCGACGATCCCCGGCGGGGCATGGATATCTTCGCGGGGGAATCCCGCCGTCTCGTTAGCGTCCTCGGACAAAAGGATTTCCGGACGGTCTTGGCCGCGCTGGAGGCAAGCCTCGGCCGCCTCGCCGCCGTTCCGGGCCTCGACCGGCCCCATCCGCATCTCCCCGTGGTGGCCCTGATCGGCGAAATTTTTGTCCGGCGCGACGACCTCGCCCGCCGGCACCTGATCGAGATTCTGGCGCGGCGGGGATTTGCCGTCGTGTGCTCGCCGGTCAGCGAATGGATCCTCTACACCAATTATCTGGTCAGAAAAAACATCGTCCGCCACCACCTGCCGACCTTGGAGCGGCTCAAGCTGCTGTTGGTGGAGCGGTATGTCGGACACTACACGCGCGCGCTCCGGAGGGTCCTGCGGCAATCC
>DBPV01000011.1:0-9204 GCA_002304995.1 Syntrophaceae bacterium UBA1411
ATGGTGGATAGTGAATAGTGGATAGCGGATAGTGAATGGTGAATGGTTGTTGATGTAGGGCGGACCTTCAGGTCCGCCGGTGGCGGGGCTGAAGCCCCGCCCTACGTTGATTAGGGAAAGAGAAGATCATTTCTGAAATGAGAGTTCCATGGCTGAAGAAAAAAAACCGATTGTGGAAATTGAGCATCTTTACAAAAGCTATCACCGGGATTCGCTGGTGGTGCCGGTGCTATACGACATCACGTTTAACATCGCCGCGGGCGAGTTTCTGGCGCTGATGGGGCCGTCGGGGTCGGGAAAGACCACGCTGCTGAACCTGATCGCGGGGATCGACAAGGCCGACTCGGGGCTCATCCGCATCGGCGACATCGACATTACGGACCTGTCCGAGTCGGAGCTCGCCGCCTGGCGAGCCAATTCCGTGGGATTTATTTTTCAGTTCTACAATCTGATTCCCGTGCTCAAGGCCGTGGAAAACGTCGAACTGCCCCTGCATCTGACGACGCTTGCCAAAAACAAGCGGCGGGAGCATGCCGAGATGGCGCTCGAGATGGTGGGGCTGGGGCACCGGATGGATCACTATCCGGCGGAGATGTCCGGCGGCGAGCAGCAGCGGGTGGCGATTGCCCGCGCCATTGTCACCGATCCCACCATTCTGGTGGCCGATGAGCCCACGGGCGACCTGGACCGGGTGTCCGCCGAGGAGATCCTGTCCATGATGGAGCGGCTCAACCGCGACATGGGCAAAACGATCATCATGGTCACGCATGACCCGCGCGCCGCAGCGCGCGCCGAGACGCTGCGCCATCTGGACAAAGGGTATCTCAACGATGCTGCTTCTCAAAATCCTCTTTAGAAACGCGTTCCACAACAAACTGCGCAGCGGGCTCACCATTTTGGGAATTGCGGTGGCGATCCTGGCGTTCGGCCTTCTGCGCACGGTGATCAGCTCCTTTTATGCGGGAGTGGAAGCCGCGTCCGCCTCCCGTCTGGTGACGCGCAACGCCATTTCCATCATCTTCGCGCTGCCCATTTCCTACGCGGAAAAAATCCGCCAGGTGGAAGGCGTTAAAACGGTTTCCTGGGGCAACTGGTTCGGCGGCATTTACATCGACGAGAAAAATTTCTTTCCGAACTTCTGCGTCGATCCTCCGACCTATTTTGCCCTGTATCCGGAATTCGTCCTCGACGACAAGGCCAGGAAGGCTTTTCTGTTCGACCGCAAGGGCGCGGTGGCGGGCCGGAAGCTTGCCGCCAAGTACCGCTGGAAAATCGGCGACACCATCACCCTCAAGGGCACGATCTATCCGGGCAACTGGGATTTCGTGCTCCGGGGCATTTACCGGGGCCGCGATCAGACCGTCGATGAGACGCAGTTTCTCTTTCACTGGGCGTACCTCAACGAGGCCGTGAAAAAGATCGCGCCCGCGTTTGCCGACAAGGTCGGGTTTTACATGGTGGGCGTGAAAAACGCCGACGCGGCCGCCGACACGGCGGTGGCGATCGACCGGATGTTCAAAAATTCGCTTGCCGAGACACTGACCGAAACCGAAAAGGCCTTCAACCTGGGCTTTATCGCGATGAGCGAAGCGATTGTCACGGCGATACAAATGGTGTCTTTCGTCATCATTTTGATCATCATGGCCGTGGTCGCCAACACGATGGCCATGACCACGCGCGAGCGCACGGGCGACTTTGCCATCATGAAGACGCTGGGCTTCGGCGCCAAGGACATCACGCTGCTGATCTTCGGCGAAGCGCTGGTGCTGACGCTGACCGGCTGTCTTGTCGGCGTTTTGCTGACGTTTCCGGCGGCGCGCATTTTCGCGGCCGAACTCGCCACCTATTTTCCGATCTTCCTGGTTTCCCGGACGACGATTTATATGGATATCGCCGCCGCGCTGCTCATGGCCTTTTTCGCGGCGATCATTCCGACGCGCCATGCGATCCGCATCCGGATCGCCGACGGTTTGAGGAGGATCGGCTGATGGCGCTGCCGCTTTCCTACAGCATCCGCAATCTCTGGCGGCGACGGCTGACGACGATTCTCACGGTGGCCGGCATGGCGCTGGTGGTGTTCGTGTTTGCCGCGGTGCTGATGATGGCGGCCGGCCTGCAGAAGACGCTGGTGGAAACCGGTTCGGCCCAAAACGTGGTCGTGGTGCGCAAGGGCTCCCAGTCCGAAGTCATGAGCGCAATCGAGCGCCGATACGCCGCCATCGTCGAAATGCTGCCGCAGGTGGCCGCGGGCGACGCCGGGCGGCCGTTTTTCGCCAGGGAAGTGGTGGTTCTGATCGCGCTCAAAAAGCAGGGCGAGGAAAAGGCGTCGAGCCACTCCAATGTCGTGGTGCGCGGCGTGGAGTCCCGGTCGATACCGCTGAGGCGTCAGATCCGGCTCGCGGCCGGCCGCCTGCCGCGCCCCGGGTCGCTGGAGATCCTGGTCGGCAACAGCATTGCCCAGCGCTTTTCAGGCGTTGGGCTTAACGAGACGGTGAACTGGGGAGGCCGGACCTGGACGGTGGTGGGAATCTTTGACGCGGGCAACACGGGATTTGCCTCCGAAATCTGGGGCGATGTGGATCAGGTGATGCAGGCGTTTCGGCGCCCCGTGTATTCGTCGCTGATTTTCCGCCTCAAAACGCCCGATGCTTTTGACGCGGTGAAGACCGCCATTGAAAACGATCCCCGGTTTCCGCTGGAGGCCCGGCGCGAAACGCAGTATTACGCGGATCAGTCGGCCATGATGGCCAAGTTCCTGCGGATCCTGGGCACGACGCTGACGATCGTCTTTTCCATCGGCGCGATCATCGGCGCGATGATCACCATGTATTCCGCCGTCGCCAACCGCACGGCGGAAATCGGCACGCTGCGCGCGCTGGGATTCCGCCGCCGCAACATTCTGCTGGCGTTTCTCACGGAGTCCCTGCTCCTGGGATTTCTGGGCGGAGCGATCGGCTTGTTTTTCGCGTCGTTCATGCAGTGGATGACGATCTCCACGGTGAACTTTCAGACGTTTTCCGAGCTGGCGTTTCGCTTCACGCTGACGCCCGGCATCGTCGCGGAGTCGATGACCTTCGCGCTGCTCATGGGATTTCTGGGCGGCATGCTGCCGGCGCTGCGCGCCTCGCGGCTGAAGATTGTGGATGCCCTCCGGTCCGTGTGACCGGCGGCGAAAGGCATTGGGACGAAGACCCCCGGCGTTCGGGGGATCAGGAAAGGAGGATGACCATGCGGACGGAAGGTAAGAAAATCGAATGGATTGTTTTCCTGGCGGTGATTGCGGCGCTGTCTTTTCTGCGGCTCGGTTTTGCCGCCGCGGAAGAAGCCCGGGTCACCACCGACAAGAATGTGTACCGCTTCGGTGAACCGGTGTACGTGACGTTTTTCAACGCTCCCGGTCTGGATCGCGACTGGATCTGCATTGTGGGGGCGGACGCTCCGGAAACTGCGGGCGGAGATTATCAGTACCTGCCCAAAGACGTGCGCGAGGGCATGCTGACCTTCGCGACGCCCGCGCCGGGCCAATACGAAGTCCGGGCCTATTACCATTACAGCGCGAAGGGCTACGTCGCGGCAGCCCGCCATGCCTTTACGGTGGAGAGCTCTCCCGCGTATGAAAAAGTCCGGGCGGACGAGGCGGCGCGGTTCGAAAGACCGGCCGATCCCGCCAATGCCCTGGAGGCGGGCGCGGGAAAGGACGGAGGGATCGTTTATCTCTTCCGGAGATCGCAGGCCGCCTCCAACCGCGTCGACGCCGAAGTCCGGGCCGACGGCAAGGCGATCGCGGTGATGCCGCATTCGACCTTTCTCGTCCTGCCGGTTGCGGCCGGCGACGTTGCCCTTTCCCCGGGCGCGCTTTCGACCTACAACAATCAGCAAAACAAAAAGGAAGAGGTCTGGACCCTGGAGCGGGGCGAGGCGGCGCTCAAAATCAAGGCGGGATACGTTTACTACGTGCAACTGACCGTGTCCTACCGCGCCGGCTACGGAGCAAGGATGGAGCTTGTGCCGCACGGGGAAGGCGCCGCTATCATCGCCGGGGACCGGTTGAAGAGTCTCAGGTAACGGCGCTTCGGGCGCCCGCGCGCTAAAACCGTTGCCGGGGCGGCGGCGCTGAATGGCCCCAAGGCCGGGGCCGGGCGTCAATCGTAGGACAGGGCTTCGACAATATTGGTTTTCGCGGCCCGCCGCGCGGGAATGATTCCGGCCAGGGCGGCGAGCCCCGTCGAAAGCAGGAGCGCCCAGATGATGGACGTGAGCGGCAGGTAGTACTGCGCGGAGCCCCAGTTGGTGACGAAAAATCCTTCCAGGTTGAGCCAGCCCGCCACAATGCCGGCGACGGAGCCGAGGAGGCCTCCGGCCAGTCCCATCAGCGCGGACTCCAGGACGACGACGCCGTATATCTGTCTTTTGAGCATGCCGACGGCGCGCAGGACGCCGATTTCCCGCGTTCTTTCCATCACGGAGGCCAGAAGCGCCACAATGATGCCCAGGCAGGCGATGAGCAGCGTGATGACGTTGAGCGCGTAGTTCAGGAAAAACGTCCTGTCCAGAACCTTGCGGATCTCCCTTTTGAATTCCAGCGCGGACACCACGTACAGGCCGCTTTTTTCGCTCAGGTGGCGCTGAATGTCGCTGCGCACGGCCTCGATCTTTGCGCCCGGCGCGAGAATCACGAAAAACGCGTTGCAGAGCCTGTCGCCCCAGTGGCGCTGATAGGTCTCGATGTCCATGCCGATCACGCCGCTGTCGCTGGTGTAGTCCACCACGATTTTGGCGACGCGGAAAGCCGCCAGGCCCGCGGGCGTCGGCAGATTCAGCATATCTCCCTTTTGAACCTTGAAGATCGCCGCGAACGTTTCATTAACCACGACCATATTGGCGCCCGCCGGTTCTGTGCTTCCGGCGGGAGCCCCTTTTTTGCCGCGTTCCCGCCGCTCGGGATAAAGCGCCAGTCTGGAGGCGGAAATGAATACTTTTCTGCCGGAATAGTTGATGAACGCCTTGCGCCACGGAATGATCGATGCGACGCCGGGGACTTCTTTCAGCCGGGGGACCATGTCCACCGGCAGGGGAATGGCCTGGGCGTTGATGCTGACGCTGGGATGGCTGGCGGTAATCAGAATGTCCGCCTTGACGATGGCGTCCAACCACTGCAGCACGGACGACCGGACGCTGTGAACGTATCCCGAACTGGCGACAAAAACCGCAATTCCGAAAAAGACGGCCGCCACCGCCACGGCGTTGCGCGTCAGATTTTTCCGGAGATTGAGCCCCGCCAGCCGTCCGGCCGCGCCGAGGATTCGGGAAAAGAAACGGTTGAAAACCGAAACGAATCCCTTCAGAAAGGCCGGGGTGAAAAGCGAGATGCCGACGGCAAAGACGAGCTGGGCGCCGATGAGCAGGGCCTTGTGTTTGGCAATCGGTGAATCGCCCGCCAGTTCATAAAAGGCAAAAACCAGCAGGCTCATAATGAGGCAGGAAATGCCGAAAATGTTCAGCCGCCGCGACGTGAAAAACGTTTCCTCGGCGTAGGGGACGGAACGGATGGCCGACGCGGGCGAAATGCGCGTGCTGGTCCGCGCCGGAAACAGGGCCGCCAGCAGACTGGCCAGAAGGCCGCTCGCAAATCCGACCACCGGATAAAAGCCGGTGAGCTGGAGGGTTGTCGCCGCGGAGCGCACGTAAAACATCGAAACGAAGTTGCTCAGGCCTTTCACGAGGGAACTGGCCAGAAAAAGACCGAGGGCGACGCCCAGCGCGGAAGCGATGAGGGCCATGACCAGCGTCTCTCCCAGAAACAAGAGGAGAATTTCCTTGCGCCGCGCGCCCAGCGCCCGCAGAATGCCGATTTCCCGGCGGCGGTGCACCACGGAAATGGACACCGCGTTGTAGATGAGGTACATGCCGACAAAGATGGCCAGATAGCTGATGACGTCGAGATTGTCCTGAAACCGGGCAAGCATGTCGGCCACCTGTTTGGAGCGCCCCGACGGCGTGTCCACCGTGTACCCCTGGGGCAGCGCGGCCGCGACGGCCTTTTTGACCTTTTCCAGGTCTTCGCCGGGGCGCACGCTGACATCGATCCGGTCGACCCGCCCTTCTTTGCCGAACGCCATCTGCGCGGCGTAAATATCCATCACCGCCAGATTGCCGCCCATCGCCTTGGCCGGCCCTTCGGGATTGAGAATGCCCCGGATCTGAAACGTCCGGGTGCCGTCCACCGTCTGCACCTGGATCTTCTGGTCGATCTTAAAGCCTTCCCGCTCGGCCATGGCTCTGGTGACCAGGATGGAATCGGGCCGGGCCAGAAACAGGAGCGGATCGGGAATGTCGGCGCTGTCGCCGGTCAGACTGTATTCGCGCATCTGCGCGTCCACCAAAACGTCCACGCCCAGGATCATCACCGAGCGCTCCTTGCCGGAGACGAACATGCCGTCGGCTTCGATCACCGGAACGGCGTACTCCACGCCGGGCACATCCTGGACTTTCTCCACGAGCGACTCGGGAAAACCCGACTGCGCGCCGGTGATCTGAATCTGCGCCTTGCCGGTGACCTGATTGAAGGAATCGGTGAGGGACGCCAGAATGCTTCGGTTGACCGTGCCGATGGAAACGATGGCGGCCACGCCCAGGCAGATGCCGGCGATGGCCATGAAGGTTTGCCCCTTGCGCAGTCTCAGGTGCTGCAGGCTGATGTGGCGAATCAGGTTCCAGACATTCATGAAGCGCGCCCGGAAACGGCGATGTCTTCGATGATGCCGCCGTCCTTGAGTTTGATGATGCGTTCGCCGTAGGAAGCGGCTCTGGCGTCATGGGTGACCATGACGACCGTCTGGCCGGCGCGGTGGAGGGTTTGCAGCAAGCCCAGGATCTCTTCGCTGATGTGCGAATCCAGGTTGCCCGTCGGCTCGTCGGCCAGCAGAACCGCGGGGTCCGTGACCAGCGCCCGCGCAATGGCGACCCGCTGCATTTCGCCGCCCGAAAGCTGTTCGGGGCGGTGTTTCGTCCGCGCCCCGAGACCGACGCGTTCAAGCAGGCCGACGGTCTTGTTCCGGATTTGCGCAAACGGAACGCCGTCGAGCAAAAGCGGCAGCGCCACGTTTTCCTCCGCGGTCAAAATGGGCAGCAGGTTGAAAAACTGAAAAACAAAACCGACCTTGCGGCGGCGGATCAGCGTGAGCGCGTCGTCCGAAATGCCGTGCAGCGGACTGCCGTCGATGAAGATTTCCCCTTCGTTGGGCTGATCCAGCCCGCCGATGAGGTTTAAAAGCGTGCTCTTGCCGGAACCGGACGCTCCCATGATGGACAGAAACTCGCCTTGTTCCAATTTGAAGGAAACATCCGAAAGCGCCCGGATTTCTCTCTTTCCCTGAAGATAGATTTTGCTCACATGCCGGACATCAATCATGACGATCCTTTGAAATGAATATTTTGCCGCAACCGGACTTCCCGGCGAAAGAATATAGAGAAGTGCGGCGGGACTGTCAATTACATTTCTCCGGGCTGACCGTGCCCAAAGGCAGCAGGCGGATTGTCAAAGAATTTGACTCAGTCAATCTGTTGAACGGATTATTTTTTCTTCATTCCGATCATTGGGGGTAATATTTCTCCTGAAACCCCGAGGCCATATGGAGGTTATGAGCAGGACTCCATTAAGATTTCACGAAAAGCTAAACCGGAGCCGGGTTTATTGGCGATCCGGTGGAGCGATTCGTTATCCGCTATTTTTCGGGTTCATCAGGCAACTGAGCACCATGCCATACAGCTACGATCCATAGGCTATCAGCCTTAATCCTATAGAAAAAACGATAAGGGTTCACGATAACTTCACGAAAAGGAAGTTCCGGAAACTCCGGCAATTGTCTTCCCGACTCGGGAAATTTCTTGAGACGGGACAACGACTTCTCTGCCTTCTGGCGAAAATTTACCGCTGCCGATGGTTTGTCGTGGTGAATATAGGCGATGGCCTCAAGAAACTGGCGGCGAGCCGTGGGCGTAAATAGGATTCTCAAAGTTTGGCAGCCTCAAGATAACGGTCAGCTTCCTTCAACACATCGTCGAGTTCATGGCCAATTCCTGCCGCTATTTCTTTCTCGCCTTTGGCCAGCAAACGCAAAATATCCATTTCGTCCTGTGAGTTCCTGTAGACTTCCATGCTCACCATGACGGCGGCTGCCCTTCCGCGCTGAGTAATGAAAACAGGTTCTCTCGAAGATGATATACTCTTCACCACATCGCTGGCGTTTTGTCTAAGATCGGAAATGGGTATAATTTTAGGTGCGCTTGGCATTGGTTGTTCCTCCTGTGACGGTTTGTATTGTACTGTTAATTGTACTTTTAATTGATCATTTGTCAAGGAGTTAGTTCACAGGAATCTTTTCACGTTTATTTGGATAACGTTGCTAATCAGCCGCGCGCGTAGCTCGTCGGCCTGAATACGCTGGTTGGGCTTTTACTCTAAATCACGGGCCATTGGCACAAATTTAATGCCATTCTTTTCCTGGGGAGGCCCGGTTTGTTTAAAGCCCATCTTAGAGTAGATATGTTCCGCGAAGGGCGAAGAGTTAACCGATATTCTTTTAGGTTCTGTCTGTCTCTTACCGCATTCTTCTATTGCTCTACTGATAAGTTCTTCTGCTATACCCTTACCACGATTACTTACAAAGAGCATTGCGATGTGCTCACATTTGAGCATCTCAATCACTCCGACGAGATCAGGTCCCTGCTCAGCAACCACAACCACTTGTTCCGAGCATGCTCGCTCAGCCAATGCAAGGGGATTAGCAAATTTGAAAAACTCGGTAATGCCTTCCGCCCCATAATCAGGAACTACAAATTCATTGAATACCTTTTCGACAAGAGAGCAGACTTTTTCCTCTTCTCCCTTTTTCATGAATCTATAACGTATGTCGGTATCCATTTCTTATCTCAGCTCGTGAAGCCCAACGTGAGAATCACCGGCGGCTGAAAGCCGTCCGGTGGATTTGGATGTTGGGCAAACCTCGGTTACTGAACCTTACTATCAATGAGAACATGCTCGACAGTAAAAAATGCTGAGGAGGATTTCAAATCCACGAATCTTGCTTCATCCTCAACAAACAGCTTGCCGAGTTTTTGAACTTCCGGTGAATTGACGGCTGCAAGAAAGTCTTCTTCAGACTGCCACCATATTTCACCAACCCCATCATACGCATCCAATGT
>DBPV01000011.1:9283-10655 GCA_002304995.1 Syntrophaceae bacterium UBA1411
GACATGTTCGGGTGACGTTTTACACACATAATAAACTTAATCATATATTCATCTCCTTTTTATGCCGAACGAAAAGCTTGTCGGAGCAGCGTTGCAGGTGCTGCGATCGGCTTTAGCGACGGGTTCGCTTCAGCGATAAACGTCTTTGCGATGCCTGACTTTTACAACCCATACCGTAAGTTCCTGGTCTTGAATTGAATAAATAATTCTATACGTGCCTTGGCGGATCCGATACTTCTCCTGGCCGGAAAGTTTTTCGTAGCCTTGCGGTCTTGGTTCTTGCGCAAGGGCTTCTATGCGTGTGAGGATTTTCTTTAAATCTTTTTTGGGGATGGAGCGAAGGTCTTTTTCGACGGATTCTTTAAAGAAGATTTTATATTCGCCCATCTTTTTTAAGCCTCTTGATCATTGCTTCATAGCTGATGAGTGGCTCTTTTGCTCTTTCTTCAAATGCCGCGATGTCTTCCACGTCTTCTACAAGAGACTCTTTAATAGCATCATTGACTAACTTTGATAAAGACTGAGCCGTTTCAACAGCTTTCAGTTTTAGAGCTTTGTGTAATTCTGGGTCTAAATATACGGTTGCTCTCGTTGCTGTGGTTCCCATATTATTACCTCCTTAACGTTATGTATTTATAGCACCATAACGTCATGATGGCAATTGTTTTTTAAAGCGAGCGAAAAGCTCAGCCGGAGCAGCCCAGCGGGCTGCGATCGGGTGGAGCGACAGGTTATCAAATTTTAAATTTTATATGCAGTCCGTCAGCCACTTGTGACAATTTCTTGTCAAGTGTCCAAATTGGAACGCCCGTTAAGACAGCGGACGCGACAAGCTGAGCATCAACATAACCGATACCTTTTCCCATTAACCGATTATTTTCAATAAAGGAGAATACTTCTTCATGTTCTGCTTCAATGCTCATGGGTAACAGTTTAAGAAAAGAAAGTATAACGGCTCTGTCCTTCAAATTTCCGCACGCCAGTTCTCCTACGATCAATGGGTGACATAATACGGAACCGTCATTGAGCAGGTATGCCAATTCAGTATTTCCATCCCTTAAATGCGAAACCCAAACGGAGGTGTCCACAAGAACCATGATTTATCATGCTCCTTTTCTTCTCGGTATTTCCTGAAGCTGTTTTTGAGTTCCACCTAACTTTGCAAGCCTCCGTGCGCTTTCTCTGGCAATAAGCGCTTCCAAGCCTAGCTTAACTAGTGTTGTTTTCTCTTTAATTCCGGTAATTTTTGTTGCTTTGTCAATTAAATTATCTTCAATATTCAGTGTTGTTCTCATATTCTCACCTCATACAAATGTTATGCAATAGTATGCATATTATATGCATATATTTCAAGATATTATTTTGATAACGC
>DBPV01000044.1:0-79734 GCA_002304995.1 Syntrophaceae bacterium UBA1411
AAGATCACATCGGGATTCGTCGACAGCACGGCGGTCAGCTGGCTGGAGAAATCCGTCTCTGTGTAGTAATTGGCGGGTTTGTCGATGGTGATGGTTCCCCCCAGTTTCTCCCAGTATTGTTTGAAATCGACGCGGTTTTCATCGCCGTAAGCGCCCAGCGTGATGAGCATGGCCGCTTTGCGCCAGCCCTGCTTCCAGGCCATGTCCAGAAAGGCGCTGTTGTAAACGGTGAAAGGCGGCGGAATGGATATATGCAGCGTGTTGGCGATCTCCGTCGCTTTGGGCGTGCTGGTATAGCCCATCAGAATAAACTCGGCGCCTTTTTCTTCATTGACTTTTTTCAACGCCGCGATGCAGGTAAACACCGGATTGAAGACCGCGATGGCCCCTTTGGCCTGCATGCGCCGGGCGTTGTTGAGAGCCTGCGTCGGATCGACCCGGTCGTCCATCTTCTCCAGTTTGAACAAGTAGCTTTTCCCGTTGAGCTTCACACCGCCGGCCGCGTTGATGTCCTGAACGGCCATTTCGACGCCGTTGGCACAATCCCGGCCGTACTCCGCCGCCGGTCCGGAAAGCGGACCCGTGTACCCGATTAAAATTTCGTCTGCGCTGCCGATCCCTGTCCAGAGAAAGACGGTTACGACTGCCACCAAAAACATCAAACCCTTCAAATGCTTCATTTTGTCCCCCTTCAAAAATTGAATGTCACGTCAGAGTCTTGAGATTCGACCTTTTGCTTACTGCGCAAAAAATACGTCGTCATGATAAGAAAGGCCCCGCTGAATAACAATGAGACGGGAATCATACTTTTATCATACGCATCTGTCGTATCGATCGGCGCAGCGGATGAAAGGAGCGTTGGCGATCCTGCCCGCGCAACAAACCGGCAGCGGGAGCCGCAAGGATTATGAAATCCCTTGTAAATATTGAAGATATTCGAAAAAGAAAATACCGTACCGCCTGTCGACACGGCCCCAAAAGTGTGTTAAGCAATTTTAAAAGGAAGCAAGCAGCAAGAACGGCTTTGATATGCTTATCCTACAATTTTATAATACTGTCCGATAAAGAAATGAATGCTGACGAACGCCATCAATTAACCGAACAGATCACTGCATTACAGCAGCAGCTGCTGGACGAAAAGAAACGCTGCGAAGCGCTGCTGGAAGAGGGGCAACTCTACCAGACCGTCTGGAACCACGCGCTGGCCGGCCTGTACCTGATCCAGGACGGCATCTACCAGCTGGTCAGCCCGATGGCCGCATCATACATGGGCTACAGCATTCCGGAGCTCGTCGGCGTGAAATCCGCCGATATCATTCATCCGGAAGACCGCAAGAAAACCAGAAAAAACGTCATGGAGATGCTGGCCGGCCGGCTGGACCGCCCTTATTCGTTTCGCGTCATCACGAAAACGGGCGATGTCCGGTGGGTGATTGAAACGGTCACCTCGACCACGTACCGGGGAAAGCCCGCCATCCTCGGAAACGCCATGGATATCACGGCGCGCAAACTGACCGAGGAAAAATTAAAGGAATCGGAAAACTTTTACCGGACTCTGTTTGAAACCACGGGAACCGCCACCATGATTCTGGAAAACGACATGACGGTTTCCCTGGTCAATGCCCAGTTCGAGAAAATGACCGGCTATAAAAAGTCGGAGTGGGAAGGCAAAAAGAAATGGATGGAAATGGTGGCCCCGGAGGACATCCCCAAGATGCAGCAGTACCACCGGCTGCGGCGGCTTCATCCGGAGGCCGTTCCCAAAAACTATGAATTCAAACTGGTGGACAGCCAAAAAAAGCTGCGCGATATTCTGATCACCGTGGATCTGATTCCCGGAACGGACAAAAGCATCTGCTCCGATATCGATCTCACGGAGCTCAAGGATGCGGAAAGAAAGCTGAAAGAATCGGAACGCTTCTATCGGACCCTGTTCGAAACGACCGGCAACGCCACCATCATCATCGAAGACGACATGACCATCTCGCTTATCAATTCCGAGTTTGAAAAACTGACCGGCTATAAAAAAGAAGAGTGGGAAGGCAAAAAGAAATGGACGGAACTGGTGGCCTACCAGGAGGATTTGGATCGGCTGAAAAGCTATCACCACCTGCGCAGAAAAAATCCGGAAGACGCGCCTAAAAACTACGAGTACCGCATGCGTGACAGCCGGGGCAGAATCCGCAACATCTATTGCACGGTGGACATGATTCCCGGCACCTCCAAAAGCTTTTCTTCATTTACGGACATCACCGAAATCCGGAACGCCGAGCAGGAATTGAGCCGAAAATCCAAAAAACTGGAAGACCTGAACACCACACTGACCGTGCTGTTGAACAAGCGCTCGGAAGACCTGGAGGAAATTGAAAACCGGATTCTCTCCAATGTGAAAGAGCTTGTCCTTCCTTATATAGATAAGATGAAGCTGTGTTCCCTCGATCCGCAGTGCCTGGGCCTGGTCGAGCTCATCGAAGCGAATCTCCGCGAGATCGTTTCACCCTTTGCCAACAAGCTTTCCGCCCAGTACGCCAGTCTGACCCCGAAGGAAATTCAAATCGCCAATTTTATCAAGGAAGGAAAAACCAGCAAAGAAATCGCGCAAATTCTTAACTTGTCCAAAAGCGCCATCGACGTCCACCGCTACCGGCTGCGGAAAAAGGTCGGCCTCAACCGCATGAAGACCAATCTCCAAAACCATCTGGCCGCGCTCAAATGAACGGCGCGATTCCGGCGTCATCGGAAAGACGTGATTGTTTGTGGACAGAAAACCGCCCGGAGGCTTTACGCTCCGTCGAGACCTGATTTTTCCACGTGCTGGTACCAGGTAGCCGGATCGGACAGAAACTCCTCCGTGTCCTTGAGCGACAGCAGGTGCTCGCGCTCCACAGAGGCCAGCATATTGAAAAAGGCCTTCTCCTTCGGATCGGTGCACTGCTTTTCCAGTTTGGTGTAGAGCGCAACGCCGCGCGCCTCGAAGTCGATGGCCGTGCGGACGGCCTTGAGTTCATCTTCCGTGCCGGCGATCTTGGCCGATTTTTTGCCGGACATGGACTTCAGAATGGTTCCGGAGGCGGATTTCGCCACTTTCAGGGGAACGGTGGCCGGCCATTTTTTCTGTTCGGCCCATTTGTCGTGCAGTTTTTTGAGCATCTCGTAATGCTCTTTTTCCTCATCGGCAATCTGCTTGAACATGTTTTTGCCCGCCATGTTTTTCGTCTTCCGGGCGTGGCCCAAATAAAATTCGCGCTCCTTTTCTTCATTTTCCAGAGCAAACGCCAACGCGTTCATTCTTTTATCCATGCATACCCCCTTTGGCGGATAATACCATTTCGCAGGCATTATAGAGGATATTGCGCAGGGAGGCAATACGTTTTTCCGGCCGCCGCGCGGCTTCGGCCTACTGCATATCCCAGACATACCCGGCGATGTTGTCGCACAAATCGGAAATCCGCTCGAGGTGGCCCAGCATTTCAACAAAGATGGGACCTGCCTCGGGGCTGCATTCGCGCCGGTGAAACCGTTGCAGGTGGCGATCGAGAACCTCCTTGACGCGGACGTCGATCTCCTCCTCCCGGCGGATCACCTCCTGGACCGTTCTGACCGTAAACCGGTCCAGAAGCGCCGCCGCGTCCGTCAGATTCCGCTCGACCAGCGCCAGCACATCCGCAAAGTCCCCTTCGCCGCACGCACTGAAGTGGATTTTACGCCGCGCGCGTTCCTCGGCCAGAGCGCTGATCGCCTGGACATGATTGCCGATGCTCTGGATGTCGCCGGCCATGGCCGTATAGGCGAAAACCCGGCCCGAAAGAGCGGCGGAGAGCTCGCGCCCGGAAACCTGCCAGAGAAACCGGACGATCTGGGCGCGCAGATTATTGACGGCCATTTCCACGTAAACGATGCCCCGGCGCGTTGCCTCGTCATAGCCGGCTAAAAGCCGGTGCGTCCGGGCAAACATGGCCTGCGCCAGTTTCATCTGCCGGCGCAGTTCCTTGGACACATGATGCAGCGCGGCCACCGGATCGTCCAGGTCCCGCCGGTTCAGGTATTCGGGCCAGAGCGGCAGGACTTCGTCTTTTCCGGGCAGCAGTCTGTCCACGAGCGCGGCAAAGGGCCGCAGAAAGAAAATGAAGACGGCGACGATCAGAAGATTGAGCAGAAAATGCGCAAGCGCGATCTGCTGGGGAACGCTGCCCGACAGTTGTCGGAGCAGATCAATAAACAACGGCAGCCCCGCCAGGCAAAGCAAAACGCCGGAGCATTTGAAAATCAGGTGCGCGACGGCGGTTTTCCTGCCGTTGATATTGGCCACCATGCCGGCCAGGAGCGCCGTGACCGTTGTGCCGATGTTGGCCCCCAGCACCACCGGCACGGCATTTTCCAGGCGGACCAGATCCTGCTGCGCCAGGACGGCCAGAATCGCGATGGGAATCGCGGATGCCTGGACCACGGCCGTGACCACGATGCCGACGGCGACGCCGAGCAGCGGATTTTTCACCTGTGTGAAGTAGTGCAGAAACGCCGGCGACTCTTTCAGCGGCGCCGCGGCCCGGCTGATGATCTCCAGACCGAAAAAAATGAGCCCGAAATAAAAGAGCATCTCTCCCGCGGCCATCCAGCGCCCCCGGCCGATGAGCCACAAAAGCCCGCCGGCGGTGATGAAAACGGGTGAAAATTCCGTAAACCGCCAGATGACGAACTGCACCGTCAGGGTGGTGCCGATGTCGGCGCCCAAAACGATGGCCAGCGAACTGTAAAAACTGATCAGGCCGGCGCTGACCAGGCCGATGGTGAGCGCGGTCGAGGCCGAGGAGCTTTGAAAAAAGACGGCCGACACCACGCCGGTCACAAGGCCGTAGAAGGGCCGGTCCACGGCATACCGGACCAGCTCCTTGATGCGGGCATCCATCATCCGGCGGACGCACGAGGACAGACGGATCATGCCGATCAGAAAAAAGATGATGCCGCTTGCGGCAATGAAAAGCTCCTTCATTTCCGGCTCCGGCCGCTGGCCGCCTGAAACGCATAAGGATGCTCACTCCCCGCGGCCGGCAAAACCGGCCTGCCTCTCCGAAACGCTCCCGGCGAAAGGCCCGAAACGGCCGAGCTCCTTTGCGGTTCCTCGGCTCAGGGCAGCTTCATGTTGAAAGTGGATATCTTTCCCGTGTCCGTCTCCCGGACCTGCAGACGCAGCACTTTGGCCGTTTTGGCTTCTCCGGGATAGAAAATAAATCCGTGGGCCAGTTCGCCGGGCCGCACAGCCCGATACTGCAGGGTTTTCGTTTTCAGATCTTCCCGGATTTTGGCCTCGACATCCGAAGGATCGAGCGCCGCCTGCGCGCCGCCGGAAACCACGCCCGCCGCCGCTCCCACGGCCGCGCCCTTGCCCGCCGCCGCCGCCACGTTCGTTCCCGTCACGATGCCGATGGCCGCCCCGATGACGGCGCCCGCGGCGCCGAACAACACGCCCCGCTTTGCGGCTTCCGGAGCGACCCTGCCCCATTCCGTCGAAGACGCCAGACGGTCGTAGGCCAGGTTCTGGTCCAGAATCGGCCAGACGTTGCTTTCCGCGTCGATGAGAAACGTCTGCTCCGCGACGATCATCAGCGGATGGGGGCTCTTGTTGTCGAAAACCACCTGTACGGGCAGGATGCCCGCCGCCCGGATATCAAAACCGAAGGCCGCCCTGGCCTGCGGCGCGTCGATAAAGCTTCGGGCGGCAATGACCGCGCCGTCCATGTAAACCGCGTTGGGGCTGGATTGCGGCGTCTGGAAAGGCACAACCTGTCTTTCATACCGCAGGCAACCGGCCACGAGGACCGACAGGCACATCGCCGCCGCGATAAGCATTTTTCTTCGAGCGGACACGGCTTTTCCTCCTTTAACTTTTTTCTGTGCAACCGGTTTTTATTTTGTCAAAAACGCGCTGAAACCACAAGCGCAATTTCAACGGGCCGCGGCGCGGTATTTTCCATCGACTCGTAATCGGTTCTGTTTGAATCGGTTGGCGGTGTTGTGGAAAGCAGGATCGCCGAATGCCCGTGCCGATACCGAGCGCGGCCGCCGGACCGGCCCTTCCTGCCTTCAAACGCGGGCGCAAAGCCGCTTCCGCCGGCTGCTTCACCTGCCCGCAGGCATTTTGCATTTGACAAGCCCGATACGGCTCAGATATAAGAAGCCACGTTAATGCAGGTCAAAGCAATGAAACCTCATTATCATTCACGGAGTAAGATAAGGCGAGGATGTGTTATGACCCACGGCTTTAATGAATCGGCGCCCGGCGAATTTCCCGATGCATTCGCTTTATGCACGCCGTGGCCTTTTCAGCACACCGATCTCTTGCGCGCCGGCGGTGAAAAAAAAATCCCTCGCTCCAGACTGGTCAACAAGATCAACCATCTCAATTTTTCAGGCGGCGAACTCTCCGTCATATTCCAGCATCAACCGGGCGGCGGATTCGTCGCCGTCAGCGTTTACCCGCATCCCTGCACGGAAGACGACCTGGTCTGCCGGCCCGCCCTGGCCGACGCCGAACGGGAACTGGCCGATTATATCCCCCGTTATATCATGATCGAGGAAGGCCTGGAGGTCGCCTGGGCGCCCGTAACACCCGTCGGCTTTCATGAGCAGACCCTGCGCGTCAAGCTGCCCGAAGAAGGCGTGGTCCATGCCGTGCGGTCAATCCGGCGGCACGCCTCCCAAGGCGTCCGCTGCGACATTGTCGCGGCGGATCGAACGACCGGCGCAACGCTCGTCGACTTCACGCCCCGGGCCTTCAGTCTGCGCCTCGCCGACCCAAACGGAGGCGAGCCCTTTGAACCGCCCCCTTCGGCCCGGATCGATCTTTACCGCGGCGACCGGCAGCTTTTCTCCGGAATCTGCCGCCTTGTCCGCAACGGCCTCGGCACGCCCGACGGCCGGCTCGTGTACGCCCCGACAGATGAAGAGATCCGTCTGTTTGCGCAAAAGAAGAACCGCAACCCCCGACGGCAGATTGCTCCGTCTTTTACCGTCAGCTTTCAGCATCCTTTTTTCCCCAAACGCGTGGAACGGGACATCTTCGACGTGTCCACGTCCGGTTTTTCGATCCGCGACAATCCGTCGGAAGAGATTCTGATGCCGGGCATGCTGATTTCCGAACTTGTGATTTCCTTCGCGGGGATCATTCAGATGAACTGTCAGGCGCAGGTGGTTTACCGCCGGGAGGATCCGGACCACCGCACCGTGCAGACGGGGCTCGCCATTACGGACATGGATGTGTTGTCCTACAGCCGGCTCAACCACCTGGTCGGCGCCCACCTGGACGCCCATGCCCGCGTCTCCACGACGGTGGATATGGAGGCGCTTTGGGAATTCTTTTTCGACACGGGATTCATCTACGGCGAAAAGTACCGCCATCTCTTTCCATACCGGCAGTCCTTCAAGGAAACCTACCGCCGGCTGTATCAGGACAATCCCGATATCGCGCGGCATTTCACCTACGAAAAAAACGGAAAAATCTACGGCCACATCGCGATGGTGCATGCCTACCCGCCGTCCTGGGTGATCCACCATTTCTCCGCGAAGCCGCTGGAAAGCCGGATTCCCGGCCTTCTCATCCTGCGGCAGATCATCCATTATCTGAGCGGCTGTTACCGGTTCCGTTCCGCCGGCATCGACTACGTCATGACGTACTACCGTCCGAACAACCAGATCGTCGATAAAATCTTCGGCGGATTCGCCAGGTCCCTGAACAATCCCCGCGCAAGTTCTCTGGACTTGTTTTCCTACCTGCACTTCGACCGGTTTTCGTCGAGCGGCGCGCTGCCGGACGGATGGGGCATCCGCGAATGCCTGCCCGGCGATTTTCAGACGCTCTGCGCGTTTTACGCCGGTCGTTCGGGCGGCCTCCTGACGGACGCCTTCGGCCTGCAGGAGCAAAACGGCCCGATCACGGACAGTTTCCGGCGCGCCGGCTTCCAGAGGGAATGCCGGACCTACTGCCTGTGCCGTGCGGAGAAGGCGCTGGCTTTTTTCATCGTCAACCGGTCCGATCTCGGCCTCAACCTTTCCGATCTGCTCAACGGCATCACCGTCTTCATCGCGGACGAACAGGCCGTAAGCTGGGATACGCTCGCCGCGGCGCTGGTCAGGCTGGGCATCGTCTATGCGACCGATCAGATTCCGACCCTCATCTATCCCGAACGCTATCCGGCCGACCGGGGCGTCCGCACGGACAAACACTATCAACTCTGGATCATGAAAACCGATCCCTACGCGGACGATTACACGGAATACATGCGGCTCAAATTCCGGATCCGTTATGAAAGCGCGGCCCGATCATGAAAGATATTCCCCTGTACAACAGCATGATCATCAAAACCTACCTGGAGTACCTGGAAAAGGAGTATCCGGAACTCAACACCAGGGAACTTCTGGACTACGCGGACATCGCCAATTACGAAGTGGAGGACAAGGGGCACTGGCTCACGCAAACGCAGGTCAACCGTTTCCACGAATACATCAGCCGCGTCACGGCCAATCCCGACTTCGCCAAACAGGCGGGCCGCTACATGGGATCCCCCCAATCCGCCGTCACCGGCATTCTCCGCCAGTCGGTGGCGGGATTTCTGTCGCCGGCAATGGCTTACTGGGCCGTCGAAAAAATCGCCCTCCACCTGAGCCGGCACCTGATCCTCAAGAGCAACGACCTCTCGGAAAACAAAATTGAACTCATCGCCACTCCGCTTCCGGACGTCAAAGAAGAACGCTTCCAGTGCGACAACCGCATCGGCATGTTCGAAGCCGTTTCCCAGATTTTCACCGGCCGGTACGCCACCGTGGAACATCCCGAATGCATGCACCGGGGCGACCGGCACTGCCGTTATATCATCTCCTGGGAATCGCCGCGATCCCTCTTCTGGCAGAGGATCGGATCCTATGCGCTGGCGCTGTCCGTTGTCGCCTCTTTTCTGTGCCTCTATTTCCTTCCCGTCCACGAGTGGCTGACGGCAACGCTGGCGCTGCTGCTCCTTTCGACCGGAATCCTTCTGGCGGCGTCGTTTCGACGCAACCGGGAAATGGCGGTCCACCTGCGGCAGCAGGGCAAAACGTCCGACGACGTCATCGACCAGATCAACCGGCGCTACAACGAAGCGCAGCTGGTTCAGGAGATCGGCGAAGCCGCCGCCAGCATTCTCGATCCGCAGGAACTCTTGAATTTCGCCACCGACGCCCTGCACAAGCGGCTGCAGTTCGACCGCAGCCTGGTGATGCTGTCCAACGCGGACCGGACCCGTCTCGTTTACGGCGCCGGCCACGGCTACACGCCGCATGAAGAAGCCCTGCTGCGCAATATATCTTTCAACCTCACCAATCCGTTGTCCCGGGGATATTTCTATCAGGCCTTCATCAACCAGAAGCCTTTCCTCGTGGACAGCCTGGATCAGTCCGCGGCCAATCTCTCGGAAAGGAGCTACAAGCTGATCAAGGATCTGGGCATCAAATCCTTCATCTGCGTGCCGATCGTCTTCAAGGGAAAAACCGAAGGCATCCTGGCGGTGGACATCAGCGCCGTCAAAACGAAGCCCACGCAAAGCAACGTCAGTCTGCTGGTCGGCGTCGCGCAGCAGATCGGCGTCAGCCTCAACAACGCCAGGGCGCACAAGCGGGTGCTGGAAAGCGAGGAGCGGTTCCGCAATCTCAGCAACAACTCTCCCGACGTCATTTATCAACTGGACCGCCACAGCGCCATCAAATACGTCAATCCGGCCTGGGCGGAAATTTTCGGGCACAAACCGGAGGACCTGATCGGAAAGGACTTTTCCTCCTTTCTGCGCCGCGAGGACCAGAAGGCGTTTGAAGAGATGCTGCAAAGCATTCTCGGGGACCGCATCCGGGTCCGCGACCAGTACTTCACGCTTTTCAACGACCGGGGATTGCCGCGCAGCATCGTGCTTTCCGCCGCGCCTGACTTTGACGCCGAAGGATCGGTCGTCGGCATCGTAGGCACGATCAAGGACATCTCCCGGCTGCGGGACATGGAATCGCAGCTTTTGCAGGCCTCCAAGATGGAGGCGGTGGGCACCCTGACGGGCGGCATCGCGCACGATTTCAACAACATCATCCAGGCCATCATGGGATACAACCAGCTCATGATCTCCGGCAGCCCCGGCAATCCCGCGGACATGTCCTATCTCACGAGCATCGACAAACTCATCGGGCGCGCCCGCGAACTGGTCCAGCAGCTGCTCCGGTTCAGCAGAAAATCCGAGCCGCTGGCGCGGATCGTCAATCTCAACGAGGAAATCAAAAGCCTGCACGGGCTTTTGGCCAAATCCATCCCCAAGATGATCGACATCCGCAACGATCTGTGCCCGGATATTTTTCCCGTGAACGCGGACGCGACGCAGATCGGCCAGATCATCATGAATCTGGTCATCAACGCGCGCGACGCCGTGGGCGACACCGGCGTGATCACGATCAAAACCGACAACCTGGTGCTGCACGACGAAGCCCGCATCGGCGGATTCGATGTCGCGCCCGGCGAATACGTCCAGCTGTCCGTCGGAGACACGGGATGCGGCATGGCTCCTGACGTCATGCAAAAGATTTTCGAACCTTTCTTCACGACGAAGAAAGCGGGCCAGGGCACGGGATTGGGGCTTTCCGTCGTCCACGGCATCGTCAAGAATTACAGCGGCATCCTTTACTGCGAAAGCGAACCCGGCCGGGGCGCCGCGTTTCACATCATTCTGCCGGCCTCCCGGACGAAGGCCGGACGGCCGGAGGCAGAGGTGAAGCCGAAGCCCGACACCCGCGGCACGGAGAAGGTTCTGGTGGTGGACGACGAGAAAAATATTCTGGAGACGGTGGAAAACACACTCACCCGCTTCGGATACCGGGTGGCGACGGCCGAAAGCGGCGAAGCGGCTCTCGATCTGTACACCCGGCGGACGGAGGACATCGATCTGGTCATTCTGGATTTGATCATGCCGGGCGGCGGCGGCAGGAAATGCCTCCACGATCTTAAGAAAATCAACCCCCGCGTCAAGGTGCTGATGACCAGCGGGTACGCCGACAGCCGGGACACGGAGAACCTGGCGGCCGAAGGAGCGGCCGGATTTCTGCTGAAACCTTACCGCCCGCAGGATCTGCTGATGTACATCCGCAGGATTCTGGACGCCCCGGCCGCCTAGCCGGACGAGGGCTTCCGCCCGCTCGTCATCAAAAGCGGCGTATAGGTGAATCGCCGCGGGTTGTCCAGGTGACGCACGAAATCTTCGTAAAACCGGGCATACCCTCCCGGATAGCAGGCTTCGATCACGTCGTTCACGGCGCTGCCCGCGATTTCGATTTTCTTCATCAGGTTGAATTTGTCGCTTTCCTTCATCGGGCCGTAAAACAGATTGTGCGCCGCGAGCTCGACCCGGATGTCCTCCAGGCCGGCGTCATAGAGGAACGCGTAGAGTTTGCGGCCGACAAAGGTGTCAAAATCAAACCGCTCGTCGACGGCGCTCATGATGTTTTGCAGCGCGTCCATCGTTGCCGGCGGCAGTTCATGATGAATCAGGCAATTGTAATCCAGATCCAGGAGGCATAGCCTTCCTCCCGGCTTCAGGCATTCCAGCAGATTTTTAACGATGGTTCGGGCTGCGCTGCGGTGGTATTCCAGAACGAAACGCATCCAGATCAGATCAAAGCTCCCGAAGCGGGAAAGCGGGTCGCGCAGATCGTGCAGCGCAAAGGCAACTCCCTGTTCCCCTCCATAATGCGCAACGGCGTAATCGATCCGCTGGGGAGAGTAGTCGACGCCCAGCACGCTGCCGCCGGGCAAAACCTGCTCGGCCAGGATGGACGTGGTGACGCCGGCGCCGCAGCCCGCATCCAGAACGCGCAGGCCCGGCTCGACGCCGCACCAGAGCGCCTGCCGGCGCACGGCGTTCCGGTCCGTTTTTACGTCCAGGCGTATGGCTTCCTCTTCACTTTCCATCAGATAGCCGGTCGCCCGCGGGCGCTCCGGCGATGAAGGGTCCTGCATGAATCCGCTCCCGGGAAGATATTGAAACAGCCGTTGCTTCCGGCCGCCTCGAGAGAAGGCGGTTAAGACAGCAATCCGTTGCAGTTTCACCTGCGACGTCTCTTAACAGATAAAAAAAGACCGCGCAAGAAAATTACCGAAAAGTTTTGTCTTTTTGCGTTTTGCCGTCCTCCCGGCGGCAGGGTCCGGGCGCCCGCGATGTTCACCGCCGATGCCGCGCTAGCGTCCGGTCAGGACGAAGGCCGCCCAGACGGACGGTCCATTTCCGGCCGCAATCATCGCGTTTTGCGCCGCACGCAGGGCGTCTGCCGCGCTGCCGCTTTTGGCCAGGTTTTTATAAAACAGTTCGAAGAAAAGGGCCTTCGATCTGTCTTCGACATCCCACAGCTGCGTAACGAGAACAGGGCTCACGGCGTAAAGCCAGGCGGCCTGCGCAGCCGCCAGCCCGATCTGCTCCATTTGCGCGTCTGCCGGCGGCAGACACACGCTCCAGACGGCGACAGCTCCCTTCAACGCGTGCCGGAAAACGCCGTCATGCTCCGGATCGGCCGTTTGCCTTACATCCGCCGCGCCGGACGCACAGGAAGCAGCGGAGATCTTTCCCACGGGGTACTGGCGCAAAACAAGATGGATGGCGTCATAGGCCGGAAACGGCCCCGGCATCCGCCAGGCAGAGGTGTCGTTTAAAAAAAGGTAATCCGCGCGCGGAAAAACTTTGTGTAAAGCCTCCATCTCCGCCGCGGCCCAGGACGTCCAGCGGCGGTCGGTCTTCACGCATGGCGCGCCGGCGATAATCACCGCCCGGCCTGCTCCCGAAGGCGATGGTTGCTGCGGCAATTCCCCCAGCAGGCCCGTATGCGGCAGTTGAAAAAGCGTGAAGCCGTCCACCAGGTAGGACTTCACGTAGCGCATCGCCGCCAAAGGCAGATTGTACAGCGTTTCGTCGGGAACAACACCAATGCGGTCTCCGTGAACGAAAGGAATGACCGGCTTGAGCAGGGCATCGTAAACCTTTTCTCCAAGCGCATCAGCCCGCTGCCTGTCCCTGGTCATCAGGGCTTCGCGCCAGGCGCGCGTCAGACGCTCGACTTCGCTTCGGGACAAGGGAAGCTTTTCCTGGACAATTCTGTTTTGATGAATCGCCCAGATATACAAAGACTTCTCCCGGACAGCATAGGCAAAAAGAGTGGTATTGGCATCCAAAAGCGTTTGCAGCTTCTCGACGCCGGGCGGGGCGGCGCCGAGAAGCGCCCAGAGCCGCGGGTCCGTGGTTTTGATTTCATCGCCGAGGGCCGCGCAGGTCCGGCGGGCGCCGCGCACTTCTCCGGCCGCTTTTTCAAAGGCAAAAGACGCGGCTTGCCTCTCCCAAAGCGCCGCGGACGCCTGCGCCAGCCGCCGGCGGCAGGCGCTGATCTTCCGGAAACCTTCCGAGGCTGCGGCAACCGGCCCGGTTTCATCCGACCAGAGCCGGTCGGCCAGCGCGGCCGCCTTGGCCCGTTCGGCCGTCTGAAACGCCGCCCTAAAATCTTTTTTTTCCGTGTACAGTTCAAGCAGCCGTTCGTACAGCGCCGGACGGCCAAAGGCGCAGATCCCGCGGAAATCCCTCTGCCGGGCCAGCCAGGAAATGTTTTCCTCCACGAGCGCCAGCGCCGCATCCAGAGCGCTGATGGTCTGTTCGACATGGCCTGTTCTGCCGAAGTGGTGCGCCGCAATGAACTGCGCCCAGACACCATAGGACACGAGCTGATAACGATCGGCAAGCTCCGCGAGCGACCGGGCCGCAGCCGCTCCGGCGGCGGCATTACCCGTGAGCAGATACAGGTGGTTTATAAAAAAGAGACTGTCGGCTTCGCCAATCGGATCGCCGGACGTCTGCGCCAGGCGGCGGACCATCTCCAGGCATTCTGCGGCTTCGGCCGTCTTTCCCCAAACGGCCAGTCCCAGCCCCCGATAGGCATCCACCGACCAGACCACGGAGGGCGGAAGGCTCGCCGGATCATACGCAAAGGCTTGTGTCCGGCGGATGCGTTCATTAAGGAGGGAAACCTGCTCCAGATGCGCCACGGCATCGGCCGCGGCATCCCGCAGACCTTCATCGACGCCTGCGCCGAGATCCTGAAGACACAGGCGCGCGGTCGCTACAGGGAAATAACCGCCCGCCAGCGTGGCCATGGCGTACCCGAGCGCGGCGTCGCGCTGCAGCGTCAGCCAGTCGATCGTTTCCGGCTGGCCGGCAGCTCCCTCAAGCGCCATGCGAAACGCATTTTGGGCCGCGGCGTAATCGCCCGTCTTGAAGAAATAGGCGCCCCGGTGGCACAAGGGAAATGCCTTCAGCGGAAAGGATGACCATTGGAACTCTGCGGTCTGCAGCGTCAGGAGCGTCTCGGGCATGCGGCCGAAGCGGACGAGCGCCGCCATCTTCCGACCTGCGGCGGAGGCTTCCCCCGGGGCATTGCCCCGCCGGCGGAATTCGGCGGCCGCGCGATCCAGAAAATGAAGGCAGCGCCCTTCGTCGGCGCGGGATTTGAAATATCCGGCCACGCGCAGAAACAGGTACGGCACGGCCCAATCGTCCGTCCGGCGCGCCGCTGCAAGCGCACGGGTCTCCTGCGGCGGAATATCCGCATCATAGGGGCCGCTAAGCTCAACCGGCGCCGGAAATCCTGCCGCAGACGGCAGCGTCTGCGTCCAGCGGGCGCAGCCCCAAAGCCCCAGCAGCGCCGACATCAGTCCCAGCCACCAGATCCGGCGGATCAATAATTCACGCATATAACGTCCATTCATCCTGAATAGTAAATGACGGGCTTTTGCCGGGCCGGTTTTGCCGGTCGGCGTCGCTGGCTGTTACTTCAGAAATCCCTGAATGATGCGGTTGACCGCCTGGTCGTACGTCAGCCCCAGACTCATCAGCTTCGTCAACTGATCGTTGGCGATTTTGCCGATCGACGCTTCATGGGTCAGCTCAGCGTCGGGATGACCGGCTTTGAGCGACGGCATGGTTTCGTTGGTTCCGTTGTCCATGATGATCGCATCGCATTCGATATGGCCGAAGCACCGGTTTTGCGCGTCAATCGTCGCGTAAAAGATCTGTTTGGAGTTGCCTTTCATAACCGACCGCGAGATCATGTTGGCGCGGCTGCCCGCGCCTTTCATCACAATATTGTTGGTGGACACGGCGCTCTGCTCCCCGTCCGTCAGAACCCGTTCCGTGATCAGCAGCATGCTGTCCGGTCCCAGGTCCGCCTCGTTGACCCGATTGGCCTCGTCCACGCCGGCGATCTGCGTCAATTCCATTTCCGCGCGCGCGCCTTCGGCCAAAAACACCCTGGTGGTGGGATTGAGACTCCGCCGGCCGCGGCCGTCGCCCGAGGCATAGTGTTTTTCGACGTAGATCACCTTCGCCCTTTTTCCGACCTGAAACTCGTGAATGCCCGCGTGTCCTTCCGGTTCGGATGAACCGCAGTGGATGCCGCATCCGGCGACGATCGTCACGTCCGCGTCGTCTCCGATGATGAAGGTGTTGTAGACCACATCATAAAGGCCGGCCTGGCTTAAGATGACGGGAATATGAATCGACTCGTTTTGGGTGCCCGGTTTGACGGTAACGATGATTCCCGTCCCGTCGGCATTGGATTCGATGTCGATATTTGCCGACACCTGCCGGCTCAGCAGCTTGCCGTTTTTCCGGATATTGTAGGCGCCTTTGGGAAGGCCCTCCAGATCCGCAACGGTTTTCAACAGGGTTTTATCGATAGCATCCAGCATCACGCTCTCCTTCACAACTGTCCCGGTAGGTGCACACGCTCAAATCATCCAGAAGCGGCATGGCGCCCTCGAGGTTTCCGTCATAAACGATCCGGCCGGAATTGATGATCAGCACCACGTCCGCCGCCTCCAGAAAGGCCCGGTTATGGCTGACCACAATGGTTGTTGTCCGGCGTTCGGCCAGCTCTTTTTTCAGCAGGCTGACCATCGGACCGATCGTCCACAAATCGATGCCCGTGTCCGGCTCGTCGTAAATGGCCAGCGCGGGATTGGCGGCGATGGTCGTCGCCAGTTCGATTTTCTTGATTTCTCCGCCGGAGAGCCTCGCATCCACCTCTTTATCGAGGAAGGACAGGGGGCAAATGCCCACGCGGCCGAGAATCTCCAGGAGCTTGCGCTCGTCATCGACGCCCGTGGCGATCGTCAGGAGGTCGCGAAACGTGATGCCCTTGAAGCGCGCCGGCTGCTGAAAGCTGTAGGCGATGCCGGCCTTGGCCCGTTCGGTGATGGAAAGGGGGGAGATGTCCTGCCCCTTAAAAAGGATCGTCCCCTGCGACAGGGGATAGATACCCATGATCAGCTTGGCGAGCGTCGTCTTGCCGCTGCCGTTGGGCCCGGTAATCGCGTAGAATTTCCCTTTCTCGAAGACGTAATTGATGCCGTTGATGATGCTGCGGCGGCCGCCTTCGCGCTCTTCGCTCTCCGGGATGGTGAAATAGACGTTCTTCAGTTCCAGCATGATTGAAATCTGCCTTTTAAAAAAATTTTAATGGCGTTGCTATATGCCGGTTTGCCGCTCCTGTCAATAGGGTGGATGGTGAATAGTGAATGGTGGATGGTGAATAGTGGATGGTGAATGGTGGATGGTGGGCATCACTCTTCTCCGACGCGGGGAGGATAACCGGTGATGTCGCGAATTTCCTCGTAGAGCGGTTTCAGTTTCCGGTACATCTGCTTGTAGACGCGCTTGTAGAGCTGATTGTAAATCTTGTGGGTATTTCTGTTCGGTTCGAAATACTGTCCGATGTGGGTCATCTCGGCAACCGCTTTTTTGAAAGTGCGATAGAGCTTCAATCCGACCGCCGCGTCGATGGCCGCGCCCAGCCCGGACGTTTCGTAGATGCGGGACCGCGCCGTCGGCATGCCGAAAATATCGGCCGTGAGCTGCATGGCCGAGTCGCTTTGCGATCCGCCGCCGGATACGCGCAGTTCGGTCATTTCCACGCCGCTGCGCTTTTCCTGCCTCTCCTTGCCCTCGCGCAGCGCGTAGGCCAGGCCCTCGAGAATCGCACGGTACAGGTGCGCGCGGTTGTGCACATCGCCGAAGCCGATGACGGCGCCCTTGGCTTCCGGGCCCGGCACCTTGATTCCCGGCGACCAGTAGGGCTGCAGGATCAGTCCCATGGATCCCGGCGGCACCTGGTGCAGAAGCTTCTCAATCAGCGTCTCCGCTTCCACGCTCTGTTCCTCGGCCAGCTGCTGCTCAATCGGCGCAAACTGTTCCTTGAACCAGCTCACCATCCAGTAGCCCCGGTAGATCTGGATTTCCAGCGAGTAGGCGTCGGGCACGGCCGAGGGATAGGGAGGGATCAGCGGAATCGCTTCGATATATTTGCGGTGCGTCGTGTTGATGGTGGCGGTGGTGCCGTAGCTGAGGCAGCCGATGTTCGGCTCCAGACAACCGGCGCCGATTACTTCGCAGGCCTTGTCCGCGGCGGCGGCGATAAGCGGCAGGCCTTCCGGAATGCCGGTCTCGGCGGCCGCCTCCCGAGTGATCTGCCCGAGAAGGTCGGCGGGATCGATCAGTTCCGGCAGCATGTCGGGTTCGACCTGCGTCACTTCCCATTTCCAGCTCCACGACGAGGCCCAGGTCTTCTTTTTGTAGTCGAAGGGAATGTAGCCCACCTGACAGCCGACCGAATCGACAAAGCGTCCGGTGAGGCGATAGGTGAGGTAGCCCGACAGAAAAAGAAACTTGTGTGTTTGGCGCCAGACCTCGGGCTGATAGCGTTTGATCCAGTTGCTTTCCGCTTCCGCCTGCAGATACGCCACCGTTTCGCTCATCCGCGAAACCTTGAAGGCCAGTCCCCACAAGCCGCCCACCGGCTTCAATCCGGCGGTGCGCCGCTGATCCAGCCAGACCATCGCCGGGCGCAGCGGCTTGCCGTTGCGGTCCAGGTTGATCATCGTGGCGCGCTGCGTCGTCAGGGTGACGCCCGCGATCGCCTCCTTCGGCACGGAGGTTTCCCGCCAGAGCATTTGACAGGCCTGGCACAGCGATTTCCAGTAGTAGTCGACATCCTGCTCCGCCCAGCCCGGCTCGCGGGAGACGTACGGCTGCATGGGAATGCGGGACTTGTAGAGCAGGTTGCCTTTCAAATCAAAAATCAGCGCCCGGACGGACTGTGTTCCGTTGTCGATGCTGAGAATCAAGTCTTGGCCCATCAATCACCTCGAGAAAACGTGGATGCAGAAAGGACGCCGTTTGCAAAACGCCCCGCCCCGGCAAGACCCCTTTGCAGCTTCTTCATAGCATTGAATGCGATTTTTTTAAACCAGGTTTGTAATCCGCGGAAACAGCGGCGGCGGCCGCTGCGGATAAAGAAGCGCAAAGACAAACGGACAACGGCGGGCAGATATTTAAAGAGCAGGTCATGTCCATCGGCCTGCTCTTTAAATCACGATGTTCGGAAAATGCTACTTTTTGGCTGCGGCCTTCTTGACAACTTTTTTAGCGGCGGGTTTCTTGGCGGCGGGTTTCTTAGCAGCAGCCTTCTTGGCAACTTTCTTCACAGCCTTTTTGGCGGCGGGTTTCGCAGCCTTCTTCACTGCTTTCTTGGCCGTTGCTTTCTTCGCGGCGGGTTTTGCAGCCTTCTTTACTGCTTTCTTTGCTGTTGCTGTCATGGGGTTAGCCTCCTTTTATTGAGTTTACTTTCCTGTCTCGAGATTTCTTTTTTTCTTTTGCGTTGGATTTTACGTTATTTTTTCCTTGCGGTCAACAAAAACTATAAAAAATATTCATTTTTTTCTTGCTGCGTAAAAAATTTTTTTTGTGATGCAAAGGAAAAAGAAAAGGCCGCGACGATTTTTTTTGATCGGACAAGAAGAATGAAGGTCTCTGAAACCCTTTGCCGGCAAGGCTTTCAGAATACGGTCCACTCAGAGATAACTCTTCGCGCCGACGTAATGACGGGCGTAGTAATCATCGGCAAGAGCATCGACGCTGATTTTTTTTCCGCGCGACGGCGCATGAATAAATTTTCCGCCGCCGATGTAGATGCCGACATGCGACACTTTGCCGCGCCCTTTCATCCGGAAAAACACCAGATCGCCCTCCTTGAGGTCGCTGCGATCAACCGTCTCGCCGGCATCGTACTGCGCCGCCGAATGGCGCGGCAGATCGAGTCCGTTGAGCTGATACACCGTCATGGCAAGCCCGCTGCAGTCAAATCCCGTTTCGGCCGATGATCCCCCCCACAGATACGGCACGCCGATAAAGTCGCGCGCGGTCTCCACGAGCGACCGGCGCAGATAGGCCGCGCCTTCAGTGCTCAGGCGGGCCGCCGCATACTCCTCGGGCAGAACGATATAGAAGTCTTCGATCACGCCGGCCTTCAGGAGCGCCAGCGCGCGCTGCCTGGCCTGCTCTTTGACGGAAAAGTTACCGAAGCGCACTTTGAACAAACCGTCCTTCGCCTTGAAATACGTCGCGTCGAGTCCCTGCGCCTTCAGTTGCTGCGTGAACCGCGCGGCGTTTTCCACCTGCGCAAACGCGCCGGCCTGGATCGTGTATCCCATCATCGCCAGCGCGCGCCGGGGCGGCTTGGCCGCATCGGGCCGCCCCTTCCCCGCGCATCCGCCGACCGCCAGCAAGAGCGCCGCCAGGAGCAGAGCCGTCGGCCGCGGAAGCGCCAACTTTATTTTTTTCATCACGGGTCCGCCTTTCACGCGGCAGCGTCAGCGCGCCCAGCGGGCTTGAACGAACGCCGCCGCGTCTTCTCGGTTGGAAATGCCGCCTTCGAGCTGCCGGTCTTCCAGCGCCCGGAGAATCTCTCCGATTTGTTTTCCCGGCGCGTATCCCATCGCCAGCAGATCGTCGCCGGTCAGAAGCCGCGGCGGATGCAGCGCTTCGCGCTCCAGCGTCTGCAGCTGTTCGCGGCAGAAATCAAAATAATCGAGCATGCCGTGGCAGGCCAGGCAGTCCAGACGGTGCAACTGCATGTGCAGATCGAAATCCGGCATTCTGAGAAATCGTTTAAGGCGCGCGGGACGCATCTTCGTCACGTTCATGAAGGCCATGTGCTCGCGGATAAGCCGCACAACGGTTTCCCGCTGCGCGTTGGGAAAACGCAGGCGGCGCATCAGATCCTCGGCGATGGCCGCGCCCGTCTGGACATGGCCGTAAAAGTGAATGCCCCGGTCGTCCTCGGTTTTCGAGACGGGTTTGCCGACATCGTGCAGGAGCACGGCCCAGGCCAGCGCGGGATTTGTCCGCGGCGCGGTTTCGGAAGACAGAATCTCCAGCATCCGCATCGTGTGTTCCCAGACGTCGCCTTCCGGATGAAACCGCGGCGGCTGCGCCACGCCCCGCATGTGTTCGACTTCCGGCAAAAGGAAGGCCAGAAGCCCGGTTTCGGACAGAAGTTCAAAGCCCCGGCGCGCGCCGCCGCGAACAAGAATCTTCTGCAGTTCCTCCGCGATTCTTTCGGCGCTGACGCGGCGGATGTTTTCCGCGGCCGCCCCGACGGCGCGGCGCGTTTCCGGATCGAGCGCAAAATCGAGGTTGGCGGCCAGGCGCACCGCGCGCAGGAGGCGCAGATAGTCTTCGCGAAACCGGACGGCGGGATCGCCGATGGCGCGGATGATTTTCCGGGCCAGATCGGCGCGGCCGCCGACGTAGTCGAGCATCGCGCCGGTCTCCGGATCCTGGAACAGGCCGTTGATGGTAAAGTCGCGCCGCAGCGCGTCTTCGCGGGCCGACGCATAATGCACGCGCGACGGCCGGCGTCCGTCCTCATAGGCGTCGTCGCTGCGGAAGGTCGCCACCTCGAAGGAAAAGCCGCCGGCCACGACCATCATCACCCCGAAGCGCGCGCCGACGTTCACCGTGCGGTCAAAGAGCGCCGCCACCTCGTCCGGCAGGGCGCCCGTGGCAATGTCATAGTCGCCGGGCGTCACGCCCCGAAGAAAATCGCGCACCGCGCCGCCCACAAAATAGGCCTCGTGCCCCGCTTCCTGAAGTCGGCGCACAATGCGCCGCGCGGCGGCGTATTTTTCTTTGTTCCGATCGTCCGGCTCCCCGGTCAAGGCTTCGGCTCCCGTAATTATTTCCTGCCCAGTTTGATCGCGCAGAACTCGCCGCACATGGTGCAGCCCTCTTCATTGGCGCTCCTGCTCTTCTCCAGAAGCGCGACGGTTTTTTCGGGATCGAGGGAGAGATCGACCTGTCCCTGCCAGTCGAAGGTTTTGCGGGCCTCGGACATTTTCCGGTCGCGCTCTGCGGCGCCGGAAATCCCTTTGGCGATGTCCGCGATGTGACCGGCGATCTTCGCGGCGATCACGCCGTCGCGGACGTCGGCCAGCGTGGGAAGCCGCAAATGCTCGGCCGGCGTCACGTAGCAGAGGAAATCCGCCCCCGCGGAAGCGGCAATGGCCCCGCCGATGGCGGACGTGATATGGTCGTAGCCCGGCGCGATGTCGGTGGGCAGCGGCCCGAGGACATAAAACGGCGCGCCGGCGCAGAGCTTCTTCTGCAGGCGGATGTTGGCCTCGATATCGCGGATCGGCACATGGCCCGGCCCCTCAATCATCACCTGCACGCCCGCCTCCCGCGCGCGGGCCGCGAGCTGCCCCAGCAGAATGAGTTCGTGGATCTGCCCCGAATCCGTCGCGTCGGCAATGGCGCCGGGGCGCAGACCGTCGCCGAGGCTCAGCACCATCTCATAGCGGCGCGCGATGGACAGCAGCCGGTCGTACTCCTCGTAGAGCGGATTTTCCCGTCCGTTGCAGCGCATCCAGTTGGCCGTCATCGAGCCGCCGCGGCTGACGATGCCCAGCACCCGGCCCTGCTTTTCGACCGTTTCGACGCTGGCGCGCGTCACGCCGCAGTGGACGGTGATGAAATCGACCCCGTCGCGGCCGTTTTCCTCGATCACGTCGAACAGATCGTCGGCTGTCATATCGGCGATGGCCTTATGCTCGCCGAGCGCTTTCACGGCCGCCTGGTAAATCGGCACCGTGCCTACGGCCACGGTCGTCCGGGCCATCACCGCCTTGCGGATGGCGGCCAGATCGCCGCCCGTGGACAGGTCCATCACTGCGTCCGCGCCCGCCGCTTCGGCGACGCGCATCTTTTCCAGCTCCAGCTCGAGATCGTTGTTGTCCCTGGACGTGCCGATATTGGCGTTCACCTTCGTGCAAAGCCCCCGGCCGATGGCCAGCGGCTTGATTCCCGCGTGGTTCACGTTCCGGCAGATCACGATCGTTCCTTCGACCATGCCTTGCCGGATGACCTCCGCCTCAACGCCTTCCTGGGCCGCAGCGATTTTCATTTCTTCCGAAAGAAGGCCCCTGCGGGCTTTTTCGAGTTGTGTCATGTTTTCCTCCAAATACGTTATAGGGACAAGACGTTCACCGGTCCGCGACCTTTTCCCAGAGTCAGCGAACGCTCAATGGCCCGTGTAATCATTTTCTTCGCCTGCGCCACGGCGCCGGCGACGCTTTTTCCTTGAGCCAGCCCCGCGGCCAGCGCCGCTGCAAACGTGCATCCGGTTCCGTGCGTGTGCGGCGTGTCGATCCAGTCCGCGCCGAACTCGCGGCACCTCCTGCCGTCGTAGAGCACATCCACGCTGCCGTCCCGGCGGCTTTGCACCAGATGCCCGCCTTTGACAACGACGTTTTTGGCGCCCAGGCGCGCGATGCGCGCCGCCGCGTCTTTCATGGCGGCGACCGACCGGATTTTCATCCCCGTCAGCGCTTCCGCTTCCGGAATGTTCGGCGTCACCACCCGCGCCAGCGGCAAAAGCTTCCGGACCAGCGTCCGCTGTGCGTTTTCCTGCATCACCCGCCGCCCGCCCTTGGCGATCATCACCGGATCGACAACGACATTTTGCAGGCGGTGCCGGATAATCATTTCCGCGACGGCCGCGACCGCCGCGCCGGAAGGCAGCATGCCCGTTTTGACCGCAGCCGCGCCGATATCGGACACGACGGATGCGATTTGCGCCGCAATGGCTTTCCCCGGCACGGGAAAGACCGCCTGCACGCCGCGCGTGTTTTGCGCGGTCAGCGCAGTGACGACCGTGGCGGCGTAGCAGCCGCACGCGGCCACCGCCTTCAGGTCGGCCTGAATGCCCGCGCCCGCTCCGGAATCGGATCCGCCCACGCACAACACCACCGCCGGTTTTCTCATGTCAGGCCTCCTCGGGAAAAACATCCCTGTGCCAGTAGCGGATCACCAGCAGATGGCCCGCCGCCACACGGATGACCGCCCGGGACGCCGTGATGCAATTGCTGATCCCCCGCGACTCGGCTGCAAAGAGCGCTTCCTGATCGAGCGGATACTGAAAGCCCTCCAGCGTGACGCCTGCGGCCTGCGGACTGAGCGCAAGAAGCGACACCAGACACCCGGCCGCGTCTTCGATCACCGTTTCGGCGTCCGCGACAAACAGCTCGGCGAACTCGTCCACGATCCGCGTGAAAATCCGGGCCTCCCGCCCGCGGATGAGCAGGGAAATATTGGCAAGCGCGTGATCGATCCGGCCGCCGAGCGCGCCCCAGAGGTCGATGCGGCGCGAGCGCTGTCCGATCGCGTAATCGAGGGCGAGCGCCGTGTCCGTAAAATCCTTGTCGGGCGGATAACGGAGGATCTTCACGCCGGCCTGTTCGTATTCGGCCGCCCAAGCGGCCGGCAGGGAATCCATGTCTCCCAGAAGCACGTCGGGCCGAAAACCCGCGCGCCGCAGATGACGCACTCCGCCGTCGCAGCCGACGAGCAGCCGGCCGGCAAGGCCTTCGATCTGCGTCCGGAAAAAATCCGGATCGCCCAGACGTCCGCCGCTCACAATCACCGTGTAAGGCTGCATTTCCTCTCCCGAATAAAAAAGCCATACCCTTCGCCCGCAAAGGATATGGCCTGCGCTGCAATTTGAAGAACCGCCATTCCCTACGCCGGCATTACCCGGGTCAGGTTCAAAGGGTATAATCTCAGCCGTTTGTTCCGCACCCGCGGAATTTCCGGCACCCCACGGATCAAAAAGTAATACATTCAGGATCAAAAAGCAATTTTTTTTCAACACGTCACCGGGCCGGCGGTTTTTTCATGGTGTTTTTGTTGGTGCATCATTTCGAAAAATCGCTATAATGCGCCATCACTTTTCTTGTCGAAGGGAGGATGCCCCATGAAACGATTATGGTTGATGCTCCTGATCGGACCGCTTCTTTTGGGCGCGGCGCAAACCGCCCGCGCCGACATCTTTGACGTGCCGTGCAGCGTTGCGGCGCTCATCAACGCCATCACGACGGCCAACGCCACACCGGGCGCGCATACGCTCAATCTGGCCGGATCATGCACCTACTCCCTGTCGGACGTGAACAACGCCGGCGCCCTGGGCGACAACGGCCTCCCGCGGATTACCGGCCGGATGACGCTGGCCGGAGGGTCCAACACGATCATCGAGCGGCAACAAGGGGCGCCGGAATTCCGTTTCTTTCAGGTCGAAAACGCCGCGGAGCTGACGCTGCGCCAGCTGACGCTCTGCAACGGGCGCGTCGCCGCCGATCCCAAAATCGACGGCGGCGCCATTTACACCGACGGAGGAACCGTATCGCTTGCCGGCTGCACGCTCACCGGCAACACCGCCGGCTGCGGCGGAGCAATTTACAGCGAGGCGGGAACGCTGACCGTCACAGCCAGCCGGTTTTCTGAGAACAACGGCTATGCCTGAGGCGGCGGCGCCGTTCTTGGCGGCGGGACCGTCAACATTTATTCAAGCGTTTTTTCGGGAAACCGCGGGGCGGAAGCGGGCGCCGTCGGCGTCTGGGGCCGCCTGAATCTGGCCAATTCCAGCTTCATCAATAACCGTGCGCAAAGAGACGCCCAGCCCTCCGGCGGCGGCGCCGTCAGTCTGATCACGCGCGACGCCCTCGCCGTGATCACGGGATCGACATTTCTCCACAACACCGTCACTTCCGGTTTCGCCAAGGGCGGCGCGATCGTCACCGAAGGAACGCTGACCGTCATCAATTCAACCTTTTACGCCAATGCCGCCGACAACCGGGGCGGCGCCATCGCCATTGAAGACGGCAACGTGATTTTGCGCCATGTCACGATATCCGAAAACGGCGCGGCCCTCGCGGGAGGAATTTTTGTGGGCGGTGTGCTGAGGCTGGAAAACAGCATCCTGGCGGACAATGAAATCGGAAACAACTGCGGCGTCCTGGGCGGCGCCATCATCAACGACGGCGGCAATCTCCGCTATCCGTTCAATGACGACAGCTGCGTGGGCTTTTACGGCAATCCGCAGCTGAAAGCGCCCGCCGACAACGGCGGCCCCACGCAGACCATGGCCCTGGACTGGGGAAGCGATGCCATCGACCGAATCGACGGAGAAAACGGCTGCGGCGTGGGCGTCGACACGGACCAGCGCGGCGTCAAAAGGCCGCAACCGGCCTGGTCGCGCTGCGACTGCGGCGCTTACGAAAAACAGCAGTTCGGACCGGATGAACTCGATGCCCGCTGCTTCATCGCCACCGCCGCTTTCGGCTCGCCCCTGGATCCGTGCGTGACGGTGCTGCGGACCTTCCGGGACCGCTTCCTGGTCGCCAACGCCTGGGGAAGCGCCTTTGTGGCCTGGTACTACGACCGGTCGCCGGCCTGGGCCGCGCGCATCGCCGGCAGTACACCTTTAAGACTGGCCGTCCGCGCCGCCCTGCTTCCCGTAACGGCGCTGGCCTGGATGGCGCTCGGCTGGAACTGGCCGGCCACCGGCTTTTTGCTGCTTTTCGTTGTGGCATGGTTTTGGCGCAGGAAAAGCCGGCGCGGCTCAAGCGCCCCGGCGTGAGACCGGATTTTTCAGACTAGTCTTCGCCGCGATAAATGCAGCCGGACTCCGGGCTTTCCTGGACGACGATTCGGCAAAGTCCCGGCAGAACCGGTTTGAGGCGCAGCCAGATCCAGCGGCAGAGGTTTTCCGAGGTGGGATTTTCCAGCCCTGCGATGCCGTTGAGATTCTTGTGGTCGAGCTGTTCCAGAACGGGGGCGAAGGCGGCGGCGATGTCGGCAAAATCCGTGATCCAGCCGGCGCGGGCGTCTACGGCGCCCTGCAGATGAATGGCCACCCGAAAGGAGTGGCCGTGCATTTTGGCGCACGGATGGCCGGCCGGCACAAAGGGCAGAAAGTGCGCGGCGTCAAATTTGAATACTTTGAAAATTTCCATAATCTTTCCTTATCGAATGCCCAGCCATTTGTGCATCTGGAGACTCAGGCGCCACGGCGGATGCGCCAGAACATAATCCAGCGTCCGGCGGAGCGCTTCTTCCCGGTCCCTGCCGTCTCGCGGCTGGAGAAAAAAATGCCGGAAATCCAGACTGGCGTAAAGCGCGGGATCCATCTCTCCCTGCGGATAGACGAGCTTCAGCTCCTGACCGCTTTTCTGCGCCAGCCGGACGCCCGCCTTGGGGCTCACGCAGAGCCAGTCGATGCCGGCCGGCGCCGCAATCGTGCCGTTGGTTTCCACGGCGATTTCGAAGTCCGCGTCATGCAGGGCCGCAAGCAGGCCCTCGTCCACCTGCAGCAGGGGCTCGCCGCCGGTCAGCACGGCAAAGCGCTGTTTGCCGCCGCCCGGCCAGAAACCGGCCATCCTGCAGGCGAGATCAGCCGCGGTTTCATAAAGGCCGCCGGCCGCGCCGTCCGTTCCCGTAAAGTCCGTATCGCAAAAAGGACAGGGCGCGCCGGATCGGTCCTCTTCTTGCCCCGACCAGAGGTTGCAGCCGGAAAAACGGCAAAAGACCGCCGGCCGGCCGCTGTAAAAGCCTTCTCCCTGGAGCGAGTAGAATATTTCCTTGATCCGATACATTACAGGCCCGCCTTTGCTTTCCCGCCGGAAACGGTTGCGGCCTTTCCTAGCGCTGCGACCTGTATCTCACCGGATCCTGAAGCCCCGCTTCCCGGAATCCTTTGAGCCGCAGCAGGCAGGAATCGCACCGGCCGCAGGACGCCCCGTCCGCATCCGGATCGTAGCAGCTGTGCGTGAGTGAATAATCGACGCCCAGTTCAACGCCCCGGCGGATGATCTCGGCCTTGGAGAGGGCCAAAAGCGGCGCGTGAATCCTTAAAGGCTCTTTTCCCAGAACGCCGGCTTTGGTCGCGAGATTCGCCATGCGCTCGTAGGCTGCGATATATTCGGGCCGGCAGTCCGGATAGCCGCTGTAGTCGAGGGCGTTGACGCCGATGAAGATGTCGGACGAGCCGATGACTTCCGCCCAGGCCAGCGCGTAGGACAGAAAGATGGTGTTTCGCGCCGGCACGTAGGTGACGGGAATGGCCCGGGGTAGCTCCTCGACCGAACCGTGCTTGGGAACGGCGATGTCCGCCGTCAGCGCCGATCCGCCGATCAGGCGCAAATCGATGTCCACCGTCAGATGCCGGACCACCCCTGCGCGCCCGGCAATGCGCCCGGCTGCGTCGAGCTCGACACTGTGGCGCTGGCCGTAGCGGAAGCTCAGGGCGTACGTTTCAAATCCCTGCCGGCCGGCAATCGCCAGAACGGTTGCCGAATCCACGCCGCCGGACAGCAGCACCACGGCTTTCCTTTTTTCTATGTCGGAGCGTTTGGTCATGAAAAACGGCTTTAGCAGATTTCCCGAAAATTCACCCGGCTTATTTTGTCCGGCCGCCGAGGCTGAAAAGCGTCCGGGTATTTTCCGACGCGGTCCGGGCGACATCTTCCCAGTCCAGGCCTTTGATCGCGGCGACCTTTTTTGCCGTGTGCACGATAAAGGCGGGTTCGTTTCTGCGGCCGCGATGCGGAACGGGCGCAAGGTAGGGGCAGTCCGTTTCCAGAAGAAGCCGCTCCAGCGGCGCCTGACGGACGACGTCGCGCAGGGTGTGCGATTTTTCAAAGGTCACCACGCCGGGAACTGAGAGATAAAATCCGAGATCGAGGCACTGCCGGGCCATCGCCCAGTCGCCGGAAAAGCAGTGGAAGACGCCCCGGCGGATGCCAGAGGCCCTGATCAGGTCCAGCGTCTCCCCATGCGCTTCCCGGTCGTGAATCACCACCGGCAGGTTCAGCTCGCCGGCCAGTTCCAGCTGCCCGGCAAACAGTTCTGTCTGCCGCCTGCGCGAAGAAAGGTTCCGGAAAAAGTCCAGACCGATTTCACCGTAGGCGACGACTTTCGGGTCCGCCGCCAGACGCTGGAGTTCGTCGAGCACCCGATCATCGGCCGATTCCGCATCGTGGGGATGGATGCCGACCGTCGCGTAAATGTTTTCGTACCGGCGGGCGAGCGACACGGCTTTTTGACTCAAAACCGGGCTGGTTCCCACCGTAACGATGCACTCCACTCCCGCCAGTCCGGCGCGTTCGATCACCGCCTCCCGGTCGGCGTCGAACTCCTCCATTTCCAGGTGGGCGTGGGAATCAATCAGCATAACGCTCATTTTTCGTGCAGCTGGCACGTAATTTCTTCAGCATTTTCAGAAACATCCGGCAGCTTTTTCAGATGATTGACCAAATCTTTTTCGGCCAGTTCCCCCGTCAGCAACTTGCGGGAAATAATCCGCCGGTCCGTTTTCAGTATTTCCGCATTAACTCTCTTGGACATTGCCTTCCTCCTGCAAATAGACGCTGATTTGTTTTAATTCATTTCTGAATGTGGCGGACTAGTATTATATTTTGGCGGCCAAATCAAGCCCCCAGCGATTATTTTGTCCGGGACGCCGGAAATTCCTCAAGTTTGCCGCTCAAACAGCCGTATATAATGAACACCAGCGCATTTGACGGGGCCCTCGAAGCATGGAAACCATGGTTTACAGAAGAACAAACGAAGCGACGGAAGCGATGCGCCGGCTCAATGCCGCTAAAAAGCATCTCCAGGACGGCAATCTCTTTTCCAGCATCGTCGCGCTGCGCGATGTTCTGGAGATTCTGCCGAACCTGCACAACGTCCAGGAAAAGGACCAAAAGCGCCTCACGGACGCCATCAACGATTTTCTGCGCGTGCTGGCCGTCTCTCAGGAATTCAACGACCTGTACGGAAAAGTGTATTTCCGCGACGACGATTTTTCCACGTCCTATGATTTTTTGTGCCAACTGATCCGGATCAAGGAAGAGGAAGTGGCAGAGGTGCTCGTCAATGAAACGGTCACCGGAATGCTGCAGCTTTCCACCCTCGGCGAGGAGGACCAGAAGACGGCCCGGCTGATGGTGTCTCTGGTGGAGAGAGGGGAAGTGTCCGCGCTGCGCGATCTGGTCGCCGCCAACGAAAGCGTGGGATCGCTGGTTTTAGCCTTTTATAATGAAACGGGCATCGGCCACCGGATTTCGGGCAACGTCGACAAAGCCATCCTCGAATACAAGAAGGCCCTGTCCATCGCGCCCGGCGACGAGCATCTTTATTACAATCTGGCCCGGGCCTACCTCGCCCTCGGCCAGAAGAAGAACGCCGAAGCCTCCATCGCGCAGGCCATGCAGATCAATCCGGACTTCCGGGAAGGGGTAAAGCTCACGCGGCATATCGAACGGCAGCCGCTCTGACGGCTCACCGTTTCAGCCGGGGATCGGACGCGTCGCGGATGCCTTCCCCGAGCAGATTGTAGCCCACCACCGTGATCAGAATCGCCAGGCCGGGATAAAGCGACAGCCACCAGGCAATGTCGATGTTGTCCTTGCCCGCCGTCAGAATGTTTCCCCAGCTCGGCGTCGGCGGCTGCACGCCGATGCCCAGAAAGCTCAGCGCCGATTCCGTCAGGATCGCGCCGGCGATGCCCAGCGTGGCCGCGACCAGAATGGATGCCAGCGCATTGGGCAGGATGTGCAGAAAGATGATCCGCCCGTCGCCCGCGCCGATGGCCCGTGCCGCCGTCACGAAATCCCTTTCCCGCAGCGAAATGAAATCCGCCCGCACCAGACGCGTCACGCCCATCCAGCCGGTAAGCCCGATAACGATCATGATGTTCCAGATGGAGGGCTCCAGAAAGGCGATCACGGCCAGAATGAGGAAGAACGTCGGAAAGCACAGCATGATGTCCACAAAGCGCATGATGAGCGCATCGATCCAGCCGCCGTAGTAGCCGGCCACCGCTCCCAGAATCGTTCCGATCAGAATGGCCAGGCCCGTGGCGACAAATCCGACCTTGAGCGAGATGCGCGCGCCCCAGATCATCCGGGACAGGACGTCCCGGCCGAGCTGATCCGTGCCGAACCAGTGGCCGGCCGAGGGCGGCGCCAGAACATTTTTGAGATCGATCGCTCCGGGATCGTAAGGCGCGAGCAGCGGCGCGAAAAGCGACACGACAAACAAAAGAGCCACGATGCCGCAGCCCGCGAGCGCCAGTTTGTTTTTGTAAAACATCTCCCAGAACGTCATCACGATATCCTTATTCTCGGATCCGCCACGGCATACGACACGTCCGCGATCAGATTGCCCAGAAGCGTCAGCACGGCGCCGATGAGCAAAATGCCCATGACGGTGGGATAGTCGCGCGCCATCACCGACATGTAAAACAACTGCCCCATGCCGGGAATCGCAAAAATCGTCTCGAAAATCACGCTGCCGCCGATCAGCCCCGGAACGGACAGCCCCAGGATGGTGATCGCCGGCAGAAGCGCGTTGCGCAGCGCATGCTTGTAAATCACCTGTCTTTCGCTGAGGCCCTTGGCGCGCGCCGTGAGAATGTAATCCTGGCGGATCACCTCCAGCATGTTGGCCCGCATGTAGCGGGAAAGCCCCGCCAGTCCGCCGAACGCGGAAATGAACACCGGCAGGACCAGATGCCCCGCCAGGTCGGCCAGCTGCGCCCAGGTGCTCAGGTACTCATAGTTGAGGGAGCGCAGGCCGGAAATCGGCAGCCAGCCCAGGTGGATGCCGAAAAAAATCATCAGAAGCAGCGCCAGCCAGAACGTCGGCACGGCAAAGCCCACGAACACGACCACCGCCGTCACCTTGTCGAAAAGGGAATCCTGGTACACCGCCGACAGCACGCCGATCGGCACGGCGACCGCAATGATAATCAGCAAAGACAAAACATTGATCAGAATCGTAATCGGCAGGCGTTCGAGAATCTTGTCGGCCACCGGCCGGTGATCGGAGGAAAAAGACGTTCCCAGATCGCCGCGGGCGAGCTTTTTGAGCCACGACACATACTGAACGTGCAGCGGCTTGTCCAGTTCGTAGAGGCTCAAGAGCCGTTCTTTCATTTCGGCGGAGGCTTTCGGGTTCATCTGCGTCTGCAGGTCCGTGGGTTTGCCCGGCGCCAGATGCATGACCGCGAAGCAAATGATCGTGATGCCCAGCAGAAGCGGGATCATGAAAAGGATTCTTTTGATCAGATAGCGCGTCATCGGCCTGTTTCCGCTCCGTTCAATCCTGCCCGTCCAGCAGTTTCAGAAGCTCCATCTTCCGTACATTCTCGAGCGACCGCCACAGGTGGTCCTGGGCATGCGCCTCCAGCGTGATCGTCGGCTTGCGCCTGAGCGTCTTGATGGCGGCGGCCAGTTCCCGAAAAGGAAACGTGGCTTCGCCCACCGGCAGGTGTTCGTCAAACCGGCCGGAATTGTCATGCAGATGCAGATGGCCGATGTAGGGCCCGATCTGCTCCATCCAGTCGCCGAGCGGCGCCCGGGAAAATACGTTGAAATGGCCCGTATCGAAACAAAAGCACAAGTGGTCGCAGGAAAGGATCTCGAAGAGCCGCCGGAGGATGTCCGGCTTCTTTTCGTACACGTTTTCCAGCGCAATCACCGTTCCCGCCTCGCGCGCCGTCCGAAGCACGTCCGACCAGAACCGGACGCTGTTTTCCAGCCACAGATCATCGCAGGCCACGTAGTAGCGGTCGTCAAAGGACGGATGGCAGACCATCTTCAGCGGTTTGAAAATCGGCGCCAGTGCCAGCGCCTGACCGATTCGCTCCCGGCTGACCTTGCGGATCCGCTCATCGAGGGCGCCGGGCCGCAAATCGACAAACGGGCCGTGAAAGGTCACCTTGAGCCCCGCGTCGTGCAGCCGGAGAGCGATTTTTCGGCATTCGTCCAGAGAGATCCCCTCCAGCGCAGTGTGGCTGAAATAAATCTCCGGATTGATTTTGTGCTCCAGAATCATCGGCAGATACCGGGGCAGGAGCTGATAGGGCATATGCGCGTGAACTCTTGCAATAACGTCAAGCATGGCCAATCCTTTATCAATGAATAGGGACCGTTGATTTACCATAGACGTTTTTTTTTCACAACTGCGGCGAACCGGACGACGTTTAAAATACGATATTGTCAACTTTTTTCATTTATGCGATAGGACAGAAGCTGTCGGCAAACAGGCGCAAAGAGCGGGCTGTTTGTGCAGCTTTTCTTTAAGGAGGACCCTTTGGCCGTTAAAAAGAATGAGTCGGCGCGGCGGCTTATGCTGTGCATCAACGCGGTGCTGCAGAAAAAGGCAAAGAAAATTGTCGCATTAAATGTTCGGGAGATATCATCGTTTACGGATTATATGCTGATTTGCTCCGGGGGAACCGACCGGCAGGTGCAGGCCATTGCCCAGGCCGTCCAGGAACATCTGAAAAAGGAAGGCATCCGGCCGCTGGGCGTGGAAGGAGAAACCAACGCCGAATGGGTGCTCCTGGACTACGACGATGTGGTGATCTCCGTTTTTCAGGAGTCGGCCCGCTCCTTTTACGGCCTGGAAGACCTGTGGGACGCGCCGCGGATGGAGATCGACGAAAACACCACCGACATCAAGAAGCTCTCCAGGGAAATGGCTTGAGTCTTCGCGACTTTGTCTCCGAGATATCCGATGTTTTGTTTCCGCCTCTGTGCCTGGCGTGCCGGCGGGTGGTCCAAAGCGTTCCTCCCGCCGTCTTTTGCGCCAATTGTCTCGACCGCATTACCTTTTTAACCGGCAGCCTCTGTCCGGTTTGCGGCGTCCTCTTTCCGGATTCGCCCGCCGGCGACCATGTTTGCGGCGCCTGCCTCGCCTCCCCGCCCTTTTTCGACCGGGCGCGCGCCGCAGTCGTTTATGAAGGCATCATTGCCGACACGATCCACCGCTTCAAGTACGGCCGCGACCTGTCCACGGGCGGCGCTCTGGCCCGTTTTCTCGCCGAGTGCCCTTTTGACGATCTGGACTGGCACCGCTGCGATGCGGTTCTCCCCGTTCCCCTGCATAAAAAACGCCTGCGCGAAAGGGGCTTCAATCAATCGCTTTTGCTGGCGCGCGCCCTGGGCAGGAAATACGGAATCGCCGTCGATTTTTCCTTGCTAAAAAGGCGCAAATTTACTTTAACGCAGACAGGACTGACCAGACAGGAGCGGGAAAAGAATATTAAAGGAGCGTTTGAGACAGCCCGGCCCGGGCAAATCGCGGACAAAAACCTGATTCTGGTCGACGATGTCTACACGACGGGGGCGACCGTCAATGAATGCGCGAGAATTCTGAAGCACAGCGGCGCGGCGGACGTGGCGGTGGTCACGCTGGCCAGGGTGATTTAGAAAAGCCGCGCCCTTGCCGCTCTTGTTCGGAAATGGGAAGGAGTTGTCATGGAAAAGATTCTGGAGAGAACTGCGCTCAAGGAAAAGCTCGACGCCCTGCGCCGGGAAGGGAAAAAAATCGCTTTTACCAACGGCTGCTTCGATATTCTGCACGTCGGCCACGTGCGCTATCTGCAGGAGGCGCGCAAAACCGCCGACGTGCTGGTCCTGGGGCTGAACAGCGACACGTCGGTCCGGGCCATCAAGGGAGAAAAAAGGCCCCTGGTGACGGAAAGCGAGCGGGCGGAAGTGCTCGCCGGTCTGGCCTGCGTTGATTTTATAACGATTTTCGCGGAGTTGACGCCACTGGAGCTGATCTGCTTTCTGAAACCGGACCTCCTGATTAAAGGAGGCGACTGGCCGGAAGACCAGGTGGTCGGACGCAACGAAATCCGCCAGTGGGGAGGGCGCGTCACGATCGTTCCGGAGGTGGCCGGCAAATCCACCACCAATATCGTGGACAGGGTTCTTTCCGTGTACCGGTAGGAAAAATAATCGTTTAATTCATACCTTACATCGAGTGGCCCGGCAGCCGGACGGTTTTCCGGGCCGCTCATTTTTTTGCTTTACAAACATAGGGCCATTAGGTAAAAGAGCCCAATATCATGATCATCTTATAAAGGAGTGGCGGCCTTGGAAAAACAAACGACGTTGAAGCCGGAAAAGCTGGAGGCATTCCGCAAACTGCTGACACAGAAAATCAATGAATTGCTGAGTGAAGCGGGAAAAACGGTTTCGGAAATGACCAGCGGCAAGGAAAATTTCCCCGATCCCAACGACCGGGCCTCGCTGGAATCCGACCGCAATTTCGAACTGAGAATCCGCGATCGGGAACGCAAGCTGATCGTCAAAATGCAGGAAGCGATCAAGCGCATCGATGACGGCACGTACGGCATCTGCGAATCCTGCGGCGGACCGATTTCCGAAAAAAGACTGATGGCGCGGCCGGTCACGACCGAGTGCATCGACTGCAAGACCAAGCAGGAAAAAATCGAAAAGCTCAAGGGCGAATAAGTCTCGACAGCAACCGAACGGAAAGCCCCGCGAGCCGGGGCTTTTTTATTGCCGCCCGACGTCCGGCATTTATTTTTCGAAATAAAAATGTTAATCAGCAGGCCATGTACGCAGAGGTCGCCCTCAATATTCCGGCCGGCAAACGCTTCACGTATGCCGTCCCCGAAAGTCTTGCTTCCGCCGCCGCCGTCGGCAAACGGGTCTTTGTCCCTTTCGGCCGCCGCAAGCGGACGGGCTTCATCGTCTCCCTGACCGCCGGCTCCCCGCCGGCCGGCGTCAAGCCGCTCGGCGAAATTCTCGATGAAGAGCCGCTTTTCGACGCGGATGATCTGAAATTCTACTTCTGGATCGCCGATTACTTCGTCTATCCCCTCGGCAAAACGCTGGCCGAACTTCTTCCCACGGGATGGGAAAAAAAGGATCTGTTGTGGGTGACGCCCGCGCCGGCGCCGCCCGGCGTCCGGCCGACGCCGGCCCAGAAAAAACTCCTCGATTTCCTCGCTGAACATCCGCGCGGCCTTTCTCTGAACGATCTGATCCGGCGCTCCGGCCTTCCCAACGCGGCTTCTGTATTGCGCAGCCTGCGGATCGCGGGCTTCGTGGACGTGACCGCCAGGGAAAAAAAGTCGCTGGGCATCCGCACGCAAAAAGTTCTCGCGCTTTCCGAAACCGCCTGCCACGCCGCGCTCACACCGCGCCAGCAAACGGTCGTTGACTACCTCAAAGAAGCGGGTCCGACGGACCTCGCCTCTCTCATGACCGCCACCGGCGCGTCGCCCGCCGTTGTGAAAAAGCTTCTGGAAAAAGGCGTCGCGCTCGCAAGCAACGCGGAAGTCATCCGCAAAGTCCCGATCACCTCTTGTCTGGAATCCCCCCAGGGAGATCTGTCGCTTACCTGCGAACAGGAAAAGGTCTTAGGCGACATCCGCCGCTTTACGGACGAAGGAAAGTTTCACTGCGCCCTTCTGCACGGCGTCACCGGCAGCGGCAAAACGGAAGTGTACCTGTGTGCGATCGAGCATGTCCTCGCGGCAGGCGGCCGGGCGATTTATCTGGTCCCGGAAATTTCGCTTACCCCGCAGCTCATCGCCCGGATCGCCGGACGCTTCGACACCGATAAAATCGCCGTTATCCACAGCGGCATTCCTGAAAGCGTCCGCTACGACCAGTGGCGCGAAATCCGGCGCGGACGGATTTCGCTGGTGATCGGCGCCCGCTCCGCGCTCTTTGCTCCCGTGCCGAATCTGAAACTGATCGTCGTCGACGAGGAGCACGACGGCTCCTACAAGCAGGACGAGCGTCTGTGCTACTCCGCGCGGGATCTGGCCGTCGTCAAGGCCAAGCTCTGCAACGCCGCCTGTATCCTGGGATCGGCCACGCCGGGCGTGCGCACCTTCTACAACGCCCGGTCGGGGAAGTACGCCCACCTGGAGCTGACGCGCCGGGCAAACGACAGGCCCCTGCCCCGGATCGAAATCGTCGACATGAAACTGCAGAAAGAAGGCCCAGGCAAAGCGCCGGTTCTTTCCGAGCGGCTGGCCGCGGCCATTGCCGAAACGCTCGCGCTGAGGGAGCAGGTCCTCCTGTTTCTGAACCGGCGGGGCTTCGACACGTTTCTGGTCTGCGGCGACTGCGGTTCGCCGCTCGTCTGCCCCAACTGCGCCGTCGCCCTGAAAAGCCACCCGGCCGAAAACCTGGTCAAGTGCCACTACTGCGACTACAGCCGCCGGGCCGTGCCGCTGTGCCCGCACTGCGGCGGCAGCCGGATTCTCAACTACGGCGCCGGCACGCAGAAACTGGAAGCCGAGCTGGCCCTGCGGTTTCCCCGGGCGCGCATCCGCCGGATGGATGCCGACACAACGTCGCGCAAAGGCGAGCAGGAAAAAATGCTCGCCGCCCTGGAGCGCAACGAAATCGACATTCTGGTGGGAACGCAGATGATCACCAAGGGGCACGACTTTCCCTTCATCACGCTCGTGGGCGTGATTTCGGCGGACACGTCGCTCAACATGCCGGACTTCCGGGCCGCGGAAAAAACCTTTCAGATGCTCACCCAGGTGGCGGGCCGCGGCGGACGGGGCGATACGGCGGGCCGCGTCATCATCCAGACTTTTAATCCGGACCACTACGCCTTGCGCCATGCGCGCAACCACGACTACCTGTCGTTTTATCAGGAGGAAATCGAAAACCGCCGGGCGCTCGCCTATCCGCCTTTCAGCCGTCTCATCGCGCTGCGCCTGTCCTCGTCGCGGGAAGGCCTTCTGTCCCAAACGGCCAAAGAGCTGGGCCGCGACGCCCGGACGCTCGCCTATGAAACCGGCGGCGCATTGGAAATCATCGGACCCGCCCAGGCGCCGCTTTCCAAAATCCGCGGCGAACACCGCATGCAGATGCTGATCAAGGGAAACGACAGCCGGCGAATGCGCACGCTTGCCGCCGCGCTTCAGGAAAAGCATGCGACCAGCACGGTGAAGATCACGGTCGACGTCGATCCGGAAAACTTCATGTAGCCTACCGCGTGCGCACCTGCAGGGCAGAAAAGAAATTGAGGACGGCGATCCCCGCACCCAGCAGAAAAACGTACTGGTAGCCCAGCGTCACCCAGATGACTCCGCCGGACAGGGCCACCGCGATGGAAAAAATGTGGTCGATGGTCACGCCCATGGTCAGGGTCTGCGTGACGTCTTCGGGCCGGACGGCGATTTTCTGAAGGTAGGTCGCCCGGGCCATTCCCGCCGAGAGCAGCAACTGATCCGCGATAAAGCAGGCCGACGCGACCACCAGCGCCGCCGTCTCCGAAAACCATTCCCGGGAGTATCCGTAGCCCATACAGACGACCACGAGCAGCGCCGCTTCCGCCGTAAGGACGAACCGCTCCCCCAGACGGTCGATGGCCCGGCCCACCAGAGGTTTGAAAAAAATGCCGATCACGCCGCCCACGGTCAGGAGCGTCGCCAGCATCTGCGTTTTCTGGGAGAAAACGGTCACCAGCACCCAGGGCGCAAAGGTGAGAAAGATCTGCTTGCGCGTGCCGTACAAAATGTTGAGCCAGTAAAAGAGGCGGTATTCCCTGCGCAGCTGAAACCGGGCGCGGGCCGTCATGGGCTGATCCTTCTGCATGCCGAACAAAAGGGCGGCCACCGCCAGAAATCCGCAAAAAGCGATTCCGTAAGAGAACTGAAAAGTGAAGGAAAAAAATTTGAATCCCAGGAAAATGACAAAGCTGCCCAGGATCATCGCCACATTGGCCGCGGCGGCAAACTGTCCCAGCCGCCGTCCTTCCTGCCCCTTGACGGCCAGCTCCATGCCGATACTCGAATTAAGCGGAATGAACAGATGCTGACCGACGCTGAACATGAACAGCCAGACGAGCATCACCGAAAATCCGGGCGACGCGAAGCCGATGAGCACGATGCCGAATGCGCACAGCAGATTCGCCAGAACCGCCAGGCGGCGCGAACACAGAAAAAAGAAGAGCGCCGAGAAAAACACGACCAGGAAGCCCGGCAGCTCCCGGGGCAGCTCCAGAAAGCCGCGCTGCCAGTCGCTGATCCGAAACGTTTCATTGAGAAAGTTGTTGAAGGTGGAATCGACGATGCTCTGCGAAAAACCGAATACGAACGTGGCCGCCAGAAACAGGCGGAAGTCGCGCGGCAAAAGCGAAAATTTATGGCGAATGCGTTCTAAAATAATGGAGATCCTGCAGATGGGTCACACAGGCGGGCCGCCCCGGACAAGACAAAACGGCAGCGGGTATCCCGTCTGCCGTTTTGTCAACCGATCCGGTCATTCCGCTAGACGGCCTGGCAGTTTTCCAGACGAATGCGGTCCTGGTAATACTGCGTGATTTCATAGACGGCGTAGTCGATCAGGAGCATGATCCTCATGACGGAGTCGATCGCCTGATGGTGTTCGATGGCGTTGATGAATATCGCCTGGAATTCGGCGTACAGCCACATGTGACGGCGCATCATGTTGAGCGCATAGATGGATTCATGCAGCGGTATGCCGCTTTCAAAACAGGTCCGCGCGTAGTGCATGAAAAATTCCTGCGCCTTTTCGTAGCGGTTGGGCGCGATCAGCATGTTGCGAAGCTGGCTGTAAAATTTCACCGCCTGAACGACCAGCCGCTCGTCAGGAATATCCCGGTAATGCGCGGTTCTCTTGTTTTTCTTGACGTCCGCCGCCCATGTCGCGGCAATTTCATCTATATTGGCTTCCAGCACATCCAGCAGCTTAATGGATTCGACCATGGCATTTCTCTCCTTTCTCCAAAGCTAAACGAACAGGGAAACGGGCTGTGTCGTTACTTAGCTTTATTCTTCATCAGGTCCTGATATTCTTTGGTAACCTCGTACGCGGCGTAATCGAACAGAAGGATCGTCCGGCTCAATGTGTCCAGCGCCTGACGCTGGTCGATGCCGGAGCTGAAAATGGTCTGAAATTCGGCATACAGCCAGATGTGCCTGCGAAGCAGAATCAGCGCGTAAACGGCTTCGTCCATGGGAATTCCCATCGCAAAGCTTTCCTGGGCATAAGTGCGAAAGTATTTCAATGTGTTTTCGCTGATCTTGTCTTCAGCGAACATTTTACTGAAGTTCTGATAAAATTTCACACCCTGGTTGATGATCCGTTCCTCATCCAGTTCCTTGTACTTCTTTGTCCTGGCATTGTTCTGGACATCCATGGCCCAGCGCCTGGCCATTTTCTCTGCGTGCTGCTCTGCCAGCTCCACATATTTAATGGCGTAAGTTTTCATGCGTCATCTCCTTTCCGTTTGCAAACGATTGATTCTGCATCCCACGTTCACGTTGTGCGCAGCTCTTGCGAAGTTGAAATTAATATAAAGCAGGACATCCGAAATGACAATAAAAATTATCGGGAAAACCATTGGTCAGACTAATTCTTGACACCCCCGGACGAATTCCATATAGATGTTTCCAAAAACCGAGGATGAATCCGATGAAGACGCCCCGCATCCTGTTTATGGGTACCCCCGAATTTTCCCTGCCGGCGCTCGATGCGCTCTCCCGGAGCGCTTATCCCGTTTGCGCCGTCGTCACGCAGCCGGATCGCCCCGCGGGACGGGGTCAAAAGGAAGTCGCGCCGCCGGTCAAAACGCTGGCGCTTTCCCTCGGCCTGCCGGTTTTGCAGCCGGCCCGGGTCAGAGATGCCGCTTTTCTGGCAACGCTCGGCGAAATCGCACCCGACATGATCGTCGTCGCGGCGTTCGGCCAGATTCTGCCCAAAGCGCTTCTCGATTTGCCGCCATACGGCTGCCTCAATATTCACCCGTCGCTGCTGCCCAGGTACCGCGGCGCCGCGCCGCTTCACTGGAGCATCATCCGCGGAGAAACGACAACCGGCGTCACCATCATGCTGATGGATGAAGGCATGGATTCCGGCGACATTCTCCTGCAGGAAAAAACGCCGCTCGGCCCCGCCGAAACGTTCGGAGAACTGCACGACCGTCTGGCGCAGATGGGCGCAGGGCTTCTGCTGACGGCGATCGAAGAGGTGATTGCCGGCGCGGCCCGCCGGCAAAAACAGGACGCCTCCCTCGTCACCTTCGCTCCCCGCCTGACCCGGGAAACGGGAAAGATTGCCTGGAACGATCGGGTGGCCGACATTGTCAATCTCATCCGCGGGCTGAGCCCCGCCCCTGCGGCTTACACCGCCCTGGACGGTCAGACGCTGAAAATATTTGCGGCACAAGCCCGGCCGGGGGCGGTATGCGGGCCGCCGGGATCTGTCGGCGCGCCGGCGGCCGAAGGACTGCCGGTCGCAGCGGCGGACGGCCATGTCCTTTTAAAAGACGTCCAGCTCGCGGGAAAGAAAAGAATGCCGATCGGCGATTTTTTGAGGGGCTACCGTCTGAAAGAAAAGAGCGTGCTGGGCTGAAACCGCAGGCGCGAAGCCGCGGACTGTTGCAGCGGGAGGCTCCGGGATCAACGTGAAAAAATCAATTCGCCACCGGGCAGTGGACATTTTAAGCGAGGTCGGGAAAAGCCGGGCGTTTGCCGGAGATCTGCTCGACGCGGCGCTTGAAGAACGGCATCTTTCGGGAACGGCGGACGGACGGCTGCTCACGCATCTGGTGTACGGCGTCCTGCGCATGCGGGGGCGGCTGGACTGGATTCTCGCGGCGTTTTACCGCGGCGACTACGAGAAGACGGACGAGGACGTCCGAAACATCCTGCGCGTGGGCCTCTATCAGCTTCTCTTCAGCGACCGGCTGCCCGCCTTTGCGGTCGTGGACGAGGCGGTCAAAACCGCCAAGCGAAAAAATCCGGCGGCCGGCGGACTTGTGAACGCCGTTTTAAGAAGCTATCTGCGCGATCCCGGCCGCGTATCCTATCCCTGCCGCGAAACCGATCCCCAGGAGTATCTGGCAGCCTTTCATTCCCACCCCCTGTGGCTGGTGAAGCTGTGGCGCGACGCTTTCGGCATGGAAGAAACCGAGGCCCTCTGCCGGGCCGACAATGAAGTGCCTTCTGTGACGCTGCGCGCCAACACGCTCAGGATTTCCCGCAATGATCTGGCGCAAAAACTCGCCCGGTCGGATTTTCCGGGCGAGCCCGGCCGCTTTTCCCCCGACGCCATCATCCTCTCCGATCCGCCCCGGCCCGTTCAGAAAACGGATTTTTTTGCCGAGGGGCTCTTTCGGCTCCAGGACGAGGCGGCGCAGCTTGCAGCCTATCTGGTCGGACCGCAGCCGGGAGAAACGGTGCTCGACGCCTGCGCGGGCAGCGGCGGCAAAACCACGCACCTGGCGGCGCTGATGGAAAACCGCGGACGGATCGTGGCGATGGACCGCGACGCAAACAAAATTGACCGGTTGAGAAAAGACGCGCGCCGGTTGGGCGTTTCCATCGCCGAAACGGTTGCAGCCGACCTGGCAAAGCCGCTTTCCTCCGAGTGGCGGGAAAAATTCGACCGCATTCTGGTGGACGCTCCCTGCTCCGGCACCGGCACGCTCAGACGCAATCCCGACATCAAGTGGCGGCTTGCCGGAACCGATCCCGATCTGCTTGCCGAAATCCAGCTGGCGATTCTGCACAACGCCCAGGCGGCCGTCCGCCGGGGGGGATGCCTCGTGTATTGCACCTGTTCGCTTCTGGCCTGCGAAAACGACGGCGTCATCCGCCGATTTCTGAAAGATCACCCGCAGTTTTCCGTCAAGCCCCCTTCTGCGTCCATCCCGCAGGTGCTTCAGGACAGCCGCGGATTTTTCCGAACCTACCCCCATCGGCATGCGCAAGACGGCTTTTTCGGCGTGGCTTTACTGCGCCGGATTTGATTTGACGGATTCGGCCCAATCATGCTAGCGTACGCACCCATCATTCTTTTTGAGGAGCGGTTATGTTCATACAACAGATGCAGGTCGGCCACATGGCGGTATTCGCCTATCTGGTGGGAGATCCCGTCACCGGCGACGCTTTGGTAATCGATCCGGCCGACAATGTTCACGAAATTCTCGCGACGGCTGCCAAAAACAACCTGCGCATCAATTATATCGTCAACACCCACGGCCACGTAGACCACATCGGCGGCAACGCCCAGATGAAAAAGCTCACCGACGCCAAAATTATCATCCACGAGGACGACGCTTTCATGCTGACCTCGACGCCGGCCGCCATGCTGCGGATGTTCGGCGCGACACAGTCGCCGCCGGCCGATATCCTGGTTTCCGACGGCCAGATCATTTCCGCAGGCAACGTCGAACTGAAGGTGATTTCCACCCCCGGACATTCGCCCGGCGGAATCTGCCTGTACACGCCCGGCTACGTTTTCACCGGCGATACGCTCTTTGTGGAAGCGGTGGGCCGCACCGATTTGCCCGGCGGTTCGTGGCAGACGATGTATGACGCCATTAAAACCCGGCTTTTCACCCTTCCGGATGAAACCAAGGTGTTGCCCGGCCATCACTACGGCCGGACGCCGACGTCCACCATCGGACACGAAAAAAAATACAATCCCTCGGTTCGCTAAAGGAGCAGACAATTCATGACGCAGAGCATTGCCCAGACGAATTTTCCGAAGCTGAAATTTTTAAGCCGCGGCAAGGTCCGCGATCTTTACGCGGTCAGAGACGCCCTGCTTCTGGTCGCCACCGACCGGATTTCGGCCTTCGACGTGATTATGCCCAATCCGATACCGGGCAAAGGCAGAATCCTCAACACAATGTCCGCCTTCTGGTTCGGTCAGATGGACGACATCATCGCCAATCACATCATTTCCACGGACGCCGCCGACTTTCCCTCCGAATGCGCGCCCTACGCCGAGGCTCTCCAGGGCCGCAGCATGCTGGTTAAAAAGGCGCGGCCGCTGCCGGTGGAATGCATCGTGCGGGGATACCTGTCCGGCTCCGGCTGGAACGACTACCGCCACAACGAAACCGTTTCCGGCATCAAACTGCCCGAGGGACTCCGGGAATCCGCCCGCCTGCCGCAGCCGATCTTCACCCCGACCACAAAAGCGCCGGAAGGAAAACACGATGCGCCGATCAGCCGGGCCGAAATGGAAGACCTGATCGGCGGCGACCTGACCGAGAGGATCATCCGGACGTCGCTTGCCGTTTACGAACGGGCCGCGTCCATCGCGCTTCAGGCCGGCATCATCATCGCCGACACGAAAATGGAATTCGGTCTGCTCGGCAAAGACCTCATTCTGATCGACGAACTGCTGACGCCCGACTCGTCGCGCTTCTGGCCGGCCGACGACTACGAGGAAGGCCGGGCGCAAAAAAGCTTCGACAAGCAGTTTTTGCGCGACTATCTTTTGTCCATCCACTGGAATCAGAAGCCGCCCGCGCCGGAGTTGCCGCCGGACATCATTGAAAAAACCCGGGCCAGATACGAGGAAGCGTTCCGCCGCCTCGTAAAATAATTTTATTCCGGCCATTGACAGAATAAAAACCGTCATTATCTTACGCCGTGTTTATCCGCACGGCGTCATTTTTTTGAGGAGGCATTCCTTGAGCATTACCAAACTGCCGGATTACCGATTAAAACAAAAAATATTATACATCGATAAAACATCTTCCGCGTCCCTGATCAGTTACGGGGATATGTACCTGGAGGCGGACGCGCTTTCCGACGCCCTGGATTTTTACGCCCGGGCCGCGCACCGGACCGGCGTTGAAAAGATCAAGGCGCTGGCGATCGAAAGAGGCGACGCGTTTCTTTTCCAGGGCGCGGCCAAAGCGCTGGGAGGCGAACCTGCGGCGGAGGAATGGGAAGCCGTCGGCCGCCGGGCCGCCGAGCTCGGAAAAAATCTCTTCGCCCGAAGCGCGCTTGCCAAAGCAAACAACCCGCAACTTCTGGAGGCGCTGGCAGCTAAAATGAAAGCGGAGGAAGAAAAACAAGGCGCATGACCAAGAGGGACTACTACGACGTCCTGGGCGTCGGCAGAAACGCCACGGACGAGGAACTGAAAAAATGCTACCGGAAAATCGCCATGCAATGCCATCCCGACCGGAACCCGGGAGACAAAGAGGCGGAAGAGCGGTTCAAGGAAGCAGCCGAAGCCTACGAAGTATTAAGCGACAGGCAAAAGCGGGAAATCTACGATCAGTACGGCCATGCAGGCCTGAGCAACACCGGATTTCAGGGATTCAGCGGCTTTGACGACGTGTTTTCCAGCTTCGGCGACATCTTCGAGGATGTCTTCGGATTCGGACGGTCGCGGGGCCGCGGACGATCGCGGCAGGCGGCCCGGGCCGGCGCCGACCTGCGCTACGATCTGAAAATTTCTTTTCTCGACGCCGCGTTCGGCGTCACCACCACGATCGAGCTCGAAAAGCTTCACACCTGCCGGGAATGCCAGGGAACGGGCGCGGCGGCGGGCACGGCGCCGTCCACCTGCCCCACCTGCCACGGCAGAGGCCAGGTGGTTCAATCGAGCGGCTTTTTCACCATCAGTTCCACCTGCCCCCACTGCCACGGTCAGGGCAAGTTCATCGCCAAACCCTGTTCTGCCTGCCGCGGCACGGGCAAGGAAAGACAGCACAAAACCGTCGAGCTGAAAATTCCCGCGGGTGTGGAAACCGGCTCCCGGCTGCGTCTGCGCGGCGAAGGCGAAGCGGGCGAACTGGGCGGTCCTCCCGGCGATCTGTATGTTTTCCTGGAAGTGGAGGAGCATGACTTTTTCGTCCGCTCCGACGACGATATTCTCTGCCGCGTCCCCATCAGTTTCGTCCAGGCGGCGCTGGGCAGCACCATCGTCGTGCCGACGCTGGACGACACCGAAAAAATCAAGATCCCCCGGGGAACGCCAAGCGGGCGGACCTTTCGCCTGAAAGGCAAAGGCATTCCCCATCTGCAGGGCTACGGCCGCGGAGACCAGATCATCGAGGTTTTCGTCCAGGTTCCCACGGAGCTTACCCGCAAGCAGGAAGACCTGCTCCGGGAATTTGAAAAGAGCGGCAAATAACCTCCGCATTATCCGGTTGCAATAGCCGGAGCAATATGATTTAAACGGACATAATTCATATTTAGGGAGGACTTCAGGATGCACAGCCATTCCTACCGTCTGATCATTGTCCTGTTTGCGTTTTTTCTTTTATCCGGATGCGCGGCCCTGGTGGTGGGCGGCGCGGCGGTCGGCGCCGGAACGGGCACCTACCTGTATATCAACGGCGAGTTGAAAACGGATTACTTCGCGCCTTTCGACAAAGTCTGGAACGCGTGCGAGAAAACCGTCGCGGATCTGCGCGGCACGCAGGTGCAGCCTGCGAAAGAAATCGCCCAGGGCAAGATCACCGCGCTCATCAACGACGACAAGGTGCACATCGAGGTCACCTACCGGGGCAAGAATTCGACCTCCGTCGCCATTCGCGTGGGGCTGATCGGCGACAAGCAGGCCTCCCAGTTTCTCCACGACAAGATCGCCGAGAACCTGGCTAAATCATAAAGCCGCCCGCCGTTTGGATGCCGTGGCGCCTCCATGAATAAAAAACTCCTGATCGGCATAGGGATCGGATTAATTCTGGTCTGGTTTTCCGTCCGGGGAATCGATTTTCAGCAGACCCTGCTCCAGCTGAAAAACGTTTCACTGGGCTGGGCGGCCCTGTCTTTGCTGTTCATCGTCCTCATGCAGGCGCTCCGGTCCTATCGCTGGGGCGTCATGCTGGAACCGATGGAAAAAATTCCCCAGATGACGCTCTTCGCGGTCACCAGCGTCGGATTTCTGGCCATCGCCGCCATTCCGGCCCGCATCGGCGAACTGGCCCGGCCTTACCTGATTGCGAAAAAAAGCTCCATCAAGATGTCCTCGGCGCTGGGCACGGTCGTCGTGGAGCGCGTGCTGGACAGCCTCGCAGTCCTGACCGTCACCGTCGTCGTCATTTTTTTCCAGGACCTGCCCGGCTGGATGATCAAATCGGGCATCCTCTTTTTCATCCTCACGCTCGCCATGATCGCCTTTGTCGTCGGCTTGGTCTGGCAGAGACAGTCCGCCGTCGCCGTCATCAACCGGATTCTGCGGCGGGTGCCCGGCCGTCTGGGAGAAAAAGTCAACAGCGTCATCCATCACTTCATCGACGGTTTCCAGGTCATCACCGACGTCCGGAGGCTCCTGTACCTGCTGTTTTTATCCGCCGTGGTCTGGCTCATCGACGTCGCCGCCATTTACGCCCTGCTTGCCGCGTTCGGTTTCCATCTGCCTGTCCTGGCGGCCTTTGTGGTCATGGTCATTCTCATCGCGGGCATCGCCATTCCCACCGCGCCCGGTTTCATCGGCAACTGGCATTACGCCTGCATCCTGGGATTGAGCCTGTTTGGCATCGCCAAACCGCAGGCTTTCTCCTTTGCCCTGGTTTATCACTTTCTGTCGATGCTGGTTGTCCTCGTGCTGGGCCTGGGATTTCTGCCCTTCAACAAGTTCTCTCTCGCGGATATGACAAAGCAGATGAAGAAACCGGAAACGGAAGCACACTAGGGAACGGTCGCGACCGTTCCCTGCCTTTCAGTTCTGATCTTTCGTCACGACTTTCAGGGATTTGAGTTTCTTGTGCAGATTGCTGCGCTCCAGACCGATGGCTTCGGCGGTCCGCGAAATGTTGCCGTCGAACTCCTCGAGCTTTTTGATGATGAACTGCCGCTCGAAGTCCAGCCGCGCGTCGCGCAGGGAATCGGTGACCTGGGCCGGCTCCGGCGCCGCGGCGGCCGAGTCGGATCTCAGGCTGAGTTCCGGAAGATCATCCGCCCGAATCTCGTTGGAGGGCGTCAGAATGATCAGCCGTTCGACGATGTTTTTCAGTTCCCGAACGTTGCCCGGCCAGTCGTGCCCCATGAGCTTCTGGAGAGCGCCGTCGCTCACCGTTTTGAGCGGTTGGCCTTCCTTGGCGGCAAAATCCTTCAGAAACCGCTCCACGAGAAACGGGATATCCTCCTTGCGCTCCCGAAGCGGGGGCACCCTCAGCGGAATGACGTGAAGGCGGTAATACAGATCCTGGCGGAACCGTCCCGCTTCCATTTCTTTTTCCAGATCCTTGTTGGTCGCGGCCAGCACCCGCACGTCCATGTCGATCACCTTGTTGCCGCCGACCCGCTCGAACTTCTTTTCCTGCAGAATGCGCAAAATCTTCGCCTGCGCCTTGAGGCTCATGTCCGCCACTTCATCGAGGAAAATGGTTCCCTCGTGGGCCAGATCGAATTTGCCGCGCTTCTTTTCGGTGGCGCCCGTAAAGGCGCCTTTCTCGTGGCCAAACAGTTCGCTTTCAATCAGCTCCTCGGGAATCGCCGCGCAGTTGACTTCCACGATCGGCTTGTGGGACCGGCGGCTCAGGTGGTGAATGGAGCGCGCCACCAGCTCCTTGCCCGTTCCGTTTTCGCCCATGATCAGGATCCAGGCGTTTGTCGGCGCGACAATGCCGATCATTTCCTTGAGTTCGGTGATCGCCGAACTGCTGCCGGTCAACTCGAACTGGTGGGACACTTTCTGCTTGAGCAGAATGTTTTCCTCCTCCAGGCGGACCACGTTGAGCGCGTTGCTGACCAGAATGATGACTTTGTCGAGCGACAGGGGTTTCTCGATGAAGTCGAAGGCGCCGAGCTTTGTCGCCTTGACCGCCGTTTCGATGGTGCCGTGGCCCGACATCATGATGATCAGCACGTTCGGATGGGCGGCGTGGACGGCCTTGAGCGTTTCCAGTCCGTCGATGCCGGGAAGCCAGATATCCAGGAGCACCAGCTGCGGCATTTCTTCGGCCACGATTTTGATCGCCTCTTCGCCGCTCGACGCCGTCAGCACCTGGTAGCCTTCGTCTTCCAGGATCGCCTTCAGCGACTGGCAAATTGCGATTTCGTCGTCGACGACAAGAATGGTTTCGTTCATAAACCTCTGCTTTACCTCACTCGATTATTTATAAATTAAACTTCCTGAACGGGCAACTGAAAAGATACGATCGTTCCCGTCGGATAGTTGTCATTGATGCTGACCTGTCCCTTGTGATCCGAAATGATCGAGCTGACAATCGCGAGCCCCAGTCCCGTTCCCGCTTTCTTGGTCGAAAAATACGGCTCGAAGACTTTTCGTTTATAGCTGGACGGCACGCCGGCGCCGTCGTCGGCGACCGCCACGGTCACCTTCCGGTGCGCCTCGTCGTAGCGGATGATGACGCCGATATGGCCGTCTTTCCGGTTGATGGACGCGACGGCGTTGTCCAGCAGGTTGACCATCACGCGGTTGATCTGCTCGGCGTCCAGGTTGAAGCGGGGCAGATTTTCCGCCGGGCTGAATTCAAAAGCGATGTCCTTGTGCGCATCCACAAACAGCGTCACCGCCTCGGCCACCACGGCGTTGAGATCGTTGGGCGCGAGCGTCGTCACGGGCATGCGGGCGTAGCGCGAAAACTCGTTGACCAGATTCTTCAGCACTTCCACCTGGTCGATGATGGTCTGCGTGCATTCGCGGAAAACCGACCCCTCCTCGCCCAGCTTGTCGCCGTACTTGCGCTGCAGACGCTGGGCGGACAGCTGCACGGGCGTGAGCGGATTCTTGATTTCGTGAGCCATGCGCCGGGCCACTTCGCGCCAGGCCGCGGCGCGCTCCGCCTTCTGCAGCTCGGTCAGGTCTTCGAACACGACGACGATGCCGGAGTCGTTGCCTTCTTCATCCTCGATGGTCGTGAGCGTGAGCAGAACGGTCAGCGCCTTTTCCTGGAGCATGAATTCCAGCTGCTTGACTAAAATGCGCTCGTTGTGTTCCTTCATTTCCTGCAGAAACGAATCCACCAGGGCCAGGTGTTCCTCGTGCAAAAGCTCCCGGTAGTCGCGGGAAAGATACGGGGCGGCGTCGATTCCGAACATCGCCTCGGCCGCGCGGTTGATGGTGGTGATCATGCCGTTTTTATCCACGGAGATGACGCCGGCGGACACGTTGCGCAAAACAGCCGCCATATATTTGCGGCGCTCTTCCAGGGAAATATTGGCTTCAATGAGGCCGGCCTTGCTCTTCTGCAAATCGTCCGTCATGGAATTGAAGGATTTGACCAGGATGCCGATTTCATCGTCCGCCTCGATCCGGATGCGGCTGTCCAGATCGCCCTGGGTGATCCGGTTCGTCGCCGAGACCAGATCCTGAATCGGGTTGGTGATGCTCGTGGACAGAGACAATCCGAACCACGTCGCGAGGAAGATGATCACCAGCGTCACGATCGACAGCGTCAACAGATAGGTCATCTTGATCGGGTTTTTCAAGAGCTTGATTTGCCCGTACTGTTCGGACGCGTTGGCGATATCGCGCAGCTTGTCCACAAATCCCTGAGGAACGACATAGCTCACGGCGACCCGCCCGATGACTTCCGTCCCGACGGCGTAAGAGAAGACCGGTGCGACGCCGACCATCACTTCTCCGAAGGCGGTCGGACTGACCGTGGCCACTTCCTTGCCGGAATAGATATCTTCCAGCATTTTCGGAGAAAGCGCAACGGGGTTCAGCGGCGGAAAGCTGTCGTCGGCAAACACGAGATTCTCACCCTTGAAATCGAAGTAGGCTTCGATCCGGGCGTTTTTCAGATTCTTCTGGCGCTGGGTGAGAAAACGGGCCAGATACTCCGCCATCTCGGTCTCATAAAGGCGGTTTTTGGTGATATCCGCGCTGATCTGGCGCGCGTTGAACTTGGCCAGATCCTCGCCCTGCGTGTAATACACCTGGGCCACTTCCAAAGACCGGCCGAGCGCGTCGCCGATTTTGATGTTGAACCACAACTCGATGGAGTACGAAAGAAAATTGATCGCAAACAAAAAAAGCAGGATGGTCGGCACGAGCGACAAGCCGACAAACGCGGCCACCAGCTTGGTGCGCAGCCTGGAGCCGATAATGCCTTTGCGCCGCTCCGAAAACAGCTTGAAGACGTTGCGCACGATCAGAAAGATCAAAAGCAGAATGAGGATGATGTCGATGCTGGTCAGGCCGTAAACCAGAATGTTGGCCGAGATCGGCAGCTCCTTGCGGGAGGACAGCTGACTGGCCACGATGGTAAAGACGATGGCCAGAAAGCCGACCACCAGCATGATGATGCGTTCGCGGCGGCGTTTCCTCAATTCCCTCTCGTCGAGGTAGGCTTTGCGTGATCTTCTTTTAAGCTTCATCGGCAACTTTCCGGCGGACACGGAGAAGGCGTTTAATGCGAAAATCGGATCTTGTACAGCGGCGTCTCAAAATCCCACAGCGAGACGAAGAACAGAACGTATTCCATGCTGAGCGGCAGCCGCACCTTGTCCATTTTTACGCGGACTTCGACATAGTAGTTGCTCCCCCGCATCAGGGAGGAAATCGGAATCACGATAATGCCGCTCAGATCCGCCATTGCTTTTTGCGCGCTTTCGAAATCCGGGAGAACGACCGGCTGCGCCATGCCGTTGGTGGTGATGGAAAAGGTTTTTTTCAGATTGTCATACTTGATGGTGCGCTTGATTTCCTTGCCGACGATGTGCCTGTCCCAGACATAGGAACGCTCCCGGTAAACGTCCAGGTACAGCGTAAACACGGCGGGAACGCCGGCCAGAATGGCGGATTCCGTTTCCTTCTTGAAACAGTCCACGAGCCGCGCGTATAAAAGGACGTTTTGTGTATTGCTGGTAATGAGCAGGTCCACTATCCTGGGATTCATATCTGCTTTCGCCGCTGCCGGCGCGGGAACCATTACCGCCGCGATGAACAACACTGTGCACAGGACCCTGCCCCCGAAACCGAAACGATTTTTCATATCTGTTTTCTTCCTTGGAAATTCGGGTCGGCTGCCCTACGGCACCGTCTTGCGCAATCCGCGGATCACACGCATCCGGCCTTAGTCTTTCCCCGCGAGGAGAAACGCCGGAAAGACGCCCGCGTCGCCGCCCGATGTTTTAAGGCGGCATCTTAGGTAACCCGGTGATAAAAATCAAGGTTAATTTGGGAGACCTTCAAGGGACGGAAATACCGCAAACTTTTACAGTTGCGCGGCATCCAGAATGGTGAAGGACGGAATCTTGCAGGACATGGCCCGGGCGGACGAGGCCGAATCGTCGTCCGAGAGAATTTCCCAGGCGTTTTCGTGCCGCATCAGCTCGCGAAGCAGAAGATTGTTGAGCCGGTGGCCGGATTTGCAGGCCACGAAATGCCCGATAATCGGCATGCCCAGCAAAAACAAGTCGCCGATCGCGTCGAGGATCTTGTGCCGGACGAATTCATCGGGCATGCGCAGTCCTTCTTTGTTGATGATTTTTTCTTCGTCGAGAATGATCACGTTGTCGAGCGACCCGCCGAGCCCCAGTCCCTTGGCCTGCAGAAATTCGACTTCCCTCAGGAATCCGAACGTGCGCGCCCGGCAAATGCCGTCTTCATAGTTGTGGTCGGAAAAAACAACGCTGTACGCCTGTTTGCCGATCGACCGATGGGCGAAATCGATCTCGTAGGTAATCTTGAACTCGTCGGACGGAAGCAGCATGGCGCTCCCCTCTCCCTCTTTCACGGAAACCGGCTTTGTGACGAGCAGCATCTTTTTCGACTTCCCCTGGGGCCGCGTTCCGGCTTCCTTGAGCATGCGGACGAAAGGCTGCGCACTGCCGTCCATGATGGGCACTTCAAAAGAATCGAGTTCAACGACGGCGTTATCCAGCCCCATGCCGCTGAAGGCCGACAGGATATGCTCTACCGTGGAAACGGTCACGCCGTCGTGGCACAGAGACGTCGCAAGCGTCGTGTCGCAAACGTTTTCGTAGTCGGCGGGAATCGGTGCGGCATTCGGCAGGTCCTTGCGGACAAAAAGTACGCCGGTATCCACCGGAGCGGGTTTTATCGTCATTTTAACCTTGCGACCGGTGTGCAATCCGATGCTGGTGCAGGTAATTTCCTTTTTTAATGTGCGTTGCAAATGCATAGTCACCCTTAATCAATCATCTGTCGCTTTTTTTGAGCAAAATCCATACCAGATGCCGGAAAAGAGCATAAATCGGGAAAATCTTTGTATTTATTTGATTTTTTAAGAATGGTCCGATTTATCACCGGATTTCAACAGGCTTGATTGTGTTTAAAACAACACACGGACTTCCTCGTAAAACCACGGTTCCGGGCAGGAGACTTCCTTGTAATATCGATCCTTTTCGCTCTGAATTCAGCTGTTATCCTGTTGATGGATACAGGGATTTCTAAAGCGCTGCGCAAGATTAAAACAATTCCTTTTGCGCGCCGGATGCCGCAAGTCCGAAATGCTGGTAGGCTCTGGCGCAGGCCATCCGCCCCCGCGCGGTTCTCTGCAGGTAGCCCTCCTGAATCAGGTAAGGCTCGTAAACATCCTCGATCGTGACCCGCTCCTCGCCGATGGCCGCCGCGAGACTTTCCACGCCGACCGGGCCGCCGTTGAATTTTTCAATCAGTGTCAGAAGCAGCTTGCGGTCCATTTGATCGAATCCCTTGGAATCGACCTCGAACGCGTCCAGCGCCGCGCGGGCGATTGCCCCGTCAATGGTCCCGTCGCCTTTCACCTCCGCGAAATCGCGGACGCGCTTGAGCAGACGGTTGGCGATCCGCGGCGTCCCGCGCGCGCGATGGGCCAGCTCCGCCGCTCCGTCCGCCGTCAGACTCACGCCCAGGATCGAGGCGGAGCGGGCAAGAATCACGGCCAGCTCCTGCGGCGAATAGAATTCCAGGCGGAAGTGCATGCCGAAGCGGTCGCGCAGCGGCGAGGTAAGCGACCCGGCGCGGGTCGTCGCGCCCACCAGTGTAAATTTCGGAATGTCGAGCTTCATCGAGCGGGCCGACGGCCCCTGCCCGATCAGAATATCGATATGGAAATCCTCCATGGCCGGATAGAGAATTTCTTCGACGACGTGCGAGAGGCGGTGAATCTCGTCGATGAACAGCACCTCGTGCTCGTGCAGGTTCGTGAGAATCGCCGCCAGATCGCCGGGGCGTTCGATGACGGGACCCGACGTGACCTTGATGTCCACGCCCAGTTCCCGGGCGATGATATAGGCCAGCGTGGTCTTGCCCAGACCCGGCGGACCGTACAGAAGCACATGGTCGAGCGACTCGCGCCGCTTGCGGGCGGCCGCGATGAAGATCGACAGATTGCTTTTGACCTTATCCTGGCCGACATAATCGGCGAGCTTCGGCGGGCGCAGCGTGTTTTCCAGCATGCCTTCGTCTTCGGCGCAAACCGGATTGATCAGCGGATTTTTTCCATGAAGGTCCATCGTTTTTTACCTGCACCCGGCCGCCATCAGCCCGCGAGAATTTTCAACGCTTTTTTCAGGAGCTGGTCCATCGCCGGATCGTTTTCGGCGTCGCGGACAACCTTGTCCAGAGCGTCCCGGGCCGCATTGGCCTTATACCCCAAATTGACCAGAGCGGAAAGAACATCTTCGCGCAGCGCGTCGCTCTCTTTGCGCCTGGCGTCGGCGCCCGCTCCTGCGTCCGCCGCCATTTTCTTGGCCACTTTCTCCTTCAGCTCCAGAATCAACCGTTCGGCCATTTTCCGGCCGATGCCGGGAATGGCCACGAGCCGGGTTAAATTGCCGCCCGAAATCGCTTCCAGAAGCTCATCCGACGAAATGCCCGACAGGATATTCATGGCGACTTTCGGACCGATGCCGCTCACGGAAATCATCATCTGAAACAAATCGCGTTCCTGCAGCGTGTAAAAACCGAACAGGTTGATGGCGTCCTCCTTGACGGAGGTGTGAATATGCAGCGTCACCGCTTCGCCGGTTTCGGGCAGTTCGTAAAACGTCGTGAGCGGAATGAAGACCCGATAGCCGACGCCCTGCGCATCCACAACCACGTGGGAAATGCCTTTGTAGGCAATTTTGCCGGAAAGCAAAGCGATCATCTTAAACGGTCTGCTCCTTCTGGAAGTTGGCCTGGCAGATGGCGGCGGCCAGGGCGTCCGCCGCGTCCGCCGGTGGAATCGCCTCGAGCTTCAGGATCGCCTTCACCATCGTCTGCACCTGCCGTTTTTCGGCCCGCCCGTACCCGACCACCGCTTTTTTGATCTCCAGCGGCGAATATTCGTACACCGGCAGTCCCCGGTCGGCGCAGGCGTAGATGACCACGCCCCGGACCTGGGCCTGGCGGATCAGACTGCGCACATTTTTACCGTAAAAGATATTTTCCAGAGCGACCGCCTGCGGATGCGCTTCGGCAATCACGGCGCCGAGCCGGCGGAAAATATCCGCCAGCACTTCGGACAGGAGGGAATCTTTCCGGGGTTTGATCTCTCCGTGAACGACATGACGCAGGTAATTGCCGTTTTTGTCAATCACGCCGTAGCCGGTCACATGAGAACCGGGATCGATGCCTAGGATTCGCAAGTTTTTTACTTTCGCCCGTTGGTGTTTGCCGGTCTAGCTCAGTTTCTCCATCACGTCTTCATCGATATCGAAATTGGAATACACGTTTTGGACATCGTCGTTGTCTTCGAGCTTTTCCATCAGCTTGAGCATGGATTCGGCCTTGCCCGCCTCCAGTTTGACGGTGTTGGAAGGAATCAGGCTGATGCGCGCTTCCAGATGCTTAATGCCCTTGTCGTCAAGCGCTTTCTTGACCGCCTCAAAGGCCGCCGGCTCCGTGAGCACCTCATATTCTGATCCTTCCGTTTTGACGTCCTCTGCGCCGGCGTCGAGCGCCAGCTCCATCAGCGTGTCTTCGTCAACCGCTTTTTTGTCGATGACGATGCTGCCTTTCTTGGCGAACATCCAGGCCACGCAGCCGTTTTCACCAAGATTGCCGCCGTGCTTGGAAAAGATGTGGCGGATTTCCGCCACGGTCCGGTTTTTGTTGTCCGTCATGATTTCCACGATCACCGCCGCTCCGCCGGGGCCGTACCCTTCGTAGGTGTACTCTTCATAATTGGCCGCGCCGTCGCCGCCGCCGGCGCCCTTCTTGATCGCCCGTTCGATGTTGTCCTTGGGCATGTTTTCTTCCTTGGCCGCCATGACCGCCTGCCTCAAGCGGGCATTGCCTTCAATATCGCCGCCACCCAGGCGCGCCGCCAGCGTGATTTCCTTGATGATTTTGGTGAATATTTTACCGCGTTTGGCGTCAATCGCCCCTTTTTTCCTTTTAATGGTGCTCCATTTGGAATGGCCCGACATATGTTCTCTCCTGAAAAAAAGATAACTTGCATATTTTTTTGCCTTCTAGCATAAGGCGATAAGCTTGTAAAGTTAATTACCTATTCAACCCGGAGGTTTTGATTCATGAAGTCCTACCGCGAGGAATTGTGGTTCGATGTTCCCCGGCGCCGGGCGCTCATCAACATCACGGACAAGGTTGCCGCCGCGCTGAAAAAGAGCGGCATCCGCGAGGGCCTGGCCCTCGTCAACGCCATGCACATCACGGCTTCGGTTTTCATCAACGACGACGAACCGGGGCTGCACGCGGACTACGAAGACTGGCTGGAGCGGCTGGCGCCGCACGAGCCGGTTTCCTTTTACCGGCACAACCGCACCGGCGAAGACAACGGCGACGCGCACCTGAAAAGGCAGATCATGGGACGGGAAGTCGTCGTCGCCGTGACGGGCGGCAAACTGGATTTCGGACCGTGGGAGCAGATTTTCTACGGCGAGTTCGACGGCGGGCGCAAAAAAAGAGTCCTGGTAAAAATCATCGGGGAGTGAGAGCGGCAGCCTCCGCCCCCACCCGCCTGATCGGCGAAGCGGAAAACGACGCCGCGGTGTTTACGGATTTCCCTTCACGACGTTGGGAAGGTCTTTGGCGCCGAGATAAAAAACGACCATTTTCACCGGCACATTCCCGAGGTTCACGCCGTTGTGGCGAAGCTTCATCACTTCGACAAACGCCTCCCCTTGCTTGAAATCGACTGTTTTGCCGCCTTCGACAGACACCCTGATGCCGCCGGCCAGCACATAGGCGTAAACCGCTATCGGATGGCTGTGCCAGCCGGTTTCCGCGCCGGGGGCGATTTCGACGATCATCACGGTCACCTGCGGACTGTCCAGGTCCACATAGTCGATGGGATCTCCGTTGCTCATTTTATCCGTCTGCAGAATCACTGTAGCCTTAGCGCCCGGGTTGTAATCCGCCGCTTCGCCCGCCAGGGGCCAAAGCAGCAGCAGCACCGCCATCCAGACGAATCGTTTCATTGTTGCTTCCTCCCTTTTCTGATCCATGTCTTTTAGGGCGGCCGCGGCCGCCGGCATTTTCTTCATACAGGCAAACAGACGCGTTTGCAAGCCGCCGATCGGCAATCTTTTTGCGGCATTGCATCGCCATGCCTCAGAATTAAAGAAATTGGGCCATCCTGACGATAATAACGCATTATGATACTGGACAGGACACCGGAAAAGGACAAAGCCGGACCGGCGGATTTCTGCCCCGCCACGGATCTTCAGCATGCCGAGGCCGCGCTGCGCGCCAGCGAGGAAAAATACCGGACGATTCTGGAAGATATCGACGAAGGCTATTTCGAAATCGACCTCAAGGGAAACTTCACGTTTGTCAATGACGTTTTATGCCGTGACCTGGGATATCCGCGCCGGGAATTGATCGGAATGAACTACCGGCAGTACATGGAAAACAGCATGGCCAGAATGTCCCAGACAGTCTTTGCGGAGCTTTACGCCGCAGGACAAGCGTCCGGCCGGTATGAAGGAGAATTCATTGAAAAGAGCGGCGCGAAGCATTTCTGTGAAGTTTCCGTCTCCCTTTTGCGCGATGTTCGGGGCCGGCCGATCGGATTCCGGGGGCTTTCGCGGAACATCACCAAGCGCAAACGCTCCGAAGAAGCCCTGAGACATAACGAGTATTTTCTGCGCAAATCCCAGGAAGTTGCAAGGCTCGGCTCCTTCGATTTCCACGTTAAAACCGGTTTGTGGATCAGTTCTCCCACCCTCGACAATCTTCTGGGGATCGGCAAGGATTACATCAAGAACGTCCGGGGCTGGTTTGGGCTCATTCATCCGGACGATCGGGAAGAGTTGAAAAGCGACCTGGAGCAGGGCCTCGCCCGGAAACTTCCGCTCGTCGAAAAGGAGTTTCGCGTTCTCCGGAACTGCGACGGCCGGGAGCTCTGGGTTCGGTACAGAGGCGAAGCAACGTTCGACCAAAACGGCGCCCCGGAGCGGCTGATCGGCACCATTCAGGATATCACCGAACACAGGCTCATGCAGAAGAAGCTTATCGAGAGCGAACAGAAGTACCGCTCCATCGTGGAAAACGCCCAGGAAGGCATTTTTCACGCTGCGCCCCGCGAGCGGCCGCTTTCCGCCAATGCCGCGTTTGCCGCTCTTCTCGGCTACGATTCGCCGGAAGACCTCGCCCGCAGCGTTGCGAGCATCGCCGGCCAGATTTACGTCCATCCCGACGAGTATCACGCGGTCCTGAAAAAAGTCCGCGAAGAAGGCGGCGTCAAAGACTACGAGACCCAGTTCTACCGCAAAGACCAGAGCCGCATCTGGATTCGGATGAGCGTCAGCGCGGTCCGGGACGCCCAGGGCCGTCTGGTCTCCTACCACGGCTTCGTGGAAGACATCACCCCCTGGAAAAAACTGGAGCAGGAACGGCAGGACAACATCAACAGCCTGCGCAAGTCGCTCGGGGCGACGATCCGGGCCATGTCCGCGACGATCGAGGCCCGCGATCCCTACACCGCCGGACACCAGCGCCGGGTGGCCGATCTGGCCCGCGCCGTCGCCACGGAAATGAACCTCTCCCGCGACCAGATCGACGGCATCCGCCTGGCCGGCATGATCCACGACGTGGGCAAGATTTCCGTTCCTTCCGAAATCCTGACCAAGCCGACGACGCTCACCGCCCTGGAAATGAAAATGATCAGACTGCACGCGGAAGCGGGCTACAACATCCTCAAAAGCATCGACTTCCCCTGGCCGATCGCCCGGATGGTCCGGGAACATCACGAACGCATCGACGGATCCGGCTATCCGTTCGGACTTCCGGGAAAAGACATTCTGTTGGAATCGAAAATACTCGCCATTGCGGATGTTGTGGAAGCCATTTCCTCGCACCGCCCCTACCGCCCGTCCCTGGGCATCGGTACGGCGCTGGAGGAAATCGAACGCAACGCCGGCGTCCTCTACGACGAAACGGCGGCTCGCGCCTGTTTGAAAATCTTCCGGGAAAACCGCTACCGGATGCCGGAATAAAAGGTCGCCGATACAGAAAAACCGTCCACCGACCGGCCCGCTTGTCCTATCCCAACAACGCGGCGTGGCTGAGCGGAACGGACGGCTCCTGCCGCAGTCTGAAGCCTGCCCTTTGCGCCGCGGCGGTTTCACCGGCAAATTGTGAACGGGAAACATGAAGCTTGGGCTCCGCCAGAAGCAAGCGCCCCGCCGGTTTCAGGGCGGCGCGCAGCTGCCGGAAGAACCTTTCTGTCTCAGGAACTTCATGAACCATCCAGAAGGCCAGAATAAAATCCACCGGATCTCCCGCATAAATTTCGCCGGGGGCGGACAGGTGAAGTACGATCCGGTCGCGCACGCCCGCGCGACCGGCGCGCGTTGCAATGCCGCGAAGCATCGCTTCCTGGATATCGGCGGCAATGACCCGGCCTCCGGCGCCGACGCGCTTTGCCGCCGGAATTGTAAAGTAACCGATGCCCGGCCCCACATCCAGCACCGTATCCCCCTGCCCGACGTAGGGACTGATGATCCGGTCCGGATCCTGAACCAGGCGCCGGAAAGCGTTATCAAAGGTGAAGCACAGCCAGCGGGGACAAAGCCCGTGCTTCCGGAAAAAAATCATATCAGCCAGTTTGCTCACGGCGCATCCTGTCGGGTCCGTTCTTCCGCCCGGAAATTCAGGCAACGGCCAGCCCCCTGCTTCTCAGGTAGTCTTTGACGTCCTGAATCCGGAGCAGTCGGAAATGAAAAACGGACGCCGCGAGCAAAATGGACGCACCGCCGGCAACGGCCGCTTCGTAAAAGTCTTCCAGCTTTCCCGCGCCGCCGGACGCCACGACCGGCACGCTGACGGCGGACGAAATCGCCCGGGTGAAGGGAATGTCGTAGCCCGCTTTGGTGCCGTCTCCGTCCATGCTGGTCGGCAAAATCACGCCCGCGCCCAGCTCCTGGCAGGTTCTGGCCCAGGCGACCGCGTCTTTGGCGATGGGCAGCGTACCGCCGGAAACCACCAGCTCAAATCCCGACGGCATGGCCGCGTTTCTTTTGGCGTCGACGGCGACGGTGATTTTTTCCGCGCCGAATTTCGCCGCCGCCAGCTTCACCAGCTCGGGATTTTTCACCGCGGCGCTGTTCATGGACACCTTGCTGGCCCCCGCATCGAACACCATTTCAATATCCTCCAGCGAAGCGATGCCGCCGCCGACGGTCAGCGGAATGCGGATGACGGAAGAGACATTCCTCACCCATTCCAGGCGCGTCTTGCGGTTTTCGAGCGTGGCGGCAATGTCCAGCATCGCCAGTTCGTCCGCTCCTTCAGCCTGATAGAAAGCGGCGTTTTCCACCGGATCGCCCGCTTCCCGGATATCGACAAAATGAACCCCCTTCACCACCCTTCCGTTTTTCATATCCAGACAGGGCATGATCCTGATCGGCTCCATGCAATTCTCCTTTCGCACATCTGTTTTGAATCGGCTCTGCCTCAGAGCCGACACGCTTTTTAAACCGAACTTTTTAAATTTACAACCGAAATGTACAAAAACGAAGCGTCGCCGGAACTTTTTTGTCCATTTTTTCATTACCGCTTGAAACGCCGGGCGATTTCGTTTAAACATCTTTGCATTCTATTTAACGATCAAAGGAGCCGCCGCCATGAAAATGAAAGAAATCAAAGCCAGCACCATGAATGTGGAGAAATTTATCGACGATAAAGTCCGGAATATCCGCAACGCCGTGGGCAACGGCCTCGCCGTCAACGCGCTCTCGGGCGGCGTGGACTCCTGCGTCGTCACCGCCCTGGGACACAAGGCGCTGGGCAGCCGCCTGAAAACCTACATGATCGACAACGGCATCATGCGCGAAAATGAGCCGGCGCAAGTGGCGGCCGCCTTCAAAAAACTGGGCATTGCCGTGGAGGTCATCGACGCATCCAAAGCCTTTTTTGCCGCGCTTCAGGGACTGACCGATCCCGAGGAAAAAAGAGAAGCCATCACGCAAACCTTTTACAAAAACGTTTTCGGCAAGCTCGTCGTTAAAAGCAAAGCCCAATACCTTCTGCAGGGCACCATCCTCACCGACGTGGATGAAACCGTCGCCGGCATCAAACGCCAGCACAACGTCTTCGAACAGCTGGGCATCGATCCGCAAAAAGCGTTCGGCTACAAGATTCTGGAACCGCTCATTGAGCTGCGCAAGGACGGCGTGCGCAAAGCCGGCGCCGGCCTGGGCCTGCCTGCCGCGATGTTCGACCGGATCCCCTTTCCGGGACCGGCGCTCGCCGCCCGCGTGATCGGGGAGGTCACACCCGCCAGGATCGCCCTGGTGAGAAAAGCCACGGCCATCACCGAAGCGGCGCTCAAAAATACGAAGGCGTTCCAGTACCTGGCAATACTGCATGAAGACCGCGTCACCGGCATGCGCGACGGAAAGCGCGTCTTCGGCAACCAGATCGAAATCCGCTCCTGGGACAGCACCGACGCGCGCAAGGCAAGTCCCTCCCGGCTGTCCTTCGACGTGCTCGAAAAGATCGCCGCAAAAATCACCAAAGAGCTTCCGGAGGTCGTCAGCGTCACTTACAACATCACGTCCAAGCCGACCTCCACCATCGAAGCCATTTAAAATCCCTGGCCCCGGCGAAACCGCCTTTCGCCGGGGCCGGAAACGGAGCGCCATGAGCGACAAACCTTCCTGCGGCCCGTTGCAGGGCATCCGGATTCTCGATCTGACCCGGCTTTATCCGGGCCCCCTGGGCACGATGCTGCTTGCCGACATGGGCGCCGACGTCGTCAAGATCGAGGATGTGAACGCGCCGGACTATATGCGCTACTACCCTCCTTACCTGGAAAAGGAATCGGCGGGTTTCCTCGCCGTCAACCGCTCCAAGCGCTCCCTGGCCGTCAATCTCCGCACGGAAAAAGGCGTCAAAATATTTTTCGCGCTTTTGCCGACGGCGGACATCGTCATCGAACAATTCCGGCCCGGCGTCCTCGACGGCCTGGGCATCGGCTATGCGGCGGCCAAAAGCGTCAAACCGGACATCATCTACGTCTCGCTCACCGGCTACGGCCAGGACGGCCCTTACGCCGCCCGGGCGGCGCACGACATCAACTTTATCGGCTACGCCGGCATTCTGGCGTCCACCGGCGCCCCGTCAACCGGCCCCGTTGTGCCCGCGCCGCAGCTGGGCGATGTGGCAGGAGGGGCCTACATGTCGGTGATCGCCTGTCTGTCCGCGCTCTGGGCCAGGGGAAAAACCGGACAGGGGCAGCAGGTGGACGTGGCCATGCTCGACGGCGTCCTGCCGCTCATGACGCTGCAGATGGCGCATTATCAGGCGACAAAGCTCAACATGGGGCCCGGCGAACAACCCCTCTCCGGCGGCCTGGCCTGCTATGGCGTGTATGCCTGCGCCGACGGCCGGTATGTTGCGCTGGGGTTGCTGGAGGCGAAATTCTGGAAGCTCTTCTGCGATCTGGTCCAGCGCCCCGACTGGCTGGACAAGCACCTGGTGATGGGAGAAGAAGCGGAGAGCCTGCGCCGGGAAATCGCCGCGCTGTTTCGGACGAAATCCCGGGACGAATGGCTCGCCGCCACAAAGGACCTGGATGTCTGCCTCACGCCCGTTTGCGACCTTGCGGAGCTGGAAAACGATCCGCACCTCCGGGCCCGCCGGATGATTTGCGAAGAGGAACATCCCGTCTGCGGAAAAATCAAGGGCATCGGCGTACCGCTGAAATTTTCGGGCACGCCCGCCCGGCCCTCAGGCACAGCGCCCGCGCTGGGTCGGGATACGCAAGCCCTCCTCGAGGAAATCGGCTATGACGTCCGCGACATCGCGCCGCTTTGCCGGGAAGGCATCGTCGTCGTTTCCGATTCCGGTTGACGGACAGCGTTTTGTGGCCCGGCCTTTCTTACACGCAAAAAGGGAGGAACGGGTCGTCCCGTTCCTCCCTGATGCATTTCGTAAGAACCGAATCTGCGCGTCTAGCGTTTCAGCCAGTAAACCGGGTTCGTCCCGCCGCCCACAGCACTCTGAACTACGAGCTTGTCAAATTCTTTCTGGGTTTTCGGCCACCAGGCATAAAGCACCGACGGATCGGATTTGCCCTTGGTGACGGTCTGCACGGACGCCATGATGAGCATGCGCCCCGCATCGGTTACACCGTAAGCCGCATTCGGATATTTATCGCCCAGCATGGGCGGATCGAGCGCCTTGGGAAAGGCGGCCCGGATTTTATACACGTCGTCCACGGTGCCCGCGACGACGATCGCCTTGGCCAGCGCATGCATGCCGGTGTAATTCAGCGCGCATTCCCAGGTCACCATGCGCTTGTAGGTCGACGTATATTTTTTGTCGAAGGTTTTGGCGCCTTCAAACGGAATGCTCACGACACCGGCCGTGCCGATCAGGTCCCCCATAATCTTGGTGCCCTTGAGCAGCACGGCGATGTAATCCTGCTTGGCCTGATCGACCAGCATGAAGCCGCCCTTGTAGCCCATGCTTCTGGCCTGTTCGATGACCAGCGCCGTCGTGGCGGAAGGTCCGCCGATCAGCATGACGTCCGGCTTGGTGGCGATCGAGGCGGCCAGCTGGGAGGAAAAGTCGGTTTCCGTGTAATAATTGGCCGGCTTGTCCGCTGTAATCACGCCGCCTCGTTTTTGATAATATTCCTTGAAGCCGGTCCGCCACTCATCGCCGTAAGCTCCGAGCGTGACCACCATGGCGCATTTTTTCCAGCCTTTTTTCAGGGCCCACTCCGCAAACACCTGCACGTAGGTGGTAAAGTCAACTGTCGTATCAATCATCAGCTTGTTGCCGAGATATTCGACCTTGGGGGTGCTGGTATAGGCCATCACGATGAACTCGTTGTCCTTTTCCTCGTTGATTTTCATCATGGGCGCGATGGTGTTGAAAACACCGTTGAAGACGGCAATGGCCTTGTTCTGCCTGAACCGGCGGGCGTTGTTCACCGCCTGCGTCGGATCCACCCGGTCGTCGAGTTTGTCCAGCCGGAACGTATACCTTTTGCCCTTCACCGTAATGCCGCCGGCCGCGTTGAGCTCTTTGACGGCCATATCGACGCCGTTAAAGATGTCCTGCCCGTATTCCGCCGCCGGTCCGGAAAGCGGCCCGGTGTATCCGATAACGATCTCGTCAGCCCGAGCGTTTCCCATCCAGGACACAACAAAAACAGCGGCAACCATACAAATCAGCATTTTCCAATACTTCATTCTCAGCCCCTCCTTGATTTTTATTGATCTCGCCTTTTGACGTCGGCAAACAAACACCTGTCTGACTAAAAAAACTTTTTTTGTTTAACTGACGCAAAAAAGAAGACCTGTCAATGATGGAGTGAAGGCTGCCGCCGCGAAAACATAAAAATTTCACAGGCCTGACTTTTGATGCCGACGGGATCATTGCAGAAATATCGTGACTGTCGTCCTGTAAATATCTGCCGGTCATTTTATGAAAACGGTGCGGGCCGGGAAATAATCCTATCCCATGACAATGCCGCCGTCGATGCTGATGGACTGGCCGGTAATGCTCCTGGCCTCGTGGGAGGCCAAAAACGCCACCAGACCGGCGATTTCTGCGGCGGTCTGCGGGCGCCGCAGAGGTGTGACGGCCTTGACCCGCGCTTCGAAAATTTCCTGAAGACTCATATCTGCGTAAGCCGGCTGAATCTCTTTGACCGCCTGCGCCAGCTTTTCCCAGCCCGGCGTAAACACATAACCGGGACAGACGGCGTTGACGGTGATGTTGTGGCGCGCCAGCTCCCTGGCCAGCGTCTCGGTAAAGCCGATCACGCCGAATTTGGCCGCACAGTAAGCGGAGAGCAGCTGCTCCCCCTGCTTGCCGGACACGGAGGACATGTTGATGATCCGCCCCTGTTTGCGCGGAATCATGAGCCGGGCGGCGGCGCGGCAGCACAGATACACGCTGCGTAAATTGAGTTCAATCGTCTGATCCCAGTCTTCGAGGCGGGACTTCGCCACAAGCGCAATGCCCGATCCTCCGCCCACGTTGTTGACCAGAATATCGACGGCGCCGTAGATCTGCACGGCCTTCTCCATGAGGGCGTCGACCGCTTCCGGATTCGTGGCATCGCAGACGACGGCCAGCGCGTCTCCGCCGCTGGCCGAAATCGCCTTCGCAACTCTTTTTGCCGCCTCCGGATCCAAATCCGCCACAACCACCTTTGCTCCCTCCGCGTTCAGACGCACGGCAACAGCCTCGCCGATGCCCGATCCTCCGCCGGTAACGACGCTGATCTTACCTTGAATGCCCAGATCCATTTTTTCGCTCCTTCTTAAATGATTTACGTTTTGCAGAAGCCGCCGCAACCGTTGCCGCCGCCTGCGGCGGTCCGGCCAGGCGCTCCAGAACCAGGTCGAGGATTTTTTGCAGTCCCGCCCGGTTGATTTTTTCCCGGTCGTCCTTGATTTGCTCTTCCATCGCAAGCTGCACCACACCGCGAATCATCCAGGTCATATGTCCCGCATTTCCGGGCAGAAATTCTTCCGACGCGATGCCTTCCTCGATAAGTTTCCTGATGGCCGCGTGAAACTTGACATGGTAGGCAATGAAATCACAGTAGGGCGCTCCTTCGGACGGACCGTAATAAACCGCAAACATCAGCCGGAAAAAATCCTTGTCGTCGATAACGAACTGAAAAAACTTGTCGACCAGATTTCTGAGACGCTGTGCGGCGCCGGCGGCCGTGTCGGCGTGCGTGGAGATGGCTTCGTCGATCATCGCGCAGTGCGTCTGCATCAGCTCCAGATAGAGCCCCTCCTTGTTGCCGAAATAGTAGTATAATGTCGGCGCGGTGATGCCCGCCGCGTCCAGAATCTCCCGCACCGACGCGGCCGCATATCCCTTGCGCGTAAACAGCGCCAGCGCCGCATCCAGGATCTGCCGGCGGCTGTCGGTTCCTGTATGTCGTATCATGGATTTCCTCAATTGCCAGAACCCCGTTTCATTTTCATCTTGACACCGTTTTACCGAATTTTATATAATGAGCGCTATATAAGTCACACGAAAAGTTCTTGTCAAGATAAAAAAACTTAGGGAACAGGGGGTTATCATTATGAAAAAGATGCGTCTGTTTGCCGGAACGATTTTGGTTTTTTTTCTACTTGTCACAGGAGCAGGGGCCGCCGGCCCGGACACGGCAGGACCGATTAAAATCGGCCTGATGGGCAATATGTCCGCCCCCTTTTCGCTCAGCGCCAAAGGCGCAGCCACCATGGCCGTCGATGAAATCAACAAGGCGGGCGGCATCCAGGGACGCCCGGTCAAGCTGATCGTCGAAGACACCAAGGGCGAAATTCCCAAATGCGTTGAAATCTACAAAAAACTGGTGATGAACGACCGGGTCCTGGCCGTTTTCATCGCCGAAAAAGTGGAAATGGGCGTGGCCGGCATGGAAATCGGCGCCGAGTTGTTTCCCGAATACCCGCATGTCTTTTTCTGCACCATCGGCTCCGGAGACGATATCTGGCATCGCGTCCGCGACAACTATAAAAAATACCGCTTCGGTTTTCAGACGTACTACGCCATTTCAACCAACTATCTGAAAATTCTGGCCCCCGACAACATCGACTGCTTTAAAAATCAAATCAAAGCCAAAAAAGTCGCCATCGTTTACGAAGACATGGAGTGGACCAAACCGTTGCGCAAGGGCATTCCCGGTGTTTCGGATTCCCTGCCGGGCATTTACAGGGCCAAGGGCCTGAATGTCGTTTATGAAACCACGACGTCTCTCGATCAGAAAATGTTCAATCCCATTTTCGAGGCCATCGCCAAATCCGGGGCCGACCTGATCGACTGCGTCGTCGGATACATCGACCAGCCGGCTTTTATCAAGCAGTGGTCGCAGTCCAGCGCCAGAAATATTCCGGTCTTCATCTGGGGCGGACTGGCCGGAATGCCGCCGGCCTGGAAGATGACCGAAGGCAAAGTAACCGGCGTCATGGTCGGTTCCTCGCTGGTCCGGGTTCCCATCACGCCTAAAACGATTCCTTTCATGGATAACCTGGTGAAAAATTACAAGGTCGGCCCCATCTTCGGGTCCCATACGACCTACGACACGCTTTACGGTTTCAAAAAGGCCATCGAAAAAGCGGGCACAACGGGCAACATTGACCAGTTGATCAAGCAGCTGGAACAGGTGGAAGAAGTGGCCGTTCTGGGCAGCATCGGCTGGCACCCCCAGTATCACTATAACCTGCCGCCGCCCAAATACATCACCCCCATCGTACAGTGGCAAAACGGAGAAATGAAAGTCATCTATCCGCTGAAATACAAGATGGCCGATTACAAATCGCCGCAGGAATTGCGCAAATAGCCGGCCGGGGGAATCCGTGCCTGTCCGGCGCGGATTCCCTCTTTGCGCCAAAGCCGGTTCCAGACGAAAAACAAGCAACGGTTAGGATTCGGATATCCTCTGAATCCGCTTCAAAAAAGGGAGAGCAGACCCTATGAGTGATACCCTGCTGCAAATCGTCATTTACACCGTGATCTGGGGTTCGATTTACCTTTTAATCGCCCTCGGGTTTTCGCTGATCTGCGGTGTCCTCCGGATTTTTCACCTCGGGTACGGAGTCGTCTTTGTTCTGGCCGCTTACCTGACCTGGGCTTTCATGGAGGAAGCGCACCTGGGACTGGTGCCCAGCATTTTGCTCATGATAGTGGTCCAGTGCGCCTTTGCGCTGATTGTTTTTTACAAAGGCGTCTTTCAGCGTTACATGGAGGAGGAAGAGATTCTGCTGACCGTTTCGATTCTTGTGTTCCTCGCCGTCGCCCACCTGGCCAATTACCTTTTCCCGGTGACGGCCGGCGTCAGCATTCCTTCCACCATCATTGACGACGTCGTCACCATCGGCGGCGTCACCATCGCCTGGCAGATGATTATCGCCGCCCTGGCGGGTATTCTGGTCACGACCGCCTACGTCGTCTGGTTTATGAAAACCCGCATCGGCCTGATTGTCCGGGCCATCAGCCAGAATCTGCCGGCGGCTCTGCTCATGGGCGCCAACGTCAACCGGATGTACTACCTGGCCATGATCCTCTCGGTGATCCCCCCGACCATCTGCCTGGTCGTCATCGCGCCCTTCTGGGGGATCGATCCGTTCATGGGCGCGCCCCTGCTGATGACGGCCATGCTGATTTCCATTCTCGGGGGCCTGGGCAATTTAAAAGGCAGTATCGTTGCCTCCTATCTGATTGGCTTCATTCACGCCTCGGTCAGTTTTATCTTTGTCCCCCGCTTCATGGGATTTGCAGCTCTGATTGTCACCCTGATCGTCATGATTTATCGGCGCGGAGGGATTTTTGCGGGAGAAACGCTATGGTAAATTTTGAATTACGCCGTGATCGCATCGTCGCCCGCTGGCGGGACAAAAAAACGGAATGGGTCATCGAACCGCGCTACTGGAGAAACCCGACCATCGGCATCGGTATCCTGTTTCTTCTGCCCTTTTTCGTTTACAGCTATCCGCATATCCTGACCATGATCACCACGGCCAATCTCTACGCGGCCATTGCCATTCCGCTGGCTTTGCAGATGCTGGGAACCGGACGGGTCAATTTCGGTCCGCAGCTCTACCTGGGTATCGGAGGCTACACAGCGGCGCTCCTGAATCTCCATTTCGGCTGGAATCCGGCCATGACGCTTCTGGCAACGATTGTCGTTTGCGCCGGAATCGCATTGCTTTTAAGCCCCACCACCTGGATTGCCAAGGGCCTTTACTTTTCGCTGATCACACTGATTCTGCCGCTCACTTTTCTCGACGTCACTTACATCTGGGGCGATATCTTCCGCGGAGAAGTGGGTCTCGTGGGAATGAGCCCCCTGTTGTCGTTTGATAAAGTCACCTGGAACTATGTGGCTTATTACTACCTGTCGCTCATTTTGATGCTGCTCTACCTTTTGTTTTGCGACCGGACGGTAAGGTCCCGGATCGGCATCAGCATGGCGGCGGTGAATGAAAACGAGAATGTCGCCCGCATGATGGGCATTCGGGTCGACGCCTACAAGGTATTCTTTTATGTGGCGCCGTCCATTTTAACCGGGATTGTCGGCTGGTTTATCGTGCACACGTTCCGCACGTTTGCCGGCGTCACCTATCTTCCGCTCGAGTTCATGACGAAAATCCTGATTATCGTGATCGTCGGCGGAAGGGCCTTTCTCTACGGCGCCATTCCGGGCGCCTATCTGATCTCCATTGTCGAAGATTCCTTAAGAGCTCTGGGGCCGGTAAACTATTTCGTCTTCCCGCTGGTTTTGATTGCCCTGATCGTCTTTCTTCCCCGCGGAGAGGGACTGTGGGGCCTGTATAAAAAAAGACGCCCCCGCGATTATTTCCCCAAATTGCATGTGAGGAGAGAATAGTCCCATGCTGGAAATATCATCCGTATCTAAAAATTTCGGCGGCCTGGCCGCCGTAAGCGACGTCAGCTTTTCCGTTAAAGAAGGAGAAGTGGTGGGACTTATCGGCCCCAACGGCGCGGGCAAAACAACCCTGCTGAATCTGATTTGCGGCATCTACAAGCCCGACCGCGGTTCCATTCGTTTTGACGGAACGGACATCACGGGCCTGGCCAGCAACAAAATCTGCAAGCTGGGCATCTCCCGGACGTACCAGATCCCGCAGCCCTTTGAATCCATGACCGCCCTTGCCGGCGTTCTGGTCGGCGTGCTCAACGGCAAGAAACGCTCCCACATGAGTCTTCCCGACGCGGCCCTGGAAGCCTCCTACTATCTGGAGTTTGTAGGACTCTTTTCCAAGCGCGACACGCTGGCACGCGACCTGAATCTTTACGAACTGCGCATGCTGGAGCTCGCCCGGGCGCTGGCGACAACGCCGAAGCTGCTGCTCCTCGACGAGGTGATGGCGGGATTGAATCCCACGGAGGCCTCCCGGGCGCTGGATATGATCTGGAGCGCGCAGGACCAGTTTGCCATTACCATTTTGTGGATCGAGCACGTCATGAAGATCATCATGAATGCGACACAGCGGGTGGTCGTTTTGCAGTACGGAAAAAAGATCGCCGAAGGGCCTCCGCGCGAAGTCACAGCAGACCCCAAAATCATCGAAGCTTATCTGGGAGCGAGATATGCTCAACATTAAAGATTTAAAAGCCGCGTACGGCGTCATCCCCGTCCTCCACGGTGTCACTCTGGACATCCGCGAAGGAGAACTGGTTGCGCTTCTGGGGGCCAACGGCGCGGGAAAAACCACCCTGCTCAACAGCATCTCCGGTGTTCTGCCCGCCAAATCGGGAACCATTTCCTTCCGGGGCGAATCCATCGGGCATCTGTCTTCCGATCAGATTGTCCACCTGGGCATTTCCCAGATTCCGGAGGGCAGAAAGATTTTTCCCTACCTGAGCGTCAAGGAAAACCTGCTGATGGGAGCCTCGACCAGGAAAGCCTGGAAAAATCGAAAACAAATGATGGAAAAAGTCTGCGCCCTGTTTCCCATCCTGAAGGAGCGCTCCGAACAGCGGGCCAGTCTGATGAGCGGCGGCGAACAGCAGATGCTGGTCATCGCCCGCGGACTCATGGCGCAGCCCAAACTGCTCATGATCGACGAACCGTCGCTGGGCTTAAGCCCGCTCATCATGTCGCAGATCTACGATGTCATCAAAACCTTCCCCGCCGACGGCATTACCGTTTTGCTCTCCGAACAGAATGCCCTCTACGCCCTGGAAATCGCGAGCCGGGGCTATGTCCTGCAGGACGGCCACGTAGTGCTCGAAGGAAGCAGCGAATTTCTGCTGAACAGTGAACTGGTGAAGAAAGCTTACATAGGAATGTGACCATGACCGAAGACTATTTTGAGTTTACGAAAAAGCTTTTTGCTCCGGAGGACATCGCCCGGAAAAAGGAGGCTCTCTCGGGGCTGCGCGTTCTGGATTTGTCGCACATGATTTTCGGCCCGACCACGGCAAAAGTGCTGGGTCAGTTCGGCGCCGACGTCATCAAGGTGGAAGTCCCGTATCAGGGCGACTACTGGCGCGGTGGAACTTACTGGGGCAAGTATTGGAAGCATTCCAATCCGCTGTGGCACTTTATCAATCCCGGCAAATATTTCGTCGGCATCGACGTCAAAAAACCCAAGGGCAAGGATCTGATCCTCAGGCTTGCTGAAAAAGCGGATGTGGTCATTGAGAATTTCACCTCCGGGACCGTGGAGGCCTGGGGCATCGGCTATTCCCAGGTGAGTCGGATCAATCCGAAAGTCGTATACGCCAGCCTCAGCACCTACGGACAGTTCGGGCCTTACCGGTATTTTCCGGGCTGGGACCTCCTGGCGCAGGGCGCCAGCGGCGTTCTGGCGGCGACCGGTCATCCCGGTACGGACAAGTATTTCAAGGTTCCCGACTTTTTCGGCGATTTCTTTCCCGGCTATTTCGCGGCCATGCTCATCCTGATCGCGCTCAACTACCGGGAGCGCACGGGTGAAGGTCAGTACATCGACGGCTGCCAGGCGGAAATCCTGATGCGGTCGCTTTTCCACTTCACCTATGCCGACGCCATGGGAAAGGACCTGGAACGCACCGGCAATGCGGACCCGAATTGCTCTCCTTCGGGAATTTTCAAAACGCGGGACGGAAAGTTTCTGGCGCTCGGCATTGCCACCGACAAACAGTTTCAGGCCCTGTGCAAGGCGATGAATCGCGACGACCTGGCCCGTGACGAAAGATATCAAAAAGCCGCCCGCCGGCTCCAGGCGGACTCTGCCGAGGCCTTAGGCAAAGCGGTTGAATCCTGGATCAAAGAAAAAGATGCGGACGAAATTGTCGCCCTCGGCCGCAGGCACCGCTTTGCCGCGGCGGAAGTTCTGGACGACGTCCAAATTGCGAACGATCCGTGGCGCAGGGAACGGGGCAGCGTCATCGATTACAACGACGACATGTACAGGAAACTGGTCATTGAAGGACCGATCGCCATGCTGAGCCAAACGCCGGGCCGGACAAAATGGCTCACCCGGCCGCTGGGCTATCACAACCGCTACGTGTTCAAAAAAATTCTGGGGCTTTCCGAAGCCGAAATCAAAGCACTTGAAAAAGAACGGGTTGTGGGCAACTGGGATTACCGGGTCGGGCAGAGACCGCCCATTTACCACGACATCGCCAAAGACAAGATATTCAACTACGAAGGGGGTGAGGACCATTAAAGAGCGCGTCTATTCCAGATACCTGCAGAAAAAGGGAGCGTCGAAGCCTCTTTCCGAGTGGAGCCAGTTTCTTTCCAAGATGATGGCCGTCGAGGGAAAACCGGAGGCCCTGGACGACATGATGGTTCTCGATTTGAGCTACGCCAATTTTTCCGGAAATGTCACCGCCAGCTTTTTCGCCGAAGCCGGCGCCGAGGTCATCAAGGTTGAGCCTCCCGAAGGAGATCCGTCGCGCATTCTGAGCCCCTACGGCGCCAACATCCAGGGCGTGGGCGTCCCCTATCTGATGGAGAGCCGCAACAAACGGCACATCACCCTGGACCTCGCCGGCGCCGAAGGGCGCGAAAACCTCAAGCGTCTTGCCAAACAGGCGGATATCCTCATCGAAACGTTTGCTCCCGGCGAAATGGACGAATGGGGCATCGGCTATCGGCAGCTCCGGGAGTTCAATCCCGGCCTGATCTACATCGCCATCACGCCCTACGGCCATTACACGGCCAGGGGACAGGAAGCGGCGCATACGCCCTGGACGGACCTGACCAGCCAGGCCGAATCGGGTCTTGCCGCTCTCATCGGCGACCTCCCCTCTGCACCGGAGCCCTACAACTGGCCGACGCGCGCCGGTTTTTACGCCGCCGGCTATACGTCCGCCGTCGGAGCGGCCTGCGGCGGCTTGATTGCATCGCTTTTCAAACGCCGCACGGGCGAAGGGCAGATGATCGACATCGCCGCAGCCGACGCCTTTGCGTCCTGCGTCGGATTTCCGCCGACCATCGGCTATGTCTGGAAGAAGCCGCGCATTCGGTACGGGACCCTGGACTACGGTCTTTGCCCCTACGGATTTTTCAAATGCAAGGACGGTTACGTGGCGATTGCCTGCTTCCGGGATCAGGATTTCCGGGCCGCCCTGAAACTTTTAGGCAAATGGAAAATCGAGGAGGACTGGAAAACGCTTCTGGACCGCATCACGGACGATATCGATAAAGTTCTCGAACTCAACGGGATCGTGGAAAAAGCCGTGGCCGATCTGACTTACGGCGAGATCAACGAAAAATTTTCCACGTACAGCGTGAAAGCGGCCCGCTCCAAATGGCGCGGCGGAGGGCTTCCCGTGACCACCAAAATGCTCACCGCAAAAGATGTTCTGCAAGATAAACACTGGCAGGTCCGCGGCACCTTCAATAAAATAGAACATCCGGCATACGGCGTGGTCACACTGCCCATCACGGGGAAGATGTCCCGAACGCCCCTGCGCATCAAGTGGATTTCCGCCGGCATCGGCGAGGACAACGACTATATTTTCAAGAAATATGGCTTAAGCGCAAAATCGGACAGTGCATAAACTCTTGGCGCTTTTCCCGCCGGCTCGCCGCACCGCGGCCTGCCGTGTCTGTCGATTTTTCGACCGGCCGTTTCGCCGCTGCCCGCCACGAAAATGCTTTCCGGGAAAAACGATGGAAATAAACCGCGAAAAATTATAGCATCCGCGTCCGGCCGGGCGCCTGCGCGCACAAAAAAGCCGGACGGCGGCTCCACCGCGCCGGCACGACCGTCATTTTGAATAACCCTAGAGGAGTGCACAACGTATGAATCGAGATCAGAACAAAGACCGGACGGCAAATCCTGCCGGCGGCGAAACAAAACCGATCCGGCCGGAGCTGGCCGAACTGATCAAACGACTTGCGTTTGGTCTGGACGAAAACCGCCCCGATGTCGTGGAAAAGAGAAAACAGAAAAACCAGCGCACGGCCCGCGCCAACGTCAACGATTTGTGCGACCCGGGCAGCTTCATCGAATACGGCGCGCTGGCCATCGCCGCGCAGCGCGGCCGGCGGCCGCTCGACGACCTGATCGCGAAAACACCGACCGACGGCATGATCGCAGGCGTCGGATCCGTGAACGGCAATCGTTTCGGAGAAGACAAGGCGCGATGCATGGTGCTCGCCTATGACTACACGGTGCTCGCCGGCACGCAGGGCTACTTCAACCATAAGAAAAAGGACCGCATGCTGAAACTCTGCTACGACCAGAAACTTCCGCTCGTCTTCTTCGGCGAAGGCGGCGGCGGGCGGCCGGGCGACGTCGACGCCGAAGGCGTCATGGTGGCCGGCCTGGATCTGACGACGTTCGGTCTGTTCGCACGGCTGAGCGGATACGTGCCCGTGGTCGGCATCGTGTCGGGATTCTGCTTCGCCGGCAACGCCGCGCTTCTGGGCTGCTGCGACGTGATCATCGCCACGACCGACTCCAGCATCGGCATGGGCGGCCCGGTCATGATCGAAGGCGGCGGCCTGGGCGTCTTCAGGCCGGAAGACGTCGGCCCCATGGACGTACAGACGCAAAACGGCGTCGTGGATATCGAGGTCGCCGACGACGCCGAGGCGGTTGCCGTGGCCAAAAAATATCTTTCCTATTTCCAGGGGCCGCTGCCGGCGTGGGAAGCGGGCGATCCGCTGAAGCTGCGCGACGCCATTCCCGAAAGCCGCAAGCGCGCCTACAACGTGCGCAACGTCATTAAAGCGCTCGCCGACAAGGACTCCTTCCTGGAGCTCCGTCCCAAGTTCGGCCCCGGCATGGTGACGGGCTTTCTCCGCATCGAGGGGCGCCCCTTCGGTCTCATCGCCAACAATCCCATGCACATGGCCGGCGCCATCGAAGCCGAAGGCGCGGACAAGGCCGCGCGCCTGATGATGATCTGCAACGCCCACGGCATCCCGATTCTGTCCCTGTGCGACACGCCCGGCTTTATGGTCGGTCCCGAAATCGAAAAGCGCGCCCAGGTCCGCCACGTCTGCCGGATGTTCGTCGTCGGCTCGCACGTCACAGTGCCTTATTTCACGGTGGTCCTGCGCCGGGGCTACGGCCTGGGCGTCATGGCCATGGCCAGGGGAGGATTCCACGAATCCTTCTTTACGACATCCTGGCCCACGGGCGAATTCGGCGGCATGGGCCTGGAGGGCGCCGTCAAGGCGGGCTTCAAGAAGGAGCTCGCGGCCATCGAAGATCCGCAGAAGCGCGAAGAGTTCTACGAGTTTCTGGTGGCCCAGCTTTACGAACGCGGCAAAGCGATCAACATGGCCGCCCATCTGGAAATCGACTCGGTCATCGACCCGGCGGACACCCGCAAATGGATCATGCGCGGTTTGAAGGCGGCGCCCGCCCGGCAACCGGATCAGGCCGGCCACACGTTTGTCGATCCCTGGTAACCAAAGACATCATCGCCGGCCTTGTCCAGGGCCGGCGATTACTTTTCCAATTCCCCGTACACCATGAGGACCGTATTCACATACACATCGCTGCGGTTGTAGTACCAGAGCGCCTTGCGCTTCTGTTCGAGGGGCGCATCCTCGCGCCAGCCGTACCGGTACAGATAATTCGCCATGCTGAGCGTTGCGTCGGCCATGTTGAAGGGACTGGCCAGACCGTCTTCATCGCCGTCGATGCCGAAAATCCAGAAGGAAGACGGAATAAACTGGCCCGGCCCCATCGCGCCGGCAAACGAGCCCTTGAACGTCAGGGGATCGGCGTCCAGGTGATTGGCGAGGTGCAAAAGAAAAACCATCTCGCCCGCCGCCCAGACGGCTTTTGTTTTTGCCCGGGCCAGCGTGGCTTCATCTTTGAGCTGCGGGTACTGCGCCGCATAGCGCTCCTGCAGGTTTTTAAGATAATCCGGATCCAGAAGAAAAGCCAGATTGGCGTAAGCGTTGAAGACGCCGTAGGGCATCGGATAGTCGCCCAGCCAGGATTCGACGATGAGAATCGCCGTAATGATCCGGGGCGAAACGCCGAAGCGCTTCCGGGCGGCGTCGAGCATCATTGCATGCGTTGCAATAAAGGAGCGGCCGCGCGCGATCTGACGCGGATCCACCTCCATGACTTCCGGCCGCTGCCGGCTCGGTCTGGGCTTGGAGTAAAACAGGTTTTTGAGGACAATCTCCGGACGGACGGTCACGCGGGGATCCTGCAGGAGGTTTTGCGCCTGCTCGGGATCAATTCCTTCCGCAACCAGACGCGTTGCGACAACCCGCCGCTGCGGTTCGTCCGCTTCGGCGGCAAACGCCGCCAGTAACATCATGCCGATCACGAGAATCGAATAAAAAAAACGTCTGTACATGCATCCACCCTTGCCCGGCAATAGCCTGCCGAACCCGTTGAAATAGTACCCTCCGGCATCCGGTTCAGGCAAGCGCATTTTTTCCCGCTCAATTTTCCACAGGTTTTGACAGAGGCGCGCGTCTGCGCCGGGCGGTCGATTTCCCGCCATCACGCCGTTTCCGGGTCATGGCGGAAGCGATCTTAATCATATCAAGATATTGGACGGCTTTACCGCGTCTGTGGAAAATATCAGGGACGGCAGGAAATTCTATTGACAAACACGCCTAATTTGTCTATAAGGTCCAGTCTTAACGCCAACGAAGGATAAGGTTATGTACGCAATCATTAAAACAGGGGCGAAGCAGCACAAGGTCAGCGAAGGCGATGTCGTGCTGGTCGAAAAACTGGCAGGCGACAAGGGCGCCGAAGTCGTTTTCAACGAAGTTCTGATGGTCGCCGATGACAACACCGTCACGATCGGCAAACCGTTTGTGGAAGGCGCCACGGTGACCGGCGAAGTCGTTGCTCAGACAAAAGGCCCCAAGCTGCTCATCGGCAAAATGAAGCGCCGCAAGGGCTTCAGAAAGAAGACCGGGCATCGCCAGGAATTAACCAGCATGAAAATCAAGAAGATCACGATATAGGCGGAGGACATCATGGCACATAAAAAAGGTCAGGGAAGCTCCCGCAACGGTAGAGACTCCAACGCGCAGCGGCGCGGCGTCAAAGTATTCGGCGGCGAAAAAATCCATGCCGGATCGATCATCGTTCGGCAGGTGGGCACCAAAATTCATCCGGGCAACAACGTCGGCATGGGCAAGGACTTCACGCTGTTTTCGCTCATCGACGGTGTTGTCAAATACGAAAGACTCGACAAAACCCGCAAGAAGGTCAGCGTTTACGCTGCGGCTGCGGCATAAACCAGCCGTTTCCATCCGACTGCAAAAGGCGCTTAAGACTCTAAGCGCCTTTTTTCTTGCTCCTTTTCCGGGAACGGTTTAAACAAGGCAAAAGAAACCTTTTTCTACATGCGTCGGAAACATCAGGTAAAAGCACATGAAGTTTGTCGATGAAGCAAAGATATTTGTCCGGGGCGGGCACGGCGGCGCGGGAGCCGTCAGTTTCCGGCGGGAAAAGTTCATCCCCAAAGGCGGCCCCGACGGCGGCAACGGCGGCAAGGGCGGCGATGTGATTCTTTGCGCCTCCAGCAGCCATCACACGCTTCTGGATTTAAAATACCAGCAGCATCATTTTGCCAAAAACGGCGGACACGGCTCCGGCAACAACCGGACCGGCCCCAGCGCGGAGAACCTGACGGTCGTCGTTCCGCCCGGAACCCTGGTGAAGGACTTCGCAACCGGCGAGATTCTCGCGGACCTGGCTGCGGTAGGGCAGACGTTCGTCGCGGCCCGCGGCGGCATCGGCGGCAAAGGCAACGCCCACTTCAAAACCTCCACCCACCAGACGCCGCGCTTCGCTCAGGAGGGCATGGAGGGCGAGGAGCGCACGCTGCTTCTGGAACTGAAGCTGCTCGCGGACGTGGGGCTGGTGGGATTTCCCAACGCGGGCAAGTCCACGCTGATTTCACGGATCTCGGCGGCCCGCCCCAAAGTCGCCGACTATCCCTTTACAACGCTTGTGCCGCACCTGGGCGTGGTCCAATACAAGGACAGCCCGAGCTTCGTCGTCGCCGACATTCCCGGTCTGATCGCCGGAGCTTCCGCGGGGCTGGGCATGGGCATTTCATTTCTGCGCCACGTGGAGCGCACCGCCGTGCTCGTACACCTGATCGACATTGCCGAAGAGACGCGCACCGACGCATGGAAAAACTTCACCGCCATCAACAAGGAGCTCGCAGGCTTCAATCCGCAGCTTCTGGACAAGCCGCAGATCGTCTGTCTCAACAAAATCGACCTGCCCTTTGTGCGGGAAAAACTCAAAAAAACCGTTGCGCAATTTTCGAAAAAAGGGATAATGCTGCATCCTTTTTCCGCGGCCACCGGCGAGGGCGTACCGGAAATTTTACAGAAAATTGCGACCGTCCTGAACCAAGCGAAAAATGACGACCATGAATAACATCCGCCTTTCAACCCTGTCTGCCGTCAAGAAAATCCTGATCAAGGTCGGCTCTGCGGTGCTGACCGGCGCGGACGGCCTGGATCTCAAAATCATCGAGGCGCTCGTCCAGGAAATGTGCGACCTGACGCGGCGCGGCTTTTCCATCGTCCTGGTGACGTCCGGCGCCATCGCCTCGGGCAAGCACCGCCTGAATATCACCGGCAAACTCAAAAGCATTCCGGAGAAGCAGGCGGCGGCAGCCGTCGGCCAGGGCCGGCTCATGCGCATCTATTCCAAGGCGTTTGAAAAAAACAACCTCTACGTCGCACAGATTCTGCTCACCATGTCGGACCTGACGGACCGGCAGCGCTATCTCAACATTCGCAACACCCTCTCCACGCTGATGGAATGGCACGTGACGCCGATCCTCAACGAAAACGACTCCGTCGCCGTCGATGAAATCAAGTTCGGCGACAACGACAATCTTGCCGCCATGATCGCCAACGTCGTCGAGGCCGATCTGTTCATCAATCTGACGGCAACCGACGGACTTTACGACTGCAATCCCTCCCAATTCAAAAAAGCTAGGCTGATTCCCCTGGTCTGTGAATTCACCGACGCCATCGAAGCGGCCGCGACGGAGGAAACCTCGTCCGTCGGAACGGGCGGCATGAAAAGCAAGATCGCCGCCGCCAGGAAAGTCACCTCCATCGGGATTCCCTGCATCATCGCGCCGGGAAAAAGAAAAAAAGTCCTGTCGGATATTATGGCGGGCAGGGAAATCGGCACCCTCTTTCTGCCGCAGACCGCGCGTCTGGCGAGCCGCAAATACTGGATTGCCTTCACGCTGCGCCCCCGCGGCCGCCTGATCGTCGATGACGGCGCCAAAAAAGCCCTGCTCGAAAAAGGCAGGAGCCTCCTGCCGTCGGGCATCACCGCCGTCGAGGGGGAATTCGATCCCGGGGACCCCGTCGCCTGCATGGACCGCGACGGCATCCTGCTGGCCAAGGGGCTGGTCAACTACAGCGCAGGCGATGTCCGCCGGATACTGGGACTGAAGACCGCGCAGATCTTTTCCGTGCTGGGACACAAAGACTACGATGAGGTGATTCACCGCGACAATCTGGTCGTCACCGGCGACCTCAAGAAAAATAAAGGATGATCCGATAAAGCCGATCAGCGTCAAAAATGCGCCCGTCCGGGCGTAATGTGAAGGAGGGTCCCATGATTCCATTGATTGTTCTGGTCATCATACTTGCCGTCATCGCTTTTTATTTCGTCGGAATTTACAACAGCCTCGTCTCGCTCAGAAATCTTTACCAAAACGCCTACACGCAGATCGACATCCAGCTCAAGCGCCGCTACGACCTGATTCCCAACCTGGTGGAGGCGGCCAAGGGCTACCTGGCGCACGAGCGCGCCACGCTTGAAGCGGTAATAAAAGCCCGCAACACGGCCGTCGACGCGAGCAAAGCCGCAGCCGCCGCGCCGGGCAGCGCGGCCGCCATGGCCGGACTCGCCCAGGCGGAAGGATCGCTCGCCGGAGTGCTTTCCAAACTCGTCGCCGTTGTGGAATCCTACCCCGACCTCAAAGCCGATGCCACCATTCGCGACCTGATGGAGGAGCTCACGTCCACGGAAAACAAAATCAGCTTCGCGCGCCAGGCCTACAACGACGCCGTAACGGTGTACAACACCAGGCGGGAGCAGTTTCCGGACAACATCGTCTCTTCCACCTTCGACTTCAAGACGGCGGCTCTGCTCGAAGCGGTGGAAAAAGCCGAAGAGCGTCAGGCGCCGAAAGTATCGTTCAGCTGACGACGAAGCGCCGATGACCGCCGATCGTCCGACCAACTTTTTCGCCAGGCAGGCCGCGGCCCGCAAAAGCTGCCGGCGGCAGATGATTTTGTTTATCGGCGCCGTGGCCGTCGTCGTCGCCGTCACCACGCTGGTCATCCGCCTGGTGTGGTATCTTTTCGTCGGCACGCAGGCTTACACGCTGTTTAATTCCGGCGCGGCGCAGGGCTACCGGACGCGGCTGGCGGGCTTTACCTTTTTCGATCCGCCTTTTTTTCTTTTCGCAGCGATGGTCATCGTCATGATCATTCTCGCCGCCAGCCTTTATAAAATGCAGACGCTGAAAAAAGGCGGACCGGCCGTGGCCGAAATGCTGGGCGGCAGGCGCGTCGCTCCCGACACGACCGATCCGGACGAACGGCGGCTGGTCAACGTCGTGGAGGAAATGGCCATTGCCTCCGGCATTCCCCTGCCGCA